>DAOUCU010000096.1:0-60467 GCA_034431935.1 Dehalococcoidia bacterium | reverse complement strand
CTGGTCCATGCTTACCCCCGTTTGTCTTCACGTTACGCCGTGCCCCCAATGCTAAAGCTCAGCGGGCACAGGCGGAAATTAGTCTAGGCCCATGTACCGCAAAAGTCAATGAGGTCTAACCAAGCAATCCCCGTGCTACCATCTCCAGATGATGCCTGGTACCACTGAAGGCCGACGCCACCCCGGCAATGCGCCGGAGGTAGAGCTGGGCATCATACTCCTCGCTGTAACCGAGCGCTCCGTGGAGGTAGCAGGCGCGTGAGGCAACGCGCAGGCAGGCATCATTGACCCAGGCTCTGGCAACAGAAACCTCCCACGAAGAGTCAGGATACTTGCCGAGCTTCCACCCGGCATAATGGGTAACGTACTCAGCCGCCCACAAATCAACGGCCATGTCAGCGCACTGGTGCTGGACACTTTGAAAGGCGGCAATCGGCCGTCCATACTGCAATCTGGTCTTGACGTACTCTACCGCCATCTCAAATACCCGGCCTGCCGCCCCAACCATCCAGGCACACTGCGCCACCACTGCATACCGAAGTACTCTACCGACTCCAGAACCCCTGCTATCTTCGCGTTTCCCCAACATGCTTTCAGCAGGCACGCGCACATCATTGAAAGCGACTTCATATAGTCTGGCACCTGAGATGGCTTTCAAAGGCTTCAGCGTCATGCCTGGCGTCCCTGTCTCAATCAATAGTAAATTGACGTCATCCGCCCCATCACCGGTCTTAAATGTGCAGACAATGTACTGTGCCGCCGCGGCGTCGGGAACAAAAATCTTGCTACCGGTAACGCGAAAATCATTACCATCACGCACCACCCGAAAGTACGCCCCTCCGCCGGCCTCAGTCTCTACAACAGCCAGAGTGACTATTGACTCGCCGCCCGCAATCTGCGGCAGAAGCCTTCTCTTGAGATCTTCAGAGCCACCCCACAGAATTGCCACGCCCCCCACAACCGTCTGGATGAGCGGCCCCGGCAACAGAACACGCCCCGCCTCCTCAAGGACTACCACCATGTCAAGCAGAGTACCACCACTACCACCGTATTCCTCCGGTATCAGCAGACCCGGCCAGCCAAGGTTTGCAAGCTTTTTCCACAGCGATGCCGGAAGACTGTCCCGTCCGGTCTCAACCTGACGCACCATTTTCAACGGGCACTCACGGGCCAGAAAGTCCCGGGCTGATGCCCTTATCATTTCCTGCTTCTCACTGAACGAATAGTCCACCTGAAACCCCGGATTTCAATCTGACAGTTTCGGCAATCCCAGCCCAAGACGGGCGATTACCTCTTTCTGTATTTCAAGCGATCCCCCACCCAGCACCCACATCGGGTAGCTCAAATACGTACGCGCGACACCTCCGTCAAACGGCGCCCGCGGCGAGCCCGTGTCAAGCAAACCGTATTCACCCATTATCTCCAGACCGGCCTCAGCCAGATGGATGCTTGAGTGACACGTCAGTATTTTGGCCATACTTGCCTCATACACCGGAATCACACCACGGTCCTGCATAGAGGCCACGTAGTAACAGGCCAGCCTCGCCGTTTCGACCTCAACCGCCAACGCCGCCAGTTTCTCACGGATAGATGAATCCTCAGCCAGAGTTTTATGCTCTTTTACGTAGGCCACCAGCCGATCGAGCGCACGGCGGCAGGTACCCAACCAGACCAGCCCCGACCGTTCATGATTAAGGGCATACATGGCTACCTGCCAGCCATTATTCTTGCCGCCAAGCAGGTTCTCCTTGGGCACACGCACCCCATCGAAGAATATCTCCTGCCATGCTGGCAGACCGGCGTAGTCATTTACCGTCCTACGTGTGATGCCCGGCGCTGATAGCTCAACCAGGAACATGCTGAGGCCGCGATGCCGTGTCGCTTTCTGGTCCGTACGAAACAGGAAGAAACCCCAGTCGCAGATCCTTGCCGCGCTGACCCAGACTTTATGCCCATCAAGCACGTAGCCGCCCTCTTTCTCCACCGCACGCGATTTTAGTGAAGCCAGATCAGAGCCGGCATCCGGCTCGCTGAAGCCCTGACAGAATATCCATTCGCCTCTGGCCAGTGGCGGTAAGAAGCGACGCTTTTGCTCCTCTGTACCAAAAGCCAGCATCATCGGTACAAAAAGCTCATAGGTCGGCCCGAAGAGTCCGGGTGCACCGTAGTAAGCCAGCTCCTCCCTCAGAATAGCTGACTCTATCTTGGAATGCCCCCGGCCACCATATTCAGCTGGCCACCAAGTTGAGAGAAGGCCTTTCGCGCCCAGTTTACGCTGGAAAGACCGGTAGAAGGCTTCCTCCTCCGGTGTTGCCACCTCCTCCTCATAGCGCGAGGTACCCACGCGCCATATCCACCCGACAGGAAGTTCGCGTTCGCAGAACTCACGAAGTTCCCTGCGAAAGTTCTCTTGCTCCGGGGTGAACTCGAAGTCCAGGTTTTCCTCCTGGTAGCTGGGCAGAAAAGCATCTACCAGAGCCGTTCAGATTTGAAGCCTTAGAGTGCCAGCGGTCATGAACCTGACGCAGATTCTCAGTCCTTACTTTCCGCCCGGGTAATCCGCATCTACTCCGGGTGAGTACCGTGCTTCGCCGAACCGCGTTTGCCACGCCCGGCCACCTGCTCGTCCATATCCTGAACTTCTACATCACTCACATCGCCAACACCGCGAGCATAGTCAAGCACAGCCTCGGGTTTGAAGGTATGAATGTGCACCCTGACTATTTCCTCATCACCCACAACCAGTACCGACTCGCCCATAGTCTCAATACGGTGTCTTATTTCGGCTACGGCCAGATGGTTGCCGCGCAGCAGGAACTGGACATCGAAGCCATAGCGCCTTTCCACATGTTTGGCCTTCGCCGCCGCGGGCGCCGCCTGCTTCGCCGAGCGCCCCATCCCCACCCTCCCTACCCGGCCCGAAATAGCATCCTTGATACCCTGAAGAACATAAAGAAGTCCTCTGGCACCGGCATCTTCAACACCAGCTTCCTTCAATTGAGGGAGCATTTCAGGCGTCTTCTTTACCGTACGACCCGCCTGCGTCACTACGGCGCTCATCATCTCACTGAACCCGGCACCACGCTCGGCCATACTCAAAGCAGTCCGTGCGACGTCCTTGCTCACCGTCAATATCGTACCCTCGGCCGGATTGGTCACCGCCCGATAGGCGTTCTCTGCCGCCGCGTGAAGCGCCTGAGCGAAATGAGATGGCGAAAACCGGTCCTTCATCTCCAGACCACGGGCGATGCCGCGAAGTATCTGGGACAGAATCACTCCGGAGTTTCCGCTCGCCCCGAGCAGAGCGCCGCGGGCCGCTGTGGCGGCCACCACCGCCGCCGAGTTCGAAGCCAGATCGGCAATAGCGCGGTTAGCAGCACGCAGAGTCAGCATCATATTAACACCGGTGTCTCCGTCGGGCACGGGGAAAACATTAAGACGGTTGAGTTCATCAACGTGGCTCTCCACCCGTGCTAGGGCGGTACGAAAGGCTTTCCTTAGAGCCGAACCATCAAACATTTCCTGGGCCATCTTGCCCACAATGTTAGACATGGTCGTTTCACTCCTGCCGTATGTGACTTCCTCAGGCAATCAGTGTAAAGTCGAAACGAGCCCTTTGTCAAGGTGCGTTAGCTTTGGGTATAATTGCCATACTTACACGTTCAACTGACCGCTAACCCGGAGGAGACGCGGCGGAGGCCACGGACTTGACCAGACCGTTTAAGATTATCGACCACACTGCTGACATCGGAATCGAAGTGTACGGCAGGAATCTTAAGGAACTCTTTTCCAGCGCCGCATTCGCCCTTTTCAGTCTTATCTCTGACCCGGAAAAGGTGAAGACAACCGAGACTCGAACTGTTTCAGCAAGTGCGTACGACCGCGAAAGTCTGCTCATCCGCTGGCTTAACGAGCTTATTTACCTCTGGGACACCGAACACCTGCTTTTCAGCCGCTTCACAATAGCGCGGCTCACTTCCAAATACCTTGATGCCGAATGCTCCGGCGAAAGGCTCGACCCCTCCAGACACAACGTTCACCGTGACGTCAAGGCGGCCACATACCATATGCTTCAAATTAGCAGGGACACTCAGGGGTACCACGCTCGCATCATTTTCGATATCTGAAGGGACATATTGATGACCGGATGGGACGGACCGCTGAATCGCATAGACGACTACCGCTGGGAAATCCCCCGGAGCTACAAGGCCGGGATGCGGGTACCCGGACTGATCTATGCTGACCAGGCCATGTTGGCGTTGATACGCGAGGAACAGGCGCCGGAACAGGTGGCCAATGTCGCTTTTCTACCTGGAATCATCGGCCGTTCCATGGCCATGCCCGACATCCACTGGGGTTACGGTTTCCCCATCGGCGGCGTTGCCGCCACCAGCATTAAGGATGGGGTTGTCTCACCCGGAGGCGTCGGCTACGACATCAACTGCGGTGTCAGGCTCCTCCGCACCAACCTTACAGAAGCCGAGGTCAAGCCACGCATTAGCGCCCTGGTGAATGCACTCTTTAATCACGTACCATCCGGTTTAGGCTCTGAAGGCAAGATACGCCTGAGCGACCGCGACCTGCGCGATGTCCTCGAGAAAGGCGCCCAATGGGCAGTGAGCCACGGTTACGGCCTGTCTGATGACCTCGAAGTTACTGAAGAAGGCGGCGCTATGAAAGGCGCCAACCCTGACAAGGTAAGCGACCGCGCCAGAAAACGCGGCATTCCCCAATCAGGCACCCTTGGTTCCGGCAACCATTTTCTTGAAGTCCAGGTGGTTCGGGAGATATATGACGAGGCCGCTGCCAGAACCATGGGTATAGAAGGTATCGGGCAGGTGCTCCTGCTGATACACACCGGCTCCAGAGGATTGGGCTACCAGGTCTGCGACGACTACCTGCGGGTCATGGGGGGCGCAGTACGTCGCTATGCTATCAGCCTGCCTGACCGCGAACTGGCATGCGCGCCGCTTGACTCTCCAGAAGCCAGAGATTACCTCGCCGCCATGGCCTGTGCCGCCAACTACGCCTGGGCCAACCGTCAGTGCATCGCCCACTGGTCACGAGAGGCTTTCTCCAGGGTCTTTGGCCGAACGCCCGACCAGTTGGGCATGGCTCAAATCTATGACGTCGCCCACAACATCGCCAAAATAGAACAGCACATGGTAGATGGCAGGCCGGTCACCGTCTGCGTCCACCGCAAGGGCGCTACCAGGGCATTCCCCGCCGGGCACAAAGATGTCCCGAAGAAATACGCATCTATCGGCCAGCCGGTGCTCATCCCGGGCGACATGGGACGGCGTTCGTACGTGGCCGTCGGCACCGACCGGGCACTGCAGGAGACTTTCGGCTCTACCTGTCACGGGGCCGGACGTGTTCAGAGCCGCGGCGCGGCTATGCGCAGTCTCAAGGGCGTCAACATCACTCAGGAACTTGCCTCCCGCGGCATCATCGTCAAAGCCGCCAGTCCGCATTCACTGGCGGAGGAAGCCTCGGAAGCCTACAAAGACGTCAGCAAGGTAATTGAGATAACACACCAAGCCGGAATATCACGCAAGGTGCTCATGGCAGAGCCGCTGGGGGTGGTAAAGGGATGAAACAGAACCGCAAGATGCCGGCTCCCGTAGTCCGACTGCCGCCGCCGAGCACCAGAGGGCAAGTCTCGGTTGAGGAAGCCATCTCCCGCCGCAAGTCGGTACGACGGTACGAAAAGTCAGCGCTGACCCTTGAACAGCTAGCCCAACTCCTCTGGGCAGCCCAGGGCATCACCCATGGAAGATTTCGCGCCGTACCGAGTGCTGGCGCGACCTACCCACTTGAAATCGTAGTAGCAACCGGAGAGCAAACCGTAGCCGGTATCAATGCCGGAGTCTACCATTACGCTCCAGACAGTCATTCACTGACCATGGAAAAGCCGGGCGATATCCGCTCTTCCCTATCCGAAGTCGCGCTCGGCCAGCAATCCGTGGCCAGCGCACCGGCCGTGCTGATTGCCTGCGCCATCTTCTCCCGAACCGCCTTCCGCTACGGGGCACGCGCCCAGCGCTACGTCAACATGGAGGCCGGGCACATTGGCCAAGATATCCATTTGCAGGCGACTGCTCTGGGTCTCGGCACAGTAATGGTCGGGGCCTTCGACGACGAGGCTGTGAGAAATCTGCTCGGGCTGGACGAGACGATAAGACCGCTTTATATCATGCCCGTCGGGAAACCGGCCGGAGAATACCCAGGCTAACTGCCGCTGTGCCTGATCAGCCAGTACTCAAGGCTGTCAGCCAAAGCCAACCAGCTGGCTTCGATAATGTTGCTCGACCCCCCAACGGTGCGCCATGTATCTTTACCATCGGTAGACTCAATCAACACCCGCACCTGTGAGCCAGTGCCGGACGCCTCCTCAAGGATGCGCACTTTGTAGTCAACCAGCTTGATATCGGCCAAACTCGGATAGAACTGAACCAGCGCCTTACGCAGGGCCGCATCGAGAGCATTGACCGGGCCATTACCCTCCGCCGCAGTGTGGATAACCCTCTTGCCAACCCGCACCTTGACCGTCGCCTCAGCCAGTGTCTCTTCATGGGTATTTGAGGTCGGCAGGCGGCGGTGTCTCTCCACCACCACCATGAAGTCCACCAGTTCGAACGGCGGCTTGTAGCCGGGTTGCGCCCGCCGCAGGAGAAGCTCAAAAGAGGCGTCGGCGTCCTCATACTGGAAGCCCCGGCTCTCCAGAAGTTTAATCTGGTCAAGCACACGCCGTGTTTCCTCTTCTCTCGGCGAGAGGTTAATACCCAGCTCCTTAGCCTTATAGATAATGTTGCTTTTACCGGAAAGCTCTGAGACAACCACGCGGTGAGTATTGCCTACCAGCAACGGGTCAACGTGATGATAGCTGATATCACATTTCATCAGACCTGAGACATGAAGTCCGCCTTTGTGTGTGAAGGCGCTATCACCGACGTACGGAAGATGACGGTCAAGCGTCAGGTTGGCAACGCCGGCCACAAAATGGGCGACCTCCGCCAGCCTTGACAGATTCGCATTGGATATACAGTTAATGCCCATCTTGAGCTTGAGGTTCGGGATAACGGAGCACAGGTTGGCGTTGCCGCACCTTTCTCCATAGCCATTGATGGTGCCCTGAACCTGGCTGGCCCCAGCCTCAACCGCCGCCAGAGAATTGGCCACAGCTAGCTCGGCATCGTTGTGAGCGTGGATGCCAATCGAAGCGCGTGAAACTCGGCATGCGGCACGGACCGCCTCTCCAATTTGAGACGGTAGGCTTCCTCCGTTAGTATCACATAAGACCAGACACTCGGCACCGGCATCGTCCGCCGCCTTAAGCGTCTTAAGTGAATAATCCGGGTCCATCCTGTAGCCATCGAAAAAGTGCTCGGCGTCAAAGAATACCCTTAGTCCCCTGCCTACCAGATAGGCAACCGACTCGTATATCATCTCCAGATTAGTCTCAAGGCTGACTTCCAGGACATCAATGACCTGCATCCGCGAGCTTTTTCCAACAATGGTAACCACCCTCACACCTGAATCTACCAGCGCCTTCAAATTCAGGTCGTCCTTCGCCTTAACGTCGTGACGCTTGGTGCTACCAAAAGCCACAAGAGTTGCCTGCTTGAACTTCATCCGACGCGCCCGTGCGAAGAACTTGCTGTCCTTGGGGTTAGAACCCGGCCACCCTCCCTCAATAAAATGGATACCCAGTTCGTCCAGCTTACGGGCGATCTTAAGCTTGTCCTCAACCGAAAACGATATACCCTCGCGTTGAGCACCGTCACGCAGGGTAGTATCGTATATCTGTACTGACTTCATCAGAGTATCTTCTGTACTATTTCCTCGCCAGCACCCTCTCGGCTATCAGATCACCCATCCGGCTGGTGCTGACCTTAACTTTCCCCGCTTCCATAATATCGTAAGTACGGTATCCCTCTTCAAGCACCTTGAGTATTGCCGCCTCCACGGCATCAGCCTCGGCGCTCAGCCCTAACGAGTACCTCAGCATCATAGCCGCACTGAGTATCGTGGCAATAGGGTTCGCCAGATTCTGCCCGGCGCGCTTCGGCGCACTACCGTGAATCGGCTCGTAAAGGCCAAAGGCGCGCCCGCCTTCCGTGGGAATGCCCGCCAGACTGGCCGAAGGCAGCATGCCCATCGAGCCGGCCAGCATTGAAGCTTCATCGGTAAGGATATCGCCAAAAGTGTTCTCGGTGACGATGACATCAAAATCAGCCGGCCGCTGAATAAGCCGCATCGAACAGGAATCAACCAGAACGTGCTCAAGCTGGACATCCGGATAGTCAACTCCCACTTCCATGGCAATTTGTCGCCAGAGGCGTGAAGTCTCCAGCACGTTCGCCTTATCAACTGACGCCAATTTCTTGCGGCGCGTCCGTGCCAGTTCGAAACCCACTTTTACAATCCGCCTGATTTCTTTTTCCGAATACTTCATGGTGTCAACTGCGTGGCGGCCGCTCTTGCTCAGCCACTGCCGTTTCGGCTTGCCAAAGTACAGCCCACCGGTAAGCTCACGCACCACCATCAGGTCAACTCCACGCACCACCTCGGGTTTTAGTGCCACAGCATCGATGAGCATTGGATACAGCTTCACCGGTCGCAGATTGGCAAAAGTCCCCAGGCCCTTCCTCAGACCGAGCAGTCCATCCTCAGGGCGCACCTTCGCCTTCGGATCATCCCACTTGGGCCCACCGACCGCACCATGAAGCACGGCATCGCTGGCCTTACACATAGCCAGACACTCGTCCGTCAGGGCTACACCATACCTGTCAATGGCTGCCCCACCAATAAGATCGTACCGATACTTAAGGCTATGTCCATACCTATCACCAGTAGCGTTCAGTACCTTGACTGCTTCGGCAACAACCTCAGGCCCAACCCCGTCACCGGGCAGGACTGCCAGTTCGAACTTCATTTCTTTTTCTCCAGTCTACGCTTGGTGTACTCTACCAGACCACCTGCAGAAATTATGTCAAGCAGGAACGGCGGATATGGAGCGGCGTGATAGGTCTCGCCGGTCGTCAGGTTCTTGATTTCGCCGGTCTCCAGCTCCACTTCAAGCACATCGCCACTTTTGGTCCCCTTTACTGCCTCCGGCGACTCCAGCAAAGGCAGTCCGGTATTAATGCTGTTACGGAAAAAGATGCGTGCGAAACTTTCGGCGATAACACACGATATACCTGACGCCTTGATTGCCAGCGGCGCATGCTCCCGAGAGGACCCGCACCCAAAGTTGACCGCCGCTACTATGATGTCGCCTGGTTTTACCCGCTTGACAAACTCGGCGTCGATATCCTCCATGCAATGACGCGCCAGGTCGGAGCCCTCACTCAAACTGAGGTAACGCGCCGGGATGATGACATCGGTATTGATGTGGTCCCCATACTTATGGACGGTCCCTTTCAACTTCATCTGGCTATCTCCACCGGGCTGGCAATCCGGCCAACCACCGCGGTCGCCGCGACCACCGCCGGTCCGGCCAGAAACACCTCCGACTTGGTACTCCCCATACGCCCGACGAAATTGCGGTTGGTCGTCGAACAGCACCGCTCCCCCGCCGCCAGAATGCCCATATGCCCGCCAAGACACGGGCCGCAGGTCGGCGTGCTCACCGCCGCGCCAGCCTGAACGAATATCTCCAGGAGACCCTCTTTCATTGCCTGCATGTAAACCTGCTGGGACCCGGGTATCACGATACATCGCACCCTGGGACTCACCTGTTTACCTTTCAGCAACGCCGCCGCCACCCGCAGGTCATCAAGCCGCCCGTTGGTACAGCTCCCAATCACCACCTGGTCAACCTCGACATTTTTCACCTCGCTGACCGGCCGTACGTTGGACGGCAGGTGCGGCAAGGCCACCTGCGGCTCCAGTTTCGAAACATCCCACTCCAGTATCCGCGCATATGCCGCATTCTTATCACTCTTGTAGACCCTGTACGGTCGCTCCGCCCGCGGCTTAACGTACTCCAGCGTCCTGGCATCTACGGCGAAAAGACCGGCTTTGCCCCCGGCCTCGATAGCCATGTTAGCCATAGTAAAGCGGCCGTCCATTCCGAGCATGTCCACCGCTTCGCCAGCGAATTCCATGGACGAATAGTTTGCGCCCTCAACACCAATCTGGCCGATGGTGAATAGTATCAGGTCCTTGCCACCAACCCACTTCTTGAGCCTGCCGTGATAGACAAACTTGATGGCCGGCGGCACCCTCATCCAGATTTCCCCAGTAGCCATTGCTACGGCGATATCGGTTGAACCCATGCCCGTAGCAAAAGCCCCGAGCGCACCATAAGTACAGGTGTGAGAATCCGCACCCACGATTACTTCACCGGGCAGCACCAGTCCCTGCTCCGGCAGAAGAACGTGCTCAATCCCCATCCTGCCCACTTCGTAGTAGCGAACTCCCTGCCTCCGCGCGAACTCCCGCATCATTTTAGCCTGCTCCGCCGCGAGGATATCCTTATTTGGGCAGAAGTGATCCGGTACCAGCACCACGCGGTCTGGGTCAAAGACCTTATTCACCCCCAGCTTCGCAAACTCCTGTATTGCCAGCGGCGCCGTAATATCATTGGCAAGCACCAAGTCAACGCGGACGTCAACAAAATCGCCCGCAGAGACTTTTGCCTTGCCGCTGTGCGCTGCCAGTATCTTCTCGCCCAGATTCAAAAGCCGCCTCCTTGCGTGCTATCAACGAACTCAAAACCGGTGAGGAATATACAGAGCACCAAAGACAATGAGCGCTCCGACCGCAGCCAGCACATACAATCCAGCTCCCACCGCCAACCCCACCGCCGCCACCGCCCATATCGTCGCCGCCGTCGTCAACCCGATAACGGTACGCTGTCGACTGAGGAAAAGAATCGTACCGGCACCGATAAAACCAATACCGGTAACAACCTGTGCCGCAACTCGCGATGGGTCTGATGACCCACCAAAGCCATAGATCGAGACCAGGCAAAAAAGACAGGCGCCGACGCTCACCACAGTGTGCGTACGCAAACCGGCCGGCTTATGCCCATGCTCCCGCTGGAACCCTACCAGCGCTCCGAGGGCCGCAGCCAGCACCAACCGCAAGACTGCTTCCACGGTGGCGTTCACTTTCTGGCCCTCGCGGTCTTGCGTTCAGACCTGTCCCTCGACGTCTGCTCTGTCAGTTTTCTTGCCGCCAGCAGGCGATTGAGCGCGTTCATGTAGGCCTTGGCGCTGGCCACAATGATGTCCGTAGCGGCGCCGCGGCCGGTATATGTCACCCCGTCGCTCTCAATCCGTATCAGCACCTCGCCAATCGCATCAATACCTTCCGTAACAGAATTCACGCTGAATTCTGTCAGTTTGTTGGAAACCCCAACGATGCGATTAATAGCCTTGTATACAGCATCCACCGGGCCAGTACCCAGCGCGGCGTCAGCCAGCACTTTGCCACCCGGCCCGATCAGTCGGACCGTAGCCGTCGGAATAGCGGCGTTGCCGCACGTAACTCCGACATGGTCAAGGTGGTAGACCTCGGTGAAGGTACGCCGCTCTTCGGCCACCAGAGATTCAATGTCGCGGTCGGTGACTTCCCTCTTCTTGTCCGCCAGTTGTTTGAAGGCGTCGAAGGCACGGTCAAACTCGGCTTCCGGCAGAGTGTAGCCCAGCTCTGCCAGCCGCTCGCGGAATGCATGCCGACCGCTGAGCTTACCCAGCACCAGACTGCTGGCCGGGATACCGACTGAGCGGGGGTCCATTATCTCGTAGGTAATGGACTTCTTAATGACACCGTCCTGGTGAATGCCGGACTGATGCCGGAAGGCATTCGCACCAACAATCGCCTTGTTTGGCTGTACGGCAAAACCGGTAAGGTCGCTGACAAGGCGGCTGGAACGGTAAATCTCGGTGGTGTTCACCCCGGTAGTGAACCTCAGCAGGTCATTCCGCGTCTTTATCGCCATGACGATTTCTTCCAGCGATGCGTTGCCGGCCCGCTCGCCAATGCCGTTAACTGTGCACTCCACCTGCCTCGCACCCTGACGTACCGCCTCCAGACTGTTGGCCACTGCCATGCCGAGGTCGTTATGACAGTGGACGCTTATTATTGCCCGGTGAGCGTTCGGCACGTTTTTGATGATGCCGCGTATCAACTTACCGAACTCCACAGGGATGGCGTATCCGACCGTGTCCGGTATGTTTACTGTGGTAGCCCCGGCGCTGATGGCCACCTCCACCACCTTGTACAGGAACAACGGCTCGGTCCGGGTAGCATCCATCGGCGAGAACTCGACGTCACGGCAATAGCGCTTTGCATGAGCGACCGCCGTCCGCGTCATTTCGAGGACCTCATCCCGGCTCCGGCGGAGCTGGTAATTCATGTGGATATCCGAAGATGAAAGGAACACATGAATACGTGAACGCTCTGCTTCCGCAACCGCCTCCCATGCACGCTCAATCGCTTTGACATTGGCATGAGTAAGCGCGCAGATTACGGGCTTCCGTACCGTTTTCGCGATCGCTCGTACTGCTTCGAAGTCCCCGGGAGAACTAGCGGGAAAACCCGCTTCGATAACATCCACGCCAAGACGCTCAAGCTGACGGGCGATATCCAGTTTCTCCTGGATGTTAAGCGTGGCGCCCGCCGCCTGCTCTCCATCCCTGAGCGTGGTGTCGAAGATAATGACTCTTTCCAAGGGTCTCACCCAGCTCCGAAGGCACCTCAAGCTTTTTTCAGCCAGGGCATCATTTCCCTCAGTCTCTTGCCGACAGTCTCAATCTCAGCCTGCGCTTCCCGACGCTTGGTAATGTTGAAATTTGGCCGGCCTGCCTGGTTCTCAAGTATCCACTCCCTGGCGAAGGTCCCGTTCTGTACTTCCGATAGTATCCGGGCCATCTCGGCCTTGACCTCATCGTTAATAACCCTCGGGCCGCGGCTGTAGTCACCGTATTCGGCGGTATCGCTGACCACGTCCCGCATATAGCTGATGCCGCCCTGATAAATAAGATCAACAATCAGCTTGCATTCGTGCAGGCACTCAAAGTAGGCAATCTCCGGCTGATAGCCGGCTTTAACCAGCGTATCGAAGCCAGCCCTGATGAGGTGCGAAATACCTCCGCAAAGTACTGCCTGTTCTCCAAAGAGGTCAGTCTCGGTTTCCTCAGCGAAGGTCGTCTCAATGACGCCGGCCCGTGTCGTACCGATACCTTTGGCATAAGCCAGAGCTATTGCCTTCGCATTGCCCGAAGCATCCCGCTCCACCGCCACCAGCGCCGGCACTCCCGATCCCTGGGTATAAAGCTCTCGAACCATCCGTCCCGGCGCTTTGGGGGCAATCATAGTGACATCCACCACCGGCGGCGGCACAATTTGCCCGAAGTGGATGTTGAAGCCGTGGGCGAACATTAACATCTTCCCCGAAGTCAGCGATTTCTCAATCGCCTCACGGTAGATAACCGGCTGGAGATTATCCGGGACAAGCATCACGATAATCGATGCCTCTCTGGCTGTATCAGCCGCAGTAGCCACCTTAAATCCCGCTGTCTGGGCGTTCTTCCAGCCATCGGTCCCCGGCGCTTCAGCGACCAGCACCTGACAGCCACTGTCCCTCAGGTTCTGGGCATGAGCGTGCCCCTGGCTTCCGAACCCGATAATGCCCACCGTCCTGCCTCTAAGTAAGCTCAGGTCAGCATCATTGTCATAGTAAACTTTAGCCATTTGAACCCTCTCACAGTATTCTTACAAGCAAACCGCCACGCGAGCGGTAGTCTTGTACTCATGCTGCGGCAGAAAGACGGCCTGTCATACACAGTCCCGACTGAGTGCTACCAGTTCGCCGGACTCTCCGGAACCGGCGGCTTTCTTACCTGTCTGATTAACTTCGGCTCCTCGTCGACGATAAGCGGGCCTGTCCCGCCACGAGTAATTGCTATTCGCCCGGTCCTGGCCATCTCTTTGATTCCAAAACCCTGAAGAAGCGCCAGAAGAGACGAAATCTTATCTTCGTCACCGGTCACCTCCACAATCATCGAATCGGGTGCCACGTCAACGATGTTGGCGCGGAAGATATTGACGATATGGATGATTTCGCCCCGTGTGGCAGGTGTGGTCTTGACTTTTATCAAAGCCAGCTCGCGCTCAACCTTGCTCTCCTCGGTTATGTCGAAGATCTTCACAACATCGATTAGCTTGGACAGTTGCTTCCTTACCTGTTCGACATTGGCTGACTCCGCATCAACCACGATTGTCATACGTGAAAGTTCTGGCTGGTCAGTCCGCCCCACGGCGATACTCTCGATATTGAAATCACGGCGCCGCAGCACGCTGGAAACGCGGTTGAGCACCCCGGGACGGTCTTCGACCAGTGCCACCAGCGTATGATACGGACCGTTCATTTGCAAAATCCTCCTGGCGTCCCGTGCTCTATCTGCGGGTATCGACCGTTTCCGACCTGGGCATCTCAATACATTCGACGATGGATGCACCCGGGGGGACCATCGGGTAAACGTTTTCTTCAGGCTCTACCCTGAAATCAATGACAAACGGCCCATCATGCGCCATAGCCTTATGTATCGCCGCAGATACCTGTTTCTTATCGGTGACCCTCACGCCAGCAATCCCATAGGCATCGGCCAGCTTGACAAAGTCCGGCCCGTAGAGAGGTGTCGCCACATAACGCTTGCCGTAAAACAGCTCCTGCCACTGCCTGACCATGCCCAGGAAACCGTTATTGATTATGGCAATCTTTACAGCTATTCTTTCGCAGGCGATGGTAGCAAGTTCATGAAGCGTCATCTGGAAACCGCCATCGCCGGCGATACACCAGACCGTTTCATTAGGACACGCGACCTTGACACCCATAGACGCCGGCAGCTCAAAACCCATCGTCCCCAGACCGCCCGACGATATCAAGCTGTTCGGCTTAATGTAATAGAAGTGCTGGGCCGACCACATCTGATGCTGGCCGACGCCGGTCACTATTCTGGCTTCACCCTGTGTTGCCTCGAATATTTGCCTGATCACATACTGCGGCAAAAGCTTATCGGTCTCACGGATGTCCATCGACGGATGGCATGTGCGATATTCGTCCAGCTCCTTCAGCCAGTCCACATGATCACTTGAAGATATCTGCTTGTTGAGCGCCTGCAAAACGTTCTTAGCATCGCCAACAATCGGGACGTCGACACGCACATTTTTGCCAATCTCGGCCGGGTCAATATCAATATGAATGATGCTGGCTCGCGGCGCGAACGAGCTCACCTTACCGGTGGCCCGGTCGTCAAATCTCATACCGATGGCAATCACCACATCTGCCTGATCAACCGCGGTATTGGCATATGCCATGCCATGCATGCCGATCATGCCATAAGACAGGACGTGTGTTTCCGGGAAGCAGCCAATACCCAGCAGGGTCGTTACCACCGGTATCTGGGCTTTCTCCGCCAGTTCCCTGACCTCCTGATATGCCTCCGAAATGATGACGCCGCGCCCGGCCACGATTAACGGCTTCCTGGCCCCGTTAATCAACTCCGCCGCACGCTTAATCTGGGTAGGATGGCCATAAAGCACCGGCTTATAGCTGGGCAAATTAACCTTATCCGGGTAATGAGCTTCGGCACTCTCGGTAAAGACATCTCGCGGAATATCTATCAATACCGGGCCTGGCCGGCCGGTTCTGGCTATAAAAAACGATTCTTTCACTACCCGTGCGATATCCGACGCCTTCCTGACCGAATAGTTGTGCTTCGTAATCGGCAGGGTTATTCCCGTAATGTCAACTTCCTGAAAGGCATCCTTGCCGATAAATGCCCTGGCCACCTGACCGGTGATGGCAATGACCGGCGAAGAGTCCAGGCACGCGTTGGCAATACCGGTAACCAGATTGGTTGCACCGGGGCCCGAAGTTGCCACGCACACGCCTGGCTTACCGGCAACTCTGGCATATCCATCCGCGGCGTGGGCCGCGCCCTGCTCATGACGCACCAGAATATGCCGCAACTGCGGATATTTCGGGAGCGTATCGTAAAGCGGCAAGAGCACCCCACCGGGAAAGCCGAAGATGACTTCCACACCCTCCCTTACCAAGCTTTCACACAGTATTTCCGCGCCAGTCTTTTTCATGCATTCGAACCTTACTTCGAGAAAATGGCCCCGGTGCTGGCAGAGGTCACTTTCTCCGCATATCGCTTCAGATATCCCATCTTCACTTTCGGCTTGAACGGCGGAATCGCCGCCAGCCGCTTCTTAATCTCCGGCCCGGTCAAGTCCACTTCCAGCCTGCGCTCCGGTATGTTGATATCCACAGTATCGCCCTCGCGCAGAGCGGCAATCGGCCCGCTAGCCGCGGCTTCAGGAGACACGTGGCCGATAGCCGCACCTTTACTCGCACCGGAAAAACGGCCGTCGGTTATCAGAGCAACCGTGCTGTCAAGACCCATACCGGTCAAAAGAGAGGTCGGGGTCAGCATCTCCCTCATACCGGGACCACCTCTCGGCCCTTCATATCGTATGACCACCACATCACCAGGCTTGATTTTCTCCTTCATTATGGCCGATGTGGCCGCTTCTTCACTGTCGAAAACCCGCGCCGGTCCCCGATGTTTGAGCATGCGCTGGTCAACCGCTCCGGCCTTGACCACAGCGCCTTCCGGCGCCAGGTTGCCGAATAAAATGGCCAGGCCTCCGGTCTTCGAATGCGGGGCCGACCTAGGACGTATGACACGCTGGTTACGCACTTTCGCATTACCAATTGTATCCGCCAGAGTTCCAGTAACTGTCCTGACACCGGTATTCAACAGGTCCCGCACCTCAGCCATTAATGCTGGGATACCACCAGCCAGGTCGAGGTCTTCAACATGATACTCACCCGCCGGCGCTATCTTGCTCAGGTACGGTGTCTGAGCACTTATCTTGTTTATTTCTGATAGCGGAAACGCAAAGCCGGCCTCGTTTCCGATGGCAATAAGATGCAGGACCGAGTTGGTACTCCCTCCCAGCGCCATATCAACCACAAAAGCATTGTGTATTGCCTCAGGTGTGATGATGTCTCTGGGACGGATGTTGCCCTTCACCAGGTCCAGTATTCTTTTGCCGGCATCGTGCGCCAGCTTCAGGCGTCTCGACGTGGTTGCCGGTATCGTCCCATTACCCGGCAATGCCATACCCAGCACCTCTGAAAGGCAGTTCATAGTATTGGCCGTAAACATGCCGGAGCAACTGCCGCAGCCGGGGCAGGCCACCTCTTCCAGCTCACCCAGCTGCGCAGCATCCATTTCGCCCTTGTTGACCTTGCCGACGGCTACAAACACCGAATTAAGGTCAACCACCGAGCCGTCCCCGAGACGTCCGGCCAGCATGGGACCACCGCTGACAAAGATAGCAGGAATATTCAGCCGCGCCGCCGCCATTAGCATACCCGGTATCACCTTGTCGCAGTTCGGGATAAAGACCAGACCGTCGAAGGCATGCGCCGATACTACCACCTCAACTGAATCGGCGATGAGCTCCCGGCTTGGCAGGCTGAACTTCATTCCGGCATGGCCCATGGCAATACCATCGCATATCGCGATGGTGTTCACAACAAAAGGAACACCGCCAGCTTCCCTGACGCCTTCTTTCACGGCATTAGACACTGTGTCCAGATGTATATGCCCGGGGACAATCTCACTGTAACTGCTGACAATACCGATAAATGGCCGTGAGAAGTCCTGCCGGGCACAGCCCAACGCGTGCAGAAGACTGCGGTGCGGCGCCCTTTCCAGGCCTTTCTTAATAACGTCGCTTCTCACTATTAATCAGCCCCATAAAACACGTTCGCGCCCGTAGCTATGCAAAGCTGAAACTCAAATGTAACATAGCACCTATGCCGTGTCAAGGAAACTGGCTTCGATTTCCTGCACTTTACCCAGACGCCGCGCGTGCCGTCCCCCCTCAAAACTGGTGGAGAGGAAAGTCTTCACTATCTCCATGGCCAGCCCCTCCCCGATTATGTCCTGACCAAGGCACAACACGTTGGCATCGTTATGCAGACGGGCACGCCGGGCGCTGAGCATATCGCCGCACAAGGCCGCCCGCACTCCCTTTACCTTGTTGGCGGCAATACTCATCCCGATCCCGCTACTGCATACCAATACCCCATAATCAGCCAGGCCGGATACCACGGCGCGGCCCACCTGAACAGCTATGTCCGGATAGTCCACTGAAACTGTGTCAAAAGACCCATAATCTTTGAACTCATACCCCATCTCGCCAAGAAGCCTGATCACCGCCTGTTTCAACACCAGTCCCCTGTGGTCGCATCCAAGCGCTACGCGCATGTCTTTTGCCTCCCACCTCTGTCTTCTAGAACCAAATCAATCGCCTCATCGGATACCGCCCCACGCCTTAGAACGACCGGCCTGTCACCGGTCGCATCCACCACAGTGGACTCGATGCCGCCGGGGCATGGACCAAGATCGATTATCCCATCAACCAGTCCCGCCAGTTGCCGGATAGCCTCATCGGCGGTCCTGGCACTCGGCTGTCCGCTGAGGTTGGCGCTAGTGCCTATCACCGGCACCCCCAGCCCCCTCGCCAGAGCCGCCGGTATCCGATGCCGGGGCACGCGCACCGCCACCGTATCCCGGCCAGCGCTAACATATCCGGGAAAACCCGAAGCCCGAGGCAATACAAGCGTCAGCGCGCCTGGCCAGAAGCTTTTTGCCAGCCGCCGTCCCAGGTCAGTCATGACCGCCACTGCCGAAGCCTGCCGGATACCACAGGCCAGTAGTGGCAAAGCCATGCCTGCGGGTCGGCCTTTTATCTCGTAGATACGGCCCACGGCCTTTTCACTACGCGGGTCAGCGCCAAGTCCGTAAACGGTGTCCGTCGGAAAAACGATAACACCGCCCCGGCAAAGAATGGCGATGGCCTTTTCCAGCTGACCTCCCATCGTAGGGGCAAGTATAACACAGCCTGATAGTGTGTCACAGCGGCAACTCAAGTTATTGCCTGAACTATGTAAAAAGACGTCAAAGGTATCCAGATGACCGGCCGCGCCGAGTTGGTCACCAGTGGTCACACAAAGTATCTCGATGCCCTCGACGCCTGCGACTGGAAACCCTACTACAAAGCGCTGGGCCGCCCCACAGACAAAATGCCAATGGAGCGGAGACCATTATTAAAGTCACACCTTCCAAGATTGAGTTCCGCGACCTTAGCCTGCTTAACCGCGGCTATGCCGTCAAGCAAATTTGGGATGCCGGAAAGACCTAGTACGGACCAGCGCCTTCTAGCCTGCCATCCCCTTGGCAAAAGACACCCCACGTGATACATTTTAGTATACCTTCACAGGAGCGTTCCCATGACCAACCAGCCGGATACCCGCCGTATTGCTACCAGTGATGACATCGAAGTGTCGGCGTACCTTGAGATAGCCAAGGAGCGCCGCGGCGAACGGCCGGTCACTCAACCAATCCACCCGACCGAAAAAGAGACCGTCATCGTCTACAACTTCGGTTCGCAATACGCCATGCTGATTGCGCGGCGTGTCCGTGAGTGCCACGTGTACTGCGAACTACTCCCTCCGGAAACACCCTGGGAACAGGTCATGGCCCTTAAGCCGCGCGGCTTCATCCTGTCCGGCGGCCCCGCCAGCGTCTATGCTGAGGGCGCGCCTCTGGCACCGCTCAAAATCTACGAAAGCGGCCTGCCCATCCTCGGCATCTGCTATGGCAACCAGCTTCTTGCCCAGCAACTGGGCGGGCAGGTAGCCCCGGGGGCCAAGCACGAATACGGCCAGGCTATGCTCCACCTGAACACCGATTCGCCTCTGTTCGCCGGGTTGCCGCCATCGATGCTCGTCTGGATGAGCCACGGCGACCTTGTTACCCGTATGCCGCCGGGATTCCAGTCGCTCGGTCACACCGACAACTCACCGATCGCCGTAATGGGTAAAGACAACCGCATCTTCGGCATTCAGTTCCACCCCGAAGTTGTCCATACGCCGCTGGGTAAGAACATAATTCAGAATTTCCTCTATAGAGTCTGCGGTTGCAGAGGCAACTGGACGCCGGCTAACTTCGTCCAGGAAAGCATCACCCGCATCCGCGAGCAGGTCAAGAACGGCAAGGTTGTATGCGCCCTGTCGGGCGGCGTTGACTCTTCCGTAACCGCGACCATCATCCATCAGGCAGTCGGCGACCAACTCACCTGCATCTTCGTCAACAATGGCCTGCTTCGCCGTGACGAAGCGGAGCGCGTCCTGAATACCTTCCGGAACAACCTCAAAATGAATATCGTCTACACCGATGCTACCGAGCGCTTCCTCCGCCAGCTAAAAGGCATCACCGACCCCGAGGTCAAGCGCCGTCAGGTCGGCAACGAATTCATCCGCGTTTTTGAAGAAGAAGCCCTGAAGCTGGGCAGGGTCGATTTCCTTGCGCAGGGCACTCTTTACCCGGATGTCATCGAAAGCGCCACCACCGAAAACAAGGCCGCCGCCAAAATCAAGACACACCATAACGTTGGCGGTCTTCCCGCCCAGATGAAGCTCACTCTGATTGAGCCTCTCCGCTACCTTTTCAAGGACGAGGTACGCGAGGTGGGCCTCGCCCTCGGTCTGCCCGAAGAAATGGTATGGCGCCAGCCTTTCCCCGGTCCCGGTCTTGCTATCCGCATCATCGGCGAGGTCACCAAAGATAAGCTGGAAATCCTGCGCGCTGCCGACTGGATTGTCATGAACGAAATCAAGAAGGCCAAGCTCTACCGCCAGCTCTGGCAAAGCTTCGCCGTTCTTACCGACGTCAAGAGTGTCGGCGTTATGGGCGACTCCCGCACTTACGGCTACCTTGTCGGCGTCCGTGCCGTCACTAGCGAGGACGCCATGACTGCCGACTGGGCGCACTTGCCTTACGAACTCCTCGGCCGCATCTCCAACCGCATCGTCAACGAAGTCCCCGGCGTCAACCGGGTCGTCTACGACATCACCAGCAAACCGCCTTCCACCATAGAGTGGGAGTAACGGAGCGCTTCAGTTGAAAATACTCGTCATCGGCGGCGGCGCCCGCGAACACGCCCTCGCTTGGAAAATAGCACAGAGCCCCAGGGCCGGGCAGGTGTTCATCGCTCCCGGCAACGCCGGCACCGCACGCCTTGGTACCAACGTACCTATCAAGGCCGGCGATATCCAATCACTGTTGACATTTGCCGGAGAGAATAAGGTCGACCTGACCGTGGTCGGGCCGGAAGCCCCCCTGGCCGCCGGCATCGTCGACCTCTTCAACAGCCACGGCCTGCCCATCTTTGGGCCGAGCAAAGCCGCCGCCCAGATGGAGTCCAGCAAGGTCTTCTCCAGGAACGTGATGACGAAGTACGGCATCCCGTGCGCCATCGGCGCCAGCTTCGACTCCTTCACCGAGGCCTCAAGGTATCTTGAAGCGCAACCCGTCCCGGTAGTTATCAAGGCTGACGGACTTGCCGCCGGCAAAGGGGTGACCGTAGCCCGGACCAGAGACGAAGCCCAAAAGGCGCTCTATGAAGCGATGGTAGACAGGGTCTTCGGCGATGCCGGCAAGAAGGTCATCATCGAAGAGTGCCTCACTGGCCCCGAGGTAAGCTTACTCGCCTTCAGCGATGGCGAGACGGTACTTCCGCTCGTCCCGGCCTGCGACTACAAGCGCGTTTTTGACAGCGACCAGGGGCCCAACACCGGGGGCATGGGCAGTTACAGCCCGCCCGGTTTTTTCGGCACTGCCGAGGCAGAAGAGGCCACCGAAAAGATTCTCAAGCCCGCGGTCAGAGCTCTGGTCAGAGAAGGCATCCCCTACAAGGGTGTGCTCTATGCCGGTCTGATGATCACCCCGAAAGGCATGCGAGTCCTTGAATTCAATGCCCGCTTCGGCGACCCCGAGACGCAAGCCATTCTGCCGCGAATGAAGAGCGATATCGTTGACGCCTTCATGGCCGTGATAGAAGGCAGGCTGAACAGAGTCAAGCTGGACTGGACATCCGACGCCTGTGTCGGTGTCGTCATGGCCTCCGGCGGCTATCCCGGCCATTACCGCACCGGCCTGCCGATCAACGGCCTGGATACGATTGACAGAGACGTACTGGTCTTCCACGCCGGAACAAAGGTGGGGAACAGCCCTGACCAGGTACTCACCGATGGCGGCCGCGTTCTTACCGTAACTGCCACCGGACACAGTATGGCTCAGGCCAGGGATAAAGTATACTCAAATATCGGCCGCATTCAATTCGAGGGTTGCCATTACCGCAAGGATATTGCCATAAGGGAGGTGAAATAGATGCCGCTAGTTAGCATAGTCATGGGAAGCAAGACCGATGAACCGCTCATGCAGCCAGCGCTGAAGATGCTGGAGCAGTTAGGTATCGAGTGTGAAATGTCAATCATGTCGGCACACCGCACCCCGGGCAAAGTGAAAGAGTACGCCTCGGGCGCCCGACGCAAGGGAATCGAGGTCATTATCGCAGGTGCCGGTGGTGCGGCACACCTCCCCGGTGTTATCGCCAGCTGGACCGATTTACCCGTAATCGGCGTACCCCTGGCCACCAGCGAGCTCAAAGGAGTTGATGCTCTCTACTCCATAGTTCAGATGCCGTCGGGTGTCCCTGTCGGCTCGGTAGGCATCAACAACTCGAAGAACGCCGCCCTCCTCGCCGCCCGGATACTGTCGATCAAGCACCCATCCATAGCCGAAGCTCAGGAGAAATACCTGAGGGAACTGGAGGCAAGTTAAGGTGATCGAGCGCTACAGCCGACCGGCCATGAAGCAGGTATGGTCGGAAGACAACAAATTCCAGCAATGGCTCCGTATCGAACTCGCCGTCTGCGAAGCATGGGCCGAGCTCGGCGTCATACCTGGGGACGATATGGTCAAACTCCGTAAGGCGAAATTCTCGCCGGAGCTCTATGCTAGATATTTCAAAATAACCCACCACGATGTCACCGCCTTCCTCCGCTCGGTGGGCGAAAGCCTCGGTGAAGAGTCACGGTGGATCCACCTCGGTCTGACCTCATCAGATATCATGGACACCGCCACCAGTCTACAAATGAAAGAGGCCTCAGTTATCCTGGCCGCCGACATTGAAGACCTGCTGACCGCTCTCAAAGAGAAAGCCATCACGCATAAGAGGACCATCATGATGGGCCGAACCCACGGCGTCCATGCCGAGCCGATCACCTTCGGGCTCAAGCTGGCCATCTGGGTCGAGGAAATGAAGCGCAATGCGGCGCGTCTGGCCGAGGCGACGAAGGTTATCAGCGTCGGCAAAATATCCGGCGCCGTCGGCACCTATGCCACGGTGCCGCCTGAAATCGAGGAAAAAGCCTGCGCCCGCCTGGGTCTTACGCCGGCACCCGTCTCCAACCAGGTCATCCAGCGTGACCGCCACGCCCAGTTCGTCACCACCCTGGCCATTATCGGCGCCTCCCTCGAAAAGTTCGCTACCGAAATCCGCGCCCTTCAGAAGACCGAGGTTCTCGAGGCTGAAGAACCGTTCGACCCCGGGCAGACCGGCTCATCGGCTATGCCGCACAAGCGCAACCCGGAGCTATGCGAGCGCATCTGCGGCCTGGCCCGGCTCCTCCGGGGCTATGCCGTTACAGCCATGGAAAACGTCGCCCTATGGCACGAACGAGACATCAGCCATTCTTCCACGGAGCGCGTTATCCTGGCCGATGCCTGCCTCGTTCTTGACTATGCTCTCTCTATCTTCACCGGCGTCATAAAGGGACTCAACGTCTATCCTGAAAACATGCGGCGTAATCTGGAAATCACCCAGGGCCTCGTCTTTTCACAGAGAGTGCTTCTGGCGCTTGTCGAGAAGGGACTCAAACGAGAACAGGCTTATGAGCTTGTCCAGCGCAACGCCATGAAAGCCTGGAAGGAGCGGGTGCCATTTCTCGGTCTCCTCAAGGCTGACCACGATGTCACCGCCCGCCTTAAAGCAAAGGAGCTTGAAGCCCTTTTCGACTATAATTTCTACCTCAAGCACATTGATGAAATCTTTGCCCGGCTTGGCCTGGGCGAGAACAAAGGCCGGAAATGACTGTTATTGTCGAAACAAATCTAAGCCTTCCTTTATTCGGCCGCGGCAAGGTGCGCGATACCTACGACCTCGGCGACAGACTGCTGATTATCGCCACTGACCGTATTTCAGCCTTCGATTTCGTCCTGCCCAACGGCATCCCCGATAAAGGCGCCGTACTCAACCAGCTTTCCGCCTTCTGGTTCGAAAAGACGGCACATATCATACCCAATCACGTGGTCAAAGTCGTCACCAGCCCCTCAATGCTGGCGGAACTGGCGCCATCGGAGACACCCTCTCCTAATTACCTAATCGGCCGCGCCATGATTGTCAGAAAAGCGGAGCGCATTCCCGTTGAATGTGTTGTCCGCGGTTACATTTCCGGCTCGGCCTGGGCCGAGTACAAATCCAAGGGGACCGTGTCAGGCATGGCCATGCCGCCAGACCTCAAAGAGAGCCAGCAGTTAGCCCAGCCACTATTCACACCGACCACCAAGGCTGATGCTGGACACGACGAGCCACTTACGCCGGAGCAGATGGATAAACTGGTCGGCAAAAAGCTTGCGGCCGACCTCAAGAAAGCAGCTATCTCTGTCTATGAATTTGCCCTCAACTACGCCAGACAGCGCGGCATTATCATCGCCGATACCAAGTTCGAGTTTGGCCTTATCGACGGCAGACTAAGCCTGATTGACGAACTTCTGACACCCGATTCCAGCCGTTTCTGGGACGTTGCCCAGTACAGGGTCGGAATATCACCGCCCAGCTTCGACAAACAGCCGGTGCGCGACTGGCTCGTCGCCTCCGGCTGGAACAAGGAGCCCCCCGCCCCCACGCTGCCACCGGACGTAGTCAAGGCCACCACGCAGAGATACCGTGAGGCCTTCCGCCGGCTGACCGGAAAGGAACTGGTGACTTAAAATGTTTCTTGCCAGGTGCTACATCACCCTCAAGCCGACCGTGAACGACCCTCAAGGCCTCACCATCAGAGGCGCCCTGCACAACCTCGGCTTCCAGACCGTGACCAGCGTCCGCGCCGGTAAATACATCGAGGTACGCCTTCAGGAGAACGATGAGGCCCGAGCGCGGGAGCAGGTAACTGAAATGTGCCGCAAGCTGCTGGCAAACACAGTTATCGAGAACTTCCGCTTCGAGCTGGAGAGGGCCGCCGAGTAGTAGCCCGCCTATTGAAGCCGTCGGACGCTGCCCAGGGTTAAGACACCGGCCAGCATGATGAGAAAAACGATACCGCCGCTGATGGCCACGGCGGTGGATACTCCTATAACCTCGGAGAGCGCGCCGACTGGCAATATACCAAGCGGCTGGAAACCGCTAATCGTTATATAGACGCTCATGACCCTGCCCCTGATGGCGTCGGTGACGTTCATCTGGATGAGGGTGCTGCTCGTCGCCAGATACGAGGCGCTGGAAATACCCACCAGCACCAGAAAGCCGAGTGCCGCTCCGAACGATTGCAGACTGGCGAAGACCGCCAGAGTCACGCCGTAGCCCATGCCCGCCAGAAGGAGGAGCAGTCCCTTCTTCCTGAAGTTGCCCAGTGATGCCACACCCAGGGAACCTGCCATAGCACCAATTCCGAGCATCGCCACCAGGAAACCGTAGCCCATCGCCTCGACTCCCAGCCGCTCGGCAAAAGCCGGCATGAAGTTCTGGAAAGGCATGGCGATGAACAGAAGCACAAACTCAAGGGCGATGAGAATCATGACCGGACGGTTCTCCCAGACGTATCTGAGTCCTTCGGCCATGAACTCCCACAGCGGGCCTCGCCCGGTCGTTTTATACCCCGTCTTCGGCAGGGTCCACAACACGCCGATGGCGATGAAGTAGCACGCTGCCGCCGCGTAGTAGACCCCGGCAGTCCCCACCGTTCCTATCATAATTCCCGCCAGCGCCGGCCCGGCGACGCGGCTGAGGTTGAACCCACCGTTGTTCAGCGCGATGGCGTTAAGCATCAACTCTGACGGCACCAGCTCGGGGATAATCGCCAGGTTAGCCGATATGCTGAAAGCATATCCGAACCCGAGGAGCACACCGGCAGCCACAAGGTGCCAGTACTCAATCAGTCCTGTGGCAATCAGAGTTGCTACCGCGAAGGTAATCAGGCTTATCCATAGCCGGCTCCAGATGAGAACCGCCCTCTTAGACATACGGTCGGCGGCAACACCGCCAAAAATCGAAAAAAGCACCACCGGCCCTGCCCACGCTGTCGCCACCACTCCCAGTTTGAACGGTGAGTGCGTCAATTCATAAGCCAGCCAGGCTGCGGCCAGTGACTGCAACTGGACACCAAAGTATATAGCCAGCAACCCCAGCCAGAAGCTGCGGAAACCCTTGACTTTGAGGGCGGAAAATGTCCCCAGATTTCCAAGCCAGGCCATAGCGGTGGCGGGTTTCATCAAACGCTCCCGTGCTCTGCCCGTCCATAAACACGGACAAAGGACGCCATGCTACCATTTCCGTACCTTACTGTAAAGCGCCGGACAGCTATCAATCGTTGACGATTGTCCAAGCTGTATGCTATCCTTTCGCACACGCTGGGGATTCGTCTAGCGGTAGGACAGCAGACTCTGGATCTGCTTGGCCAGGTTCGAATCCTGGATCCCCAGCCATTTTCTTCCTGGCGCATTCGTCTAGCGGCCTAGGACGCGTCCCTCTCAAGGACGAGATCAGGGGTTCGAATCCCCTATGCGCTACCAAACCGCTTCGTACACCGTTCGTGCAGCCAGTTCGGGTACCGTGAAGGTCTTCCGCGATAAAAATAGCTGACGCACCATTCCATTGGATGTCCTCATTGTAACTGTGACCGGATGATTCGATAGTCCGGCAAGACCTTGCCACAGCCACTTACCTGAGGCTTGCCGCCGCACAGCCATGTGTAACCAATGACGACAACAACCGGCTGATGCACCAGTCACTCCCATGCTGTGCCTGGTACGAAAACAGTACACAGACACACCCGGTTAAGAATCATGCTTTAGGACCCAGGAGATTGCTGAATATTTCTGGTATTTCATACCAAATCATGTATAATTACTTATAATCAACAACTGGAACTGGCGATATCAATAATTCGGTACGCAGGAGGAATTATGGATATAGTTGCCTCCCTTCGACGAGCGGTCACTGAAGGTGATGACATCGCCGCCGAGAGACTCGCCCGGCAGGCAATTGAAGCGCAGCTGCCGGTTAACGAGATTCTGCAACATGGGGTGATGGGTGGCATCCAGGACGCCGGCGAGTTCTGGCAAAGAAATGAATACTTCCTGCCGGATATGGTGATGAGCGCTGAGGCTTTCCGCAAGGCGCTGACATTGCTGGAACCACTGCTGTCTAAAGGAGAACAGAGCTATACCGGTCGCTACCTGATTGGCACCGTAGCCGGGGACATGCATGACCTGGGCAAGATGATTGTGGTGGCGATGCTGCGTGGTGCCGGGTTCGAGGTCATAGACCTGGGCGAGGACGTGCCGAGGGAGACTTTTCTTGAAAAGGGGAGAGAACTTCACCCTGACATTCTGGGGCTGGGCTGTTATATGACGACTACCATGGACGAGGTCGCCGCGATCGTACACCGCGTTAAGTCCGGAGACCTTAGAAACAAGCTGGCGGTGATGGTGGGTGGCGTGCCTACCAGCCAGAGCTTCGCCGACCAGATCGGTGCCGACGCCTGGGGAAAGGATGCCCTCGATGCCGTAAATAAGGCAAGGGCACTGATGAAGATGAAATGACGACGCAAGCGACTATACCCGTTTCAGCACAGATGCATGACCACGTGATGAGACTCACTGGCATTCCGGCTCGTGTGTTCTTTTGGGAGGCGGCACCGGCAGTAGCCGCCTTCGCCGAGGTGACGGATTACTATCAAATGGATTTGTTTCTAGCGGCCACTGATGTCTACAATTACGAGATCGAGGCAATGGGCGGCAAACTTATCTACGGGGAACACACTATGCCGACCATTGACTTCCGCGACCCGCTGATCAAGGAGCCAACCGACCTCCTGAAGCTCCGGCCGCCGAACTTCCGCCGTGACGGGCGCTTACCCTACGCACTGGAATGCATCAGGCTCAGCGGCGAATATCCCCGGGGCCGCAAGATGGGATTCATTTGCGGCACTTTCAGTATGGCAGTAGGGATGTGTGGCTACCCCAGGCTGATACGTGCCATGCGGAATGATCCCGCTTTTGCGCGTGACCTGATGACATTTATATTAGAGGAAATACAGCTGCCCTACATCAAGGTTCAGCGGGAATACGCCGGTATAACCGCCGTGGCAGCTGTCGATGCCTGGGCAATGGTACCAAATATCTCTGTTGAACTTCTGAAAGAGTGGGTAATACCGTACGGGAAACGTTTGAGGGAAAAGGCTGCAGAATTCGGCATAATGGCTACTTCCGGGGGTGCCGATTATTGCGAAGAACGCAAGGAGAAATTCAATGCCGAAATCCTGTACGAGTGTTTCCGGGCACAGATGGCCATTTCCGGAATGCCATCAATATTCCTCGGCATGGGCCCCTGGCATGAACTACCGCTGGAACCGGTAGTGGATTTCCTGGCATCCTATCGCGAACAAGGCAAAACTCTCGCTATTGCTGCCGCACTGAACGCCAGGTTAATGCGTGACGGGCCGGTCTCCCGTATCGTAGACTCGGTAAAACGCTTTGTGGATGCCTTCGGACGCGATTACCAGCTACAGATAACCATAGCCAACATCCCGGCGGACACGCCTACGGACCACGTACACGCAGCCGTAGCCGCAATACACACGTTTGGCCGCAAGCCAGTCCCCAAGGATTTGAGCCAGGTGGAATTCACGCCGCCGCAGAGGGAATCGTTCCAGGAATGGCGTAGGCGTCGTCAGGCAAACTGATGTTCAGCTTCAGTAAAGAACAGCGCGTCGTCAATGTCGGCGGTGTCAATTTCGGCGGGCAACCCGGTGAATACCCCACCGTAATGGTAGGCAGTATTTTCTTCGCCGGTCAGAGCCTCTTACGCGACGCTGCCAGCGGAGAATTTGACCGGGACATGGCGGAGGCACTGCTGGAGCGCCAGGCAGAATCCGCCACGGCCACGAATCTGCCGTACTGCATCGATGTCATCGGAGAGACCTCGAAGTCACTGATAACTCATCTTGAATTTGTGGCGGCGCGTACCAGTGCCCCGTTGCTCCTGGATTCGCCGTCACAAACGGTCCGGATGGAGGCCCTCCGCCACTTCGCTGGCACCGAGATCGTGCCAAGGCTGATCTACAATGCCATTGCGGACGACCATACCGAAGCCGAGATTGACACCCTGCGTGAGTGCGGAATCAGGAACGCAGTCTTGCTGTCCTTCACTGCCAGGAACATACGGCCAGCTTCCAGGATTAACTATCTCACCGAGACGCTTCTGCCGGTGGCGGCACGTGCCGGTATTGAGAATTTCATCGTCGATACCGGGGTGCTGGACATTGCCAGCATTGCCCCGGCGGCGATTGCTGTGCGTGAAATCAAGGAGAAGCTGGGGTATCCCGCCGGTTGCGCCCCGGCAAACGCGCTCTATACATGGCGCCAGGACAGAGGTGCCGGTTGGGATGAGCACGCCTACCGCTCGGTAGCGGCCGCAATTATGACTGTCCTGGTAGCCAACGGAGCCGATTTCATCTTCTACGGATCGCTGGCGCTGGCACCATGGCTCTTCCCGGCCGTCGCCACCGCTGACGCGTTGAGCGGATACGGGGGCCGCTTCACCGGTCACCGGCCAAAAATACCCGACCACCCGTTATCCAGGATGCTATAATTCGGCATGACCTTCGAAGTCTGCCTGGAGCCGGCCGGAGTAGTCTTTCCCGCCCAGTCCGGGGAAACCATACTGACAGCTGCCCTTCAGGCAGGCCTGCCGCTCCTGGTCTCGCCCTGCGGCGGTCATGGCACTTGCGGCAAGTGCCATATCAGAGTTTTGTCTGGCAATGTCGCCCCACCCGATAAGGATGAAAAGGAGCGCCTCGGCGCTAAGAACTTAAAGAATGGCATCCGGCTGGCCTGCCGCACCTACCCTCTCAGCGATATCAGACTCAATATACCGGCACGGTCACGCTCAGCAATCGGTTACAGCCTCTTCAAGGAACCCCGGAGTCAGCCGCCGTTAACCCCCGTGTATCGTGATGCCCTTCGCAGGAAGGGCTACGGCATCGCGATTGACCTTGGGACCAGCACCGTGACGGCGCAACTTGTCGACCTGGCCAGCGGCCTAATACTGGCAAAAGAGTGGCTGCCGAACCCACAGCGCCAGTATGGCGATGACGTGATGACACGCCTGACGCTGGCCGAGCACGGCAGCGCGGAAAACCTGAGGCGCTGTATTACCGAGGCCTTAAACAGGCTTATTTCCGGCCTTGCTCGCGGCCATGAGATATCCAATATCTGCATCGCGAGCAATACCGTCATGCACCATCTCCTGCTGGGATTGCCAGTAACCCAGCTGGGGCGCGCGCCTTACCTGCCATATACCAAACAGGCCATAACTGTGACTGCCACCGATTTAGGCCTCACTGCAGCACCTGAGTCCGACGTCTACCTGATGCCCCTCATTGGTGGCTTTGTCGGCGGTGACCACACCGCCGCGTTACTGGCAACGGGAATGAACTATGCGGCAGGTAACATCCTTCTTCTGGATATCGGTACCAACACCGAAGTCTCGTTAGCAGTAAAAGGTACGATTCGGTGTGTCTCGTGCGCTTCCGGCCCTGCTTTTGAGGGCGCCGCGTTGCAACACGGCATGTTCGCCACCGATGGCGCCATCGAAAGTGTTGCTATCGGAAGTCACGGCCTTAAAGTTGGGGTCATTGGCAATATCAGGCCGCTGGGCATATGCGGTTCCGGCATTATCGACGCTCTCTACCATATGCGCCAACGGGGCATAATCGACCGTCGCGGGCGCCTGAGGCAAGGCAACAGGGTACGACTCGGACGGCACGGTCCGGAGTTTATCCTTGTCAGCCGTCGGGACAGCGGTACCGGGGAAGAAATAACGATAACGCAGGAAGATATCGGAAAGGTTCAGCTGGGCAAAGCCGCAATCAGGACCGGAATTGAAGTCCTGATGGCCACGTGCGGTTTGAGCCATGAACAGATTGACCAGGTAATCATTGCCGGAAGTTTCGGAACATACATCAACAGTAAGAGCGCGGTCGGCATAGGCCTGCTACCGGGAATACCGGAGACGCTGATAACTCAGGTGGGCAACGCTGCGGTCGTCGGAGCCCGGATGGCGATGTTAATCGCGGACAGACATGAATCGATCCAGCGGCTGGCATCCAGCGTTCGACATATCGAATTGGCGCAGTTTCCCCAATTCAAATCCATATTCAGCCGTGCGCTGGCTATCGACGGTCCCTCAACGCTCAGCACACAAAAAGCCAGAACCATGCACATAATGCTCGTCTGAATGCTATTGTGATAGTTGCCCATTTCTTCCCCCACTCTTTCCCCAGCCATTCTGCTCTCCTGATTCCTACTTCACCTTAGTCGGGATCCGTATGCCCCCTATAGCTTCTATTGGTTAAATATTAGCGTAAGATCTCGGCCAGCAGGCTATCCGTAGGCACATGGTCATCAATCAGCAGGATCGGTTGGCGCTAGTCCAGGTATATAGTGAAACGCCGATATGGGGCGCCAGAATCCGCGCCGCTATCAGCTCGATGACCATGACGCAGAAACTGCTGATAAGAGCAATAAGGTTAGCTTTCCACATGGTAACGTTGCGCCGCATTGCTCACCTCCGCAGTTGGCGGTCATGGTACCACAGAACCGACCGGACGCCCGAATCCACGTAGTTTGCACCGTTCATCCACCATAAACCATAAGGACTACACAATCGGCGTCTTTTGCGTCCTAATAATGAATGAAATGGTGGATTCCCAATTCCGCCCGCCGCTACTATAATGGGTCTTGTGGCAAGGTGAAGTTTCTCCAGCCAACCTCCCGCATTTGTTCCCACCAGAATTGACCTGCCGCGCTGGAGTATTTCGCACCTGGGGATGGCTATACCTGACGGTTGTACTTTTACCTGCAAGCCGCCCGGAACGTTTAAAATGTTAAGGACAGACTCAGGAGGAGGTCAGATGAAAGGAAGACAGGCAAATCTGGTACTGGTAGCATTCGTTTCTGTGGTGGTGCTTGCCCTGCTCTTCAGCGGTTGTGGCGGGGGAACCCAGACTACAGCCAGCGGCTGGCAGTGGCCACGAACTCTCATAATATCTTCGGGGGGAGGCTCCGGCCTGGCCAAGTATGTGAGCTGGACAACAATCATGGAAAAGGACACGGGAATGTCCATAAGGGTTGTTCCCGAGGAAAACAGCATCCAGCGTTTTATGAGTGTCCAGACCGGCAAGGCCTTCCTGGTCAAAGGCGGCAAGCGTGAACTGGGCAACGTTATTGAGGCCACCGAAGGTCATGCGGTAAGGGATGGCGGACCCTGGCAGATGCGGGTGGTATGGATACACGCCATTTCCAACTCCGGCATTTTTGTCCGCGGCGACTCTCCGATTAAGACAATTTATGACATCAAGCCGGGTATACGCTGGGCAGTGTGGTCAATGCAGCCGACGGTACTTAAAGTGCCCAAGGCCATAGCGGACTGGATTCAATTGCCCCATGACCAGATAGTATGGGTAAATACCGGTAGCTATGACGGATGCGCCAGGGCGGTAGCCGAAGGCCGGGCCGACATCATGTTCGGCTTCCCGACCTCACCGGCGATATACGAAGCGGCAGCTGCACCAGGTGGCATTCGATTCCTTGATCTAAACTCGGACAAAGACCCGGAGGGCGCGGCCAGATTCCGCGCCAATGACCCGGCTTACGCCTTCGGTCCAATTCTGAGCGGCGTTCCCGAAGCCCGCGGCGTATGGGGCACCTCAGGTGCCACGCTTGAAGTCACCCTTGATAAGTCTGACCCCGAGCTTGTCTATAATTTTGCCAAATGGCTGGACACGAACTACGAGCGGTACAAGAATGCTTTCGACACCAATGAGCACATGAGTATTGATGCGCTTATGAATGCTCTGGAAAGGTCGATGATCCCGGTGCACGATGGCTTGATCAGGTATCTCAAGGAAAAGAACCTCTGGACGCCCGCCCATGATAAGAGACAGGCCACCAACATCGCCGCGGTCACGGCCTGGTGTAATGCCTACCCTGAGGCAATCAAGCTGGCCGATTCTAAGGGAATCAAAATCGACCCGACCAATGAGGCCTGGATGAACTTCTGGCAGAACTACCAGAAAGAGAAGCACCTGCCCAAGATTGGCCTTCATCAGAGTTTGACTGTGGACTACGTTGATAACTACTGATTCATAGTGTCTTTTATCACGGGGGGCGTCTACTCGACGCCCCCCGTTCACAAGCACGACGGCCACCGGAGCAAAATTAGGGAGAAAGCTGAATGTCTGAGGCCCCCAAGCAAAGAAAAGGTGCCCTTTCCCGCTACGACCTGATGCCCAAACCGGTCAAGGCCATCTTCTTATCGACTACGGTTATTGCCATCGGGCTATTCTGTTTCCATTACATGGGCATCCCTATCTTCGGCTACGTGCTCAGCGGTGTTCCTTACTACTACATCCTGTTCTCCTGTCTCGGTTTCAACGTCTTCATGGGGTTGGCTGTCCACCATTATGCCAGACACAGACCGCCTCCCTGGTACGACTACGTACTTGCAACCATTCTGGTGACTATTCTCATCTATTTCACTTTCAACTCCGGCATCATCGCCATGAGGATGTGGACACCGGCGCCCGGCTGGCCCCAGCTGGTGCTGGCGGTCATAATAGGCCTCATTTCCCTGGAAGCCGGACGGCGCATCGGCGGTTGGGGGTATCTCACTCTATTACTGGTCTCGATCGTTTACCCGCTGGTCGCCGACTACATGCCCGGCATTTTCTGGGGCGTCAAGCAGTCATTCAACGATATTTTCTCAGATTTCGCTTTCGGAGCCAACGGCCTTCTCGGCATCCCGGCGATGATGATTGCCGAACTTGTCCTGGGCTTCTATCTATTCGCCGGCGTAGTCATGGGCATGGGCGGGGGCGACTTCTTTGTCAAGCTGGCCACTTCAGTGGTCGGCCAGTTCCGCGGAGGGCCTGCCAAGGTCTCATCACTGGCCAGTGCCTTCTTCGGCACCATGAGCGGCAGTACCATCGCCAATATTGTCGGCACTGGCTCTTTTACCATTCCGGCGATGAAGAAAACTGGCTACCCACCTGAATACGCCGCCGCCATCGAGGCCTGCTCCTCTAACATCGGCGATACCATGCCGCCGATAATGGGCGGCATGGTATTTCTGGCCTGCGTCATCGCTGGCGTAGAGTATGCTCAGTTTATCATTGCCGCAGTGATACCCGCATTCCTGTATGTATTTGCAATGCAGATACAAATTGACGCCTACGCCGCCAAAGCCGGACTGAAGGGACTAACCCGCTCCGAATGTCCCCCGCTGATTCCTACCCTCAAAGAAGGCTGGATTTATATCGTTGTCATCGCCTTTCTCGCCTTCGGGTTGATCTATATGCGGTGGGGGGCCATTGTACCCGTTTACGCCACTATTTTGGCGATACTTCTCGCCTTCACCAACAAGAAGATGCGCCCGACGTGGAAAAAAATGGAGGAGGCCCTTGCCCATATGGCCGGGCTGATAAACTTCGCCGTCGGCGTCACCTTCTCCATGGGCTTTATCCTGGTCGGCCTGTTCAAGACCGGCGTCGCCGCCGCTATTACCAGCTGGATTGTCTCGCTGGGTGCGGGCAATGCTTACTTCGTCCTTTTTATTGCCACCGGCTTCTCTGTTGTAATGGGCATGGTCGGTCTCCAGCGCGCCGCTTTTCTCTTCTTATCGGTCACCGCCGCCCCGGCTATAGCCAAAGTCCTGGATATCCCTATTTACGTTATCCTCCTTTTCATAATCTATCAGGCAGGATACGGCACCGTAACACCACCGGTCGCCATTGACGCCTATGTTGCCGCCAGCATCGCCGGTGCCAATCCGATAAAAACTTCCTACACAGCCTCCCGCATGCTCGTCCCGCTACTGCTGGTGCCCTTCTTCTTTGTTTTCCAGCCGGCACTAGCCATGGTTGGTACACCGTGGAGCATCTTCTACCATCTAATCATGGCCATGGTCGGGATATTCATCATGGTCTGCGGTACGGGAGGCTACTTCACCGGTCTAGGCTCTATTAAACCATGGGAGCGCGCATTCTTCATATCTGGAGGCTTTCTGATTGCTTTTCCCGAGCTTTTCACAACGTTTGCCGGAGGGATTCTGTCAGTTATCGGCATCGTACTCGTCCTGATCAGGAAAATGATGGAGGGCCGCAAGGGCAAAGAAAATCCTGCGATAGCTGGCGGCGGTTAACTTACTCAACACGATCTGACCTGTTATTTGCGATGGCCCAACGCCCGCAGAGATATATTCACTTGATTAATGGGAGGCCCTGTAAGAGTGCCTGAGAGCACCGTTACAAAGACCATAGAGCCAACCGGCGCCATCGGCCGTTACCACCTCATGCCAAAGCCCATCAAGCTCTGGTTCATCGTTTCAACTATGATTGCCATGGCCCTGTTCATCATCCACTTCAAGGGCATCGCTATTTTCGGTAATGTGCTCAGCGGGACCTTCTACTTCTACCTTCTCTACACCGTTATGGTATTCAACGTCTTTATGGGACTGCCAGCAACCCAGAAACAGAAAAAGCGGGCACCGCCATGGTACGACTATGTAATGGCTTCGGTGCTCCTGGCCTGTGTGCTTTTCTTTCTCATCAATTCCGAGCCAATATCACTAAGAATGTGGGAGCCGCCGCCGAACTTCATCACCTTTGCCGCCGCGGTCATCGTACTGGGGCTCGGCCTTGAAGCCGGCCGGAGAATCGGCGGATGGGGCTATCTGACTCTCCTTGGCATTTCCATAGTCTATCCCATGTTCGCTGACAGGCTCCCCGGCGTTCTGGCCGGCTACCCCATCACCTTCTCGGAACTCGTTGGTGATTTCGCCTATGGGGCCAACGGCATGCTGGGACTGCCTGCGGCCATGTTCGGCAGTCTCATTCTCGGCTTCTACCTGTTTGCCGGTGTCATCAGCGGTCTTGGCGCCGCTGATTTCTTCCTCAAGCTGGCAACGTCCATACTTGGCCGCTTCCGCGGCGGCCCGGCCAAGGTATCAGTGCTTTCCAGCGCTTTATTTGGCACACTCAGCGGTTCCATCATCGCCAATATTGTCGGTACCGGTACTTATACCATCCCCGCTATGAAAAGGATGGGCTTCTCTCCGGAACGTGCCGCCGCAGTCGAAGCCTGCAGTTCCTGTGGAGGTCCCATCATGCCGCCAATCATGGGCGGTCTGGCATTTCTCGCCGCCATCATCGGCGGCTATGAGTACACCACCATCATGATTGCCGCCGTGATACCCGCGGTATTGTACTTCACCTGCCTGCTAATGCAGATAGATGCCCACGCCGCAAAAATTGGAATGAGGGGACTCCCAAAGGAAGAGGTGCCGCCGGTTCTACCGGTGCTGCGCGACGGATGGATATATATAGTGGCCATACTCTTCCTTATCGTTGGCCTCATTTACTTCAGATGGGGCGCTATAACGCCAATCTACGCCGCTTTCCTGATGTTCCTGCTCACTTTCACCAGCAGGAGGACACGCATGAGCTGGGCGAAGATCGAGAAGGCGCTCTCCCAGACCGCCAGCTTGATTAATTTCGGTGTCGGCATCTTTCTGTCAATGAGCCTGATACTGGTCGGTCTGTTCAAGACCGGCGTTGCCGCCGCCATCACCGCCTGGGTTGTCGGACTCGGGGCTAACAACCTTTACCTTATCCTGGCTATCGCCGCCGCCTTCAACATTATGATGGGTATGGTCGGCCTGGATACGTCAGCATTCATCTTCCTCTCCGTCACCATGGCCCCGGCGGTGGCGGCCATCGGAGACGTGCCTCTGGTCGCCTGTCACCTTTTCCTTATATGCTACTCGGTACTGGGCGATGTCACCCCGCCGGTCGCCGTCGGCGCCTTTATCGCCGCCAGCGTCGGCGGCGCAAACCCGATGAAAACGGCCTGGATTGCCTTCCGACAGGCTATTGTACTTTTCTTCATGCCTTTCTTCTTCATACTGCAACCGGCGCTGGTCATGCAGGGAACGCCGGGCGACATCATTTACCACCTGTTTATCGCTTTACTTGGCATCCTCATCCTGGCTTCGGCGATTGAAGGTTACATGGTGCGGGTCGGACGGCTCTCGTGGTGGCAAAGAGCCGTAATCGGCACCGGCGGTTTCCTAATCGCCCTCCCTGAGCCAAGAACGACGCTCATCGGTTTCGGAATGGCGGCCGTGGTAATCGCGATTGCTGAGCTTATGAGACGAGCGGCGGCGTTAAGAACAGCAACATAGGCAGGTACACGGCGCGCGGCGAAAAACGCCACGCGGCGAAAGTCCATATTACCGACTTTAGAAAGGAACCATGAACATGACACCAGCAAAAGCAAACGCAACCAGGGCAAAGTCCTCTTACAAATGGCCTGAAGAGTTCGCTGTCGTTGGCTGGACCGGTCTCGGCCAGCAAATACTCGGCAGTTGGACCAAGGTGCTTCAGGCTGATACCGGCATGAAATGCCGCGTTGCCCACACTCAGGACACAGTTCAGCGTTTCAAATGGACCCGGTTCGGCCTTTTCCAGCTTACCGCCGGCGGCACGACCGAGACCAGCCAGATGATTGAAGGCGATCGCCGCTACGCCGCCCGCGACACCGGTCCCTTCCAGATACGGGCGGTGTGGGCCCAGTCAAAGTCGAACTCAGGCTACTTCGTCCGGGGCGATTCGCCCATCAAAGACATATATGACCTGAAGCCAGGCGTTCGCGTGGTAGACATGAGAGGCTACCTCGCCAGCCAGCGCATTCTGGAAGGTTTCTTGCTCTGGGCCAAACTCGACCCGGAAAAGGACGTCGTCTGGGTGCCGGCCACCAGCTCGGACCACAAAGCGCAACTGGTTGTTGAGGGCAAGGCCGATGTCGCCTTCGCCGTACCTTCGTCGCCATCCATCCTCGCCGCCGAAAAGAACCCTTACGGCATCCGATGGATTGACTGCAATCCGGAAAAGGACCCGGAGGGCCTGGCCAGATTTCAGACGGTCGACCCGCTCGTCAGCTTCGGCCCGATGTTTAACGGCCCGCCTTCGGCAATAGGGCACTGGGGCACGGTTGGCATCAGCCTTTACTGCACCCGCGAGCAGACCGATGCCGAGTTCGTCTACAACCTGGCCAAATGGTTCGACGAGAACTACGAGAAATACCGCAAACTCCATCCCTGGAACGAGTACATGACCCGTGATACCCTCATGCAGGAACTACAGCATACGTTTATCCCGTGTCACGACGGCCTGGTCGCTTACCTCAAAGAGCTAAAGTTGTGGACACCGGCACACGAACGCCGCCATCGGACGAATGTGGATCTTATCTCCCGCTATGTTGCGGCCAATCAGGCGGCTATCGAGATGGCCGACCGCAAGAACATCAAGGTTGACCCCAAGAACCCGGAGTGGATTGAGCTCTGGGAGAATTATAAGAAGGATGCCGGTATACCCCGCATCAAGATGTTCCGCAACCTCGAAGATGACCTGCCGGGACACAAGATGGGCAGCAAAGGCTGGGTCTGGCCGAGCAAGCTTTCCGTGGTCAGCTGGGCCGGTGTCGGCGTCGACTGCACCAGGGGCTGGGCAAAGTACCTGGAAGAGGACGCCCAGATGCGCATCCATGTGGCACCGGAATTCGATACCGTGAACCGCTTCCGCTGGCTTGGCCACCTCGGGCTCTTCGACCTATCGGCGGGCGCACCGAGCGAGACCAGCCAGATGTTAATGGCTGATCGCCGCTACGCCGTCCGCGACGGCGGTCCCTTCCAGGTCAGGGTGGTCTGGTCTCACTCCAAGGGCAATGCCGGGTTCTTTGTGCGCGGCGACTCCAGGATAAGGACACCGCACGACATCAAGCCGGGCACCCGCATCGTTAACATGACCTACGTTGCCAGCACCCGCATTGTCGAAGCCCTGCTCGCCTGGGCCCAGGTGGATAAAAAGGACATTGTCTGGGTCGACTGCAACAATTCGGTCGAGAACTATAAAGCCGTCATCGAAGGGCGAGCCGACCTCGGATTCAGCTTCCCAACCTCACCGACCATGGCTGAGGCAGAGAAAAACCCCTATGGCCTGAAATGGATTGAACTTAATGCCGAGAAAGACCCTGAAGGCGCCAGACGCTTCAAGCAGGTAGACCCGCTGGTCAACTTCGGCATCTGCCCCGAGGGCGGCGTCAAGTCAGCGGTCGGAGTCTGGTGCACCGAGGGCATCAACCTTGAGCTTACCGCCGAAAGGACTTCGGCGGAACTTGTCTATCACCTGGCCAAGTGGTTTGATGAGAACTACGCCCGCTTCGCCTCCAGCCATCCCGAGAACCGCTTCCGCACCCGGGAGGTACTTCTCGAGGGACTGAAGCACACGTTTGTGCCCTGCCATGAAGGGTTGATAAAATACCTAAAGGAGCTCAAGCTGTGGACACCAGCCCACGAGCGGCGTCAAAAACAGAACCTCGAGCTCGTCACACGGTACTGTGAAGCCTATCAGGAGGCAATCCGACTCGCCGACAGCAGGGGACTTTCGGTCGTCGCTGATAATCCCGAGTGGGTCAAGCTGTGGGAAGAGTACAAGAAAGAGAAGGGTTTACCGCCGTTCAAGCTTTTCAACGACCTCAACGGCAATGACTAGTTAAGGTTAATAGGACTTTTGCGGGGGGCTTGTGTGAAACTCTTTCTGGTACAGATGCACCCGGAACTGAATAACAAGGCAGCCAACCTCAAGAAGGTCCTGGAATGGACCGACCGCGGGTTGGCCGCCGGAGCCAACCTCATCGCCTTCGGTGAATGCGTCCTGAACGGGTATGACACTACCGGCAAGGTCAACTATGAAGACCAGGCGGAGACTATACCCGGACCGGCGACCGAACAGATTTCTGCCAGGCTGAAAGGTAAGCACTGTCTGGTTATAGTCGGTATGGCCGAGCGCTCCCGGGGCGACGTTTACAACGCTGCGGCGCTGGTGGGGCCCAACGGCGTCATCGGCTCCGCACGTAAGCTCTACCTCGTCCATCTGCTGGCCAGAACTTCGGGCAAACTTCACGACGAGGCGGCATTTTTCAAAGCCGGCGAACGCATTGGCATTTTCGATACCGAGTTCGGGCGTATCGGCGTACTGATATGCCTCGATAACCGCCACCCGGAGATCGCCTACGCTCAAGCTATCGCCGGCTGCTGGCTTAAGGTTCGGCCTTCCGCCGGCCCCTGGCGGCCAAACCAACCAGAAATCAGCTATCTGGACCTGGGCCGCGGCATAGAAACACAGATGGCTGATGCCTACGTTAATATAGTCGGAGACCAGGCTGGAACGTGGTACCGCGGCGGCACCTGCGTCATCGTGGGTTCCCAAGGCATCAAGAAGATGGCCTCGGCCGGCAGAGAAGCCGTGGAGGAGGCAATCGAGTATGAAATAACGCCCGAAGATGTCTACGCCGCCCGTGGCCAGTGGCGCAACATCCGGGATGTACGCCCCGATTTGCTGAAACAACTGTGGGAGATTGCCGAACAGTATCAGCACGGCTGTCACAGTTAATTAAGTCAATCCACATTAGTTCAAGGAAAGTTAAAGGAAGCAGAGGAGGTCGAAATGAGAACACCGGGCAAAGCATCATTACTATTGCTGGTACTCATCTTCGCAGCCGGCGTGTTTCTAGCTGCCTGCGGCGCGCCTGCACCGGCGTCACCACCGGCTCCAACTTCAACACCAGCTCCGGCTCCCAAGCCAATACCATCACCAACAGCTACGGGTACCGCAGAGGTCAGAGCAACCGATGCGCCACCAACTGGCGTCACCAAGATCCTGGTTACAGTCAATAACATCCAGGTACACAGTGCCACCGACCCCGACGACAAATGGATAACGCTGGTAGATAAAGAGCAGACATTCGATTTAGTAGCAATTGAGGGTGCTGAAATCCTCCTTGGCACGAAGGACATCCCCGAGGGAAAATACACACAGATACGATTTGATGTGGCTAAATGTGTGGTAACGTTCCGTGGCCAGGATATAAACGCTGACCTTCCCAGTGATAAACTAAAGGTTGTTCAACCGTGGGAGATCAAGGCGGGGCAGAAGACTATCCTCACTCTTGATTTCGACGCGGACAAGTTTGTTAAGGTAAGCGCTTTAGGCACCGCCAAAATAGAGGCGGTTATGAAACTTGACGTAACTCAGGGCGACCGGCCGCTTAAAGTTGCGCCGCCGAAACCATCTCCGACACCCACTCCTTCCCCGGCAACATCGACAACCACAGAAAAACTGTTCCTTGATATCGTCTCAATCAGCCCGGCGAAGCCAGGCGGCCGCATAAGAGTTGAAGTCAAGACTCTGCCGGGTGCTAAGGTCAGTATCTTCAGCACCTTACCGGGCACCGGCACTGTAAGCCGATACCCTGACGACAAAGACAATAAGCCAGCGGATGCTAACGGTAGGGTAGTTTGGGAGTGGACCATAACCGACAGGGCCCGGACTGGCGAAGGCACAATGGAGTTTACCGCAGTTCTTGGGGACCAGACAGTAAAGAAGGAGGCAAAGTACACCCTGAGCTAAAATAACGACATTAGCACCGTTACGTCATGTAGACGCAATAGAAAGGAGGCAAAGAACACATGTCAAGGATGATTAGAGTCGCAACCATCATCGGAATCATGATTCTCTCCTTCGTCCTCGCCTCAGCCTGCGGCGGAGCCGCAGCTCCAACCGCATCACCATCGCCAGCACCCAAGCCGGCGGCGAGCCCGACCCCGGCACCAGCAGCGTCACCGGCACCGGCCGCGCCAAGCGGCGGGGCCTTCCCGCTGGATGTAACACCGGTCCTTGACGGCCAAGCTAACGCTCCAACTCAAGTCACAGTAACAACTGTCCCGGGAGCTGTCTGCACCATCAAAGTGACCAATCCCAAGACCGGAACCGTCAGTGCCTACCCCACCGAGAAGACCAAGACCGCCGATGCCAGTGGTAAAGTTGTCTGGGAATGGAAGATTCCACGTCAGGTAGCCAAGGGTGATGGCACCATTGAAGTCACCGCTACCAAGGATGGCCAGACGGTAACCAAGACAGTTGTCTACAGGATCACGGTAAGCGACTACTAGGGTCTCCAACGGATGATCCCGGCCAGCCTTTGCGAACTATTCGAAGGCTGGCCGTTTCGCCAGCTATTTAATTCAAAACGGGAATTAAACCGGTCACCGGAGGTAGCGCTAATATGACAGCGCGGTAAACGCTGACTGTTCTTGACTTCTGTGAGCTTGGACGCATTCATGGTACAAATCACATCCATACATGACTATAAATGGCCCGAAGAATTGAAAGCTATGGGCTGGACCGGCCTGGGAGAAGACATACTTAAATCCTGGGCCAACCTGCTCTCCGCCGAGACCGGCATCAAAGTAACGGTGATTGGCACACCCGATACGGTCACCAGATTTCGAGCGATACACAACGGCCAAGCCCATATCACTGCTGGCGGTGCCGGTGAACTTGCCCGCATGCTCGAAGCCAAACAGCGCTACGCCGGCCGCGAAACGGGACCGTTTCCCCTCAGAGTCGTCTGGGTACAGTCACGCTCCAACTCCGGCTTCTTCGTCAGAGGAGATTCGCCAGTCCGGACTATCTACGATATCAAGCCCGGCATTCGGATGCCTGATATGCGTACCTATATCGAAGACCAGCCAATAGTCGATGCCCTGCTCGCCTGGGCCGGGATCGGGGAAGAAGATGTCGTCTGGGTTCCAGCCAAAAACGCCACGCACAAAGCGGAACTGGTCGTTCAAGGCAAAGCTGATATCGCCTTCGCCATCCCGACTGCCGAGTCAATCAAGAAAGCCGAGCTTAATCCCCACGGCATCCGCTGGATAGACCTTAATCCGGAGACCGACCCGGAAGGCGCCAAGCGCTTCTGGGCCGTCAAGCCGCTGATAACCTTTGGACCTATCTTCAGCGGCGTGCCGTCCTCCATCGGGCACTGGGGAACATGCGGTACCAGTTTATACTTTACCCGGGAGCAGACCGATGCCAGCTTCGTTTATCATCTGGCCAGGTGGCTCGATGAGAACTACCACCGGTTCAAGAATCTCCATCCCTGGAACGAGTTCATGAGGCGCGATATTCTACTCGAGGAACTGAAACGGACTTTCGTTCCCTGCCACGAAGGACTGGTCTTGTATTTGAAAGAACTGGGGCTATGGACATCGGCACACGACCGCCGCCAGAAAGCCAATATCGAACTCGTCAGCCGCTACTGCACCGCTTACGATGAAGCCATCGCCATGGCTGACAGAAAAGGTATCTCCATCGAGCCGAAGAATCCAGCATGGGTCGAACTCTGGGAGAGCTACAAAAAGAAGCTCGATCTGCCTCCGTTCCGTGTTTTTCAAAGTCTTAATTAGCAAGGGAGCCAATCAACAATGAACAAACCCCCGGTCATCGTTATCACCATCTTCGGCAGCACCTCACCCGAAGGTCAGAAGAACCTCGAAGACGTTGACACTTTGGTCCGCCAACGCTACCCGGCCCACGACGTCAGGTGGGCCCTTACCTCAGAATTCATTCTTAAGAAGCTGAGAGAGTCCGGCCGCAACACAATGTTCGAGCGAAAAGTCCCGGTACAGAATCTGGAAGAAGTCTACGACGACCTCCGCCGTGAAGGGGTATCAAAGGCCTCAGTCCAGAGCTTGCTGGTCATGACGGGAAGCGAGTACAGCGATGCCCTCACTACACCTGCCGAGGGACTGGACATCGAGTACGGCTATCCACTTCTGGCCCCCCCGGACAACATCGAAAGAGTCGCTCGCGCACTTGAGCCGAAATTCGGTGATAGTGAAACGGCTACGGTACTATGCAGTCATGGCAACGCTAAGCATCCGGGCTACAATGCCCAGCTTCTGCTTATGGAAAAGTACGTGCGCAAGCACTACCGGGGAGTTTTTCTGGTAACTCTTGAAGGCCCGCCGGGAACGGAAGCGGCCTTTGCCCAGATCAAGAAGTCCGGCTTCAAGAGAGTGAAGTTCATCCCGATGCTGATTGTATCCGGCGAACACATCACCAGAGATATTATGGGCGACGGCCCCAATACCTATAAGAGCCAGCTCGGCCTGCCCGCAAGTGCGGAGGGCGGTCTGGGCAGTAACCAGGCAGTCATGAACATCTGGGCAGAATCTATCGACTGGACACTGGCGAGGTTAAAGTAGCTCAGGGCTAGCCTACATCCTCCTCCCCGATAACAACAGATTTCGGCCCTCCTTTTCCCATCGCGCCAGCTTCCGCCGGAACAGCGTGCTTCTTCGAGCGGGTAAACCACAAAAAAATAGCTCCGGCCAGCACCATCATCCCGGCGGACACATAGAAATTACCGGTAACACCAATCTGGTCGACAACAACCCCACCGAACAGCGGCCCAATACCCTCACCGATGGATATCGCCATGGATAACATCGCCATAGTCGAGCCCATTCCAAACTTGCGCCCTTCTTCGACCATCAGCGCTGATGTTCCCCCGGAGGTTATCGCCGCCCTGAGGCCAGCGATTACGATGACGCTCAGCAACCACCAAAAATTAGTTGTCATGGGTGTCAGAGCCATGTATAACCCACCAAGGAAACTGGCTATGACAATAAGCGCTCGCCTGTTGATTATATCGCTCAGTTTACCTGCCGGCGCCTGGAGAAGCGAGGTGACAACGGTGTCTGCTGTAATCAGAAGTCCTATCTGAGTGGTACTGAGACCGAGATAGACACCAGCAAAGATAGGCAGAAAGGCGAAGAAACTGCGCCGTCCGATACTCTCCAGCACCTTAAGGCTAAAAACGCCGCGAAAGACACCGCTGGCCCCCATCTTCTTAAATGACACCTTCGGACGCTGTCTGGACTTCAATTGCTGCACTTCAGGGAGGAATACGACAACACCAATAAACGCCAACAGGCTTAATCCCCCCATGGCGATAAAAGCGGCCGACATGCCGAAGTGATCGTTCAATATGCCACCCATGACAGGCCCGAATCCCATGCCACCAAACCAGACCGTATTGAAGTAGCCCTGCCAGGTCCCCTCTTCACCTCCCGGCGTAACATCACCTATCCACGCCCGGGCAACCGGAAGGACCATGCCGCCAGCCATACCATGCACAATGCGAATCAAAGCCAGCAGGTAAACATTAGTCCCCCAAATATAGGCGAGAGAAAGCAGAGCGTAGCAACCCAGGCCCACCATCAAAAAGAGCTTCCGGCCCTTACGGTCGGAATAATTCCCGATAAACGGCATAACCACGGCTTTCGAGATAGAATACCCGGCAAGGACGACGCCAATCATGAACCCGCTGGCGCCAAGGCTCCTGGCATACAGCGGTATGAATGGCGCGACTATTCCAATCCCCAGCATGCTGGCGAAGGTGGCCAGCCCGATGATGGGGAAAATTTTTTTGATTGTCATTACTGAGTAATACTCGTCCCGACCCTATCCCGGATTACCTCCGCCGGCTGAGACGATGGACTGCATCGATTAAGAACCTGACGTTCTCTACCGGAGTGTCCGGCAGTATGCCATCGCCAAGGTTAAAAATATGACCCCTGGCTCTGGACCCACCATCGAGGACATCTTTAACTCGCTCTTCAATCTTCTTTTTACTGGCAAATAGCACCTGCGGCTCAAGATTGCCCTGAACCGAAATACCCTTACCGAGGCGTTTAACCGCCTGGTCCAGAGAGATGCGCCAGTCAACACCAATAACATCGGCGCCTGATTTGCCAACCAGTTCCGCTAAGCCACCGCATCCGTTAGCGTAGTAAATTACCGGTACGCCTGTTGGTTTCAAGGCCTTGACTATCTTCTGAACGTAGGGCAGGTTGAACTCGGTGTAGTCGGCCGGACCGAGTTGTCCGGCGCAGGTGTCGAAAAGCATTACCGCCGACGCCCCGGCGTTTATTTGCGACTTCATATATGCCGTCGTCAGCCTGCTTATCTTATCCAGCAATTTGTGGAATGCCTTTGGCTCTTCAAACAACATTCGCTTGGTTATCAAGTACCTCGGTGAACCTGCGCCTTCGACCATAAACGCGGCCATAGTGAACGGCGCCCCGGCAAACCCTATCAGCGGCACCTTGTTCTTGAGTTCTTTCACCAGTATCTTCACCGCCTGCGGGACAAAGGCGAGTTTGTCTTCAGGGTCGAACACCACCAGCCGGTCAATATCTGCCACCGTTCGTATCGGATTCACGAACAATGGACCTTTATCAGGAAAAAACTTCAGTTCCATACCCATTGGCTCGACCGTGGTCAGAATATCCGAGAAGAATATCGCGGCATCGACTCCCAGCAGATTTACCGGCAGTAGCGTCACCTCGGCCGCAAGTTCCGGAGTCTTGCACATGGTCATAAAATCAGCTCTTTTCTGTATCCTCCGGTACTCAGCCAGAAACCGACCGGCCTGCCTCATTATCCAGACCGGAGTGTAAGGTACCTTCTCCCCGCGGCATGCTTTCAGGAAAGTGTCGTTCATCTTATCTCCTTGATTATGGAATTGCCTGGCGCCGGCTCAGGCGATGGACGGCTTCCACCATTGCCAACACGTTATCCAGCGGCACCTCGGGAAAGATACCATCGCCGAGGTTAAAAATATGGCCTCTCGCCTTCCGTCCGGCATCGAGTATTTCCTTGACACGCTCTTCGAGCTTTCGAACCGGCAGGAATAGAGCGAAAGGGTCAAGATTGCCCTGAACTGACATTCTCCCACCCAGCCTGGCAATAACCTGAGCAAGGCTTACCCGCCAGTCTATACCCAGCACATCGACGCCGGACTCGCGTATCTGGTCAATAAGATGAGCGCACCCGTTAGTGAAATACATAACCGGCGCTTTCTCCACGGATACAGTCCTGACGATACTCCGAACGTACGGCAGAGCGTACTCGACGAAATCGCGCTCGGACAGCATTCCGGCCCAGGTATCAAAAACCGTCACTGCCTGGGCTCCGGCACGTACCTGAGCGCGCAGGTAGTCGCCCGTTAGAGATGTCACCTTCCGCATCAGGCGATGGAACAGATCAGGTCCCTGGAACATCATACGCTTGGTGTTGATAAAACGACTTGAAGGGCCACCCTCTATCATATATGCGGCTACGGTAAACGGGCCGCCGGCGAAACCGAGCAGAGGCACCCTATCCCTGAGCTCACGGCGAAGTATTTTAATGGCCTCCATCCGGTACTTCAGCTCATCTTCGGCGCTGGGCACGACAAGGTGGTCAATATCCAGCTGGGTTCTGACCGGATTCTTGAAGCGTGGTACCGCCTCGGTGGAATAATCGAGCTCCATTCCCATAGGCTCGACTGCGGTCAGTATGTCAGAAAAAGCCTGAGCCGCATCCACTCCAAGCAGGTCAACCGGGAGCATGGTGACCTCGGCAATGAGTTCAGGCTTCTTGCAAAGGTTGAGAAAACCCCACTTCTTGAGCAGTCTACGGAACTGCGGAAGATGTCTCCCTGACTGCCTCAGTATCCAGACCGGGGTATAAGGCACTTCTTCGCCGAGGCAGGCCCGCAGGATCGTATCGTTCACCGTTCCTCCGATGGCGGGATATTTGCACCAGCCGCGTCACACAGTGCATCGGCAGGGAAACCGAGCCCGGCAAGTGCCGACCATAAGAGCACGAACTGCGAGGACGAGGCAGGATTCCAGTAAATATTATAGTCTATTATCCAAACGGCGCGAAATCGACTATTCCGTCGATTTCGACTCCACAAATCGGACGCACTGTCTTACACGCCGAAAATGGCAGCCCCCTGTCATCAGGCTGATACTGGACCCCGCTACCCTGCGACTTCAGCCGATATGGTCGTACCCTTGCTTGGCTGCGACTGTATCTTGAGCCTGCCGTCGAACAGCCTGACCCTCTCCTCCATACCAACCAGCCCGAACTTGCCGTGTGCCGCCAGTTCGCTGAGACTATCAACGACCTCAAATCCTTGGCCGTTATCGGTCACTTCCAGCCTTACCGAATCCATCTCGAAGACGACGGTCACCACTACGTTGGTGGCCATAGAATGCTTCCTGACGTTCTGCAAAGCCTCTTGGACAATCCGGAACAGGGCCACCTCGAGGTCGGGGGCAAGACGTCTCTCTACACCGATAACCTCCACATGCGCCCGGATGCCGGCATCCTTCCTCAGGTCATTAGTCAACACCTCAAGCGCCGCAATCAGTCCTAGCTGGTCCAGCACGTCCGGCCTCAGTTCATAGCTGAAGCGCCTTACGCCGTCAATAATTGCATTAGTTCGGCGGCGCAAATCATCAAGACGATGCAGAATTGCCTCGGGAGGCCGCGGTCTGATTCTGGTCGCGGCCTGAATATCGAGCGATAGAGCCGCCAGTGACTGAATGGTCTCATCATGCAGTTCCCGAGCGATACGCTTGCGCTCTTCCTCCTGTGCCTTGACAACCTCAGTGACATAGTTTCTCAGCCGCTTGCGCTCAACAATATCCCGGAAAATGACGATTACCGACGGCTGGCCGTACCATACCGTCCTAGTCAGCGCCAGCTCTACCGGCAGACTCTTGCCATCCTTACGCACGAAGACGGTTTCAAATTGTCTTTCTATCGGCTTGCCTTCGCGCCGGCGTCTGGCTCTTTCGATTATTTTATGGTGCTCCCCGGGATGTGTCAGCGTTTTGACATGCATCTTAAGCAGCTCGGCGACACGATAGCCGGTAATCTCCGCCGCCGCCCGGTTGGCGTAGATATAGCGGCCCTTGAACGTCATCACCAGAATACCGTCACTTGAGTGCTCAGCCAGCGCTCGGAAGTTTTTCTCGCTCTCCGCAAGATCAAGCTCCATACGTTTGCGCTGGGTAATATCGCGCACCATCGCTTCGATGGCCACAGGTTGGTCGTCCTTAGTAATGAGCCGGGTGACCGACTCTATCACCGCCCTGGTCCCGTCCTTACGGACAAGCTCCAATTCGAATCGTTCCGTGGGAACCCCGTCGAAGAGCAGAGATTTCTGCTTGGCCATGGTGATTTGAAAGCCTATTGGCGTCAACAGTTGAAAGATATTAGTTTGCAGAAGCTCCTCGACCTGGTAGCCGGTGAGTGCGACCGCGGCGCGGTTTACCTCAATGATGTTCCCTTTGAGATCGCGAACAATGATTGCATCGCTGGCGTTGTCGAACAGGTCGCGGTAGCGCGCTTCGGATTCCCGCAACGCTTCCTCAGCTCTGACTCGCTGGATAGCTGTACCGAGCTGTATCACAGCCCTGTCAATAACATCAAGGGCATGCCGTGAAAGCAAGTCCCGGTTATTGCTCGTCAGATGGAGTAACCCGATGTTGCGGTGCCCGAGCTGGATCGGCGCCAGCAGGATTGACTCGTACCCGAACTGACCGCATAGTTTGCACAACTTTCGCCTATCCGTTTCAGAAAGACGGCCCAGAAAACGGCTTATACTTCCGGCATAAAAAGTACCTCCTTTGGTAAAGTTCGACGGGCCGATGTCGACAGCCTTGTCCATCACACGTAGGCACATGCTCCGATGAGAGCGCAGTGAGAGAACCGCCTCGCAATCAAGAAAACGTTGATTAAAACCTTCATAAACTGCGAACGGCATAATCCCTGAGTCGTCACGTAGTCTAATGCCGCCGGCTCCAAACTTGAACGACTTCAGCGTCTCCTTGAGAAAAGCCTGCAGCAGCGGGTGCATGCTGGAGTGAACACTCGTTATCCTCAGGAGGCGATGCGACGCCCGACGCATTTCGAATATCTGCCCGCGGTCAGCCATTAGAACACCCGATCAGGGCAGGTCTTCCAGTGCCAGCCACCCCTCCCTGAGAGCGTAAAGGACGGCCTCAGTGCGTGAGCCAACGTTCAGCTTACGGAAGATGTTAATCAGATGAGTGTGTACTGTCCGCTCGCTGATCACCAGGTTCCTGGCGACTTCTTTATTACCCATACCCTTAGCTACAAGCTTCAGTACCTCAAGCTCCCTGGCATGAAGCGTCTGGCCGGAACGGCCTTCTCCCTTTTGACTGGCAAGCCGACTCATCATGCGGCTTCCAGCTTTAAGGTCAAAGACACCACCGCCAGAGTGGACCAGCCTTATGGCATTAACAATTTCTGCAAGCGGCGCAGTCTTGAGCAGATACCCCGCGGCTCCCGACCTCAACGCGGCCAGCATGTAGGCTTCAATATTATGGGCGCTGACAATCAAGACCTGTGTCCCGGGATAACAGGCCCTGATTTGTTTGGTCACCTCTATGCCATTAAGCTTCGGCATTGCGACGTCAACCACCGCTAACTCGGGGGAAAGCTCTTTGACCAACCTGATTGCCTCTTCCCCGTCGGCGGCGCGGGCGACCACTTGAATATCGGACTCATCCTCAAGCAACCGGCATAAACCGTCACGGAACGCCGGATGGTCGTCGGCAATCAATATGCGTATCTTCCTCGACGGCTCACCGGCTGACGGACTGATGCCGCTTCGGAAACTCTGCTTCAACGCCTACAGCCTCACGTGGTAAAATGGGGAACGGGTTGGCATGATAAGCCGGACAGCCTGACCACGCCGAATCAGAATAGTAGAATTCTGCTTCCTGCTTGTCAAATCCTGCATCTACCCGCCGGTAACATTAGACCAAAATGGGTACTGACGTTACGTATTATGATTCAGGTAGTCTATCACGGTGTTGTGTTATTATGCGGGCGAGAACGGGTTCTAAGTAGATGTTGAAGCCATTTTCAACCAAGACCAGTGCCGCCGGGCTGTCTATTCTTTCGAACAGCCTGCTGGTTGTTTTCAAACTGGTCATCGGCATTGCCATGGGAAGCGTAAGTGTCATGGCTGAAGCAATCCACAGCGCTGTCGACCTTCTTGCCGCTCTGATTGCCTTCTTCAGTATCCGCGTCGCGGCCAAGCCAGCCGACTCCACCCACAATTTCGGCCACGGCAAGGTCGAGAATGTCTCCGGCACCGTTGAGGGGATTCTCATCTTCGGCGCCGCCGGCTTCATAATCTATGAGGCAATTGAGAAGATTATCCACGTTCCCGAAGTTGAATTGTTAGGCCTGGGCATTGCTATCATGAGTGTGTCAGCGATATTCAACTTCATCGTCTCGCGGCATCTTCACCGGGTAGCCAGGCGGACCGATTCTGTGGCGCTTGAAGCTGATGCCTGGCATCTCACTACCGATGTCTATACCTCAGCCGGCGTGATGGCCGGCCTGATAGCAGTATGGCTGACCGGCTGGCATATCCTAGACCCGCTCATCGCCATTGGTGTAGCCGCACTCATCGTTAAGGCCGCCTGGGGCATCACTCGCAAATCATTTCGCCCCCTGCTCGACACCCGCCTGCCCAAGCATGAGCTCAAAGCCATCAACGCCTGTATCACCGCCCACACCAGCCAAATCGTCGGCTTCCATGAACTCAGGACCCGCAAGTCCGGATATCAACGCTTCATTGACATGCACATTGTCTTCCCCAAATCAGTCACCGTAGAAGAAGCACACCGGACATGTGACCTCATCGAGCAGGATATCAGCAGACGCCTGCCAAACAGCCAGGTTATTATCCATTGCGAGCCCTGTGAACTCAATGCCGACGGTTCCTGTCCGACCGAGTGTTCGGCGAAAAAGACCTGCCCCACTCCACCCAAAACATTCCAGCAGGGTGGCCCATAACCCGGCCATACATCTCCAACCAGATCACCGCCAACCCGCGCTAGACCAGCGTGGTATACTCTTTGCCGCTAGGAGGACAAGCTGATGCTCTTTACTATCAATTGCCCCGGGTGTAATACCGTAAGTACCATGTCACTTCTGAGTGCCGACTACGAGGGCCCATTCTCCTGCTGGAAGTGCCACAAGCTGTACCGGATAAAGGTCACCGGCGGCGACCTGGTGTCCTCGAAAGAGTTGACTGAGGAAGAAATCCAGAAGATGCGTGAGATCGAGGGCATGCAGAGCAACTCGAGAGGCCGACTTCTCCGCCGAGACTAGATAACTCACCCAACGGACCGGGTTTCATACATCGTTTTGTCCACGGCAGTCAAATCCTGCCGGTGCCGGCACCGCATAGGACACGCTCACCACAGTAGCGGCACATCCAATCCGGGCAAGCCGGCAGTTCATCAACCTGCTTGACCGTTTCCAGCAGATTGATACGCCGCAGAACCTCGGTCTTAAGCACCTTTGTGTCTTTGAAGCTGATATCATAGACCATCAGCTTTGCGTCCTCCCGGGGAACCTTTTCATAGTAGATAACCAGACGTCCACGCCGCTGGTCAGTCAGGCCACACTCCAGGGCCAGTCTCATGATGTAGTGGGAGAAGACGCGCGGGAGATTGCCACGCTCAACCACCGAGTTCAGCCTGGCACTGCGGACAACTAGCGGTATCCCGTCGTTTAGCAGTACCATATCTTCCATAGAACCAGCCCTAACCGGCACGTGCAGTGTCGCCCCGGGTAGACCGTACCTGACGGCATCCCGAATGACGCTGAGAAAGCCGGTGCGTTCAATTGAAGTCAGACGCTCAGCCGCCTCATCCTCGGTATCAATAGCATCTTCGTCACGTGCGTGCCGCTGTTTCATTCTGGCCAGATAGGCTTTCCTCGGGAAAACAAGGTCGTTAAGACGCGGTGGCCTGACTCTATCACTTCCAGCCCTCAGTCTTTCGACCAGATAGCGAACTGCCGTTTCATCACTCTCAATAGCTGAGACCTGGCCCACCACTTCCTTCGAAACCGGCACCGTACCTGTCCGGCAATCGCAGACCCCGGCATATTCGCACTGCCAGCTTCCCCAGGGGCATACTGGCAGACGGCTTGGGTCACCCTTCTCCAACGCTTCAAGAAGTAAGTCCCGCCGTTTCCTCATCTCGGCCACGATAGCGCCGAGGTCGGAAAATGTTACCCGGAAAGCCGTCAGCGCCTGCTCAGGAGATGCGTCCCTACAGTAGACAACCACCCTGCCTTTCTTGTTATTCACCATGGCACAATAGAACCCGAGCTGCTCAAGATAATACGGCCGTTTCCGTTTGATGTCGCTCTCATCCAACGGGCTTCCCGTCGTCTTAACTTCCGTCGGCATATCCTCATAGATATCTATCCGGCCCACCACACCTTCCACCTCGACGAACTGCTCCAAATACTCCTCACGAGAAACCGCTACCCCAAAAAGCTGGTGAAACCCTGTGCCCGACCACATCAATTGCTGTCGCTCAAGAGACGGCGTGATATCCGGGAATTTCCTTTTGAAATACGCTTGCCTCAGGCCAGTCAGGTCGGTAACGGATATTCTCTGACGCTGGCTCGGCCGTTTGAGCCATGCCATGATGAGCTCTTTCACCGTCCGGTTGGCATCAATGTGTGAGACTACAGCAGAAAGGCTAAACGTTGTCATTGCCAGATCATACCTCCGTACCACTCATTATAGTCCAGTTTCGTGGCGGCCCCTTTCCAACAGTGCCCAGAATAGCTGAATTCTCCGTCCGCTGGAGACAGTGCCGCGCGCGCCGGATTCAGGTACAATATGCGGCAGGCCCGCAACAACAAAACTGGGAGACACCACATGGCGGATATCCTTGAAGAAGCTTCGGCGATACTCCAATGTAAAGCCTGTCCCTGGTATAAAAACTGCGTGACACCAATGCGGCTCAGCCCCGAAGACATGCAGAAACAGCTTAAGTCAATGATGGGCTTGCCCGGAGCGCCGGATGCAGCAAGCGACGAAATGCGGCTCTTCCTGGAAAGCGCCGCGGCGACCCTTCAAAATGTCCTCCTTGAAGGATGCCCCGTTTTTATCTCGCGCCTGCGTTCCAGTCCGAAGCTGGCACAGACCCTAAAACACATCATGCAGACATGGGGAACGGAAACTCCACCACCGGAAAAGAGGTAGCACATGACGCCGGAAATCGGGCATATCGATAAGCCTTCCACAGACCAGTTCAAATCCCCAAGGAAAATCTACCTTGTGCCGCTCGTCCTGTACAATGAAAACTCACCCGAGGAATACAAAGAGAAGTGCCGCCGCTACTGGCTCGAGGTCATGGAACATCTTTCCAACCTTGAGTCCAAGCTGGGGCCAATACGCCGGATCTATCATGAGTCGATTGTTGTCGGCGGCGACGAGGGCATAGCGGTGATGGAGAGATTCAACCCGGCCGGCTGGGAGATCACGAAGGTACGGCGTCAGGCGGGCGCCAGCTTCGAGTTAATTGAAGACCGTGATATCGCTGAAGAAGCGATGGACTGGGAAAGATGCCTCATGCTCGGCTTCGTCAGTGAGAAAGTAGCTTCTAAAGTCTCCGAGTTTTTCAGTGACGCATCTCGCAGGCGATGGGAACACATAGCCGCCCGCATCGACCAGACCCTTAAAGATGGGGAGGCTGGAGTGCTCTTTGTAAGGGAAGGCCACCGTATCCATTTCCCGGCCTCAATTGACGTCTTTATCGTTTTTCCGCCGGCGCTCAACGACATTCAGCGATGGTTACGCGACAGTGCCGGTGAAGGCAAAGGACTGGGTCCGGATACCTCCAGGCCTGAAACCTCAACGGCCAGCCAATCCGATCCCTAGACATCACCCCCCGAAAAAATCAGGGCGCCCCTGCCGAAACGGACAGGCGCGCCCTTTACTATTCCATTTACCCCAGGAAAGTCTAAGCTGATTTCTGTCCCTTCTCCGGTTTCTCAGCTTTTTCGGTCTTCTCAGCCTTACCGCCAGCTTCAGCGCCACCTTCGGCCTTGGCACCCTCCGCAATCCCACCACCCCCGGCCACAGCCGCACCTTCCCCGGGGGCGGCCTCAACCGGCTTAGCCACCTCCTCCTTGGCCACCTTAACAACGCTGATTTTAATAACCAGCTCATCGGGGTCAGCCAGAACGGTGATGCCGTCTTTGAGCTTCAAATCCTTAACACAGATGCCGTCATCAAGCTTGGTCAGCCCGGACACGTCAACCTGTACTGACTGCGGGATTTCCGCCGGCAAGCACTCGATCGGCAGAGAGCGCATCGCCTGCATCAGCACACCGAGCTTGCCCTTCACCGCTGGAGACTCACCGACCGCAACGACGGGTATCTCAACCTTGATCTTGTCCGTCATCCTCACCTGATAGAAATCGATATGAATGACTTGGTCGCCCATACAATCACGCTGGACTTCCTTGACAAGTACGTTTCGCGGTTCGCGCTCTCCTTCAACCACCAGCGAAACCAGCCGGCTGGTGCCGGCTCTGGCCAATACTTTATCCAGCGCCGCCGCCTCTACCTGAAGAGCTTCCGGCTCAATGTCCCGACCGAACAGATGGGCCGGCACCACTCCGGCCCGCCGCAATGCTCGCACTTGCTTACCAAACACCTGCCGCCTAATGGCACGAATTTCCATTTGCTTCATATCAACACTCTCCTGAGATCACCGACGTGTGGCGCCGGCGCGGCTGGCATGAGCGAAAACCTCGCACAGATGAGCCGGGGGAAGTCCGCCTATCCTCCGCAAGTAGCACAGCTGGACGAACCGCAGGTAGCGCAGGAACTGCCAGTACCCGCCACCGGAGTCGAAACTCCATCAGCCCCTTTGGAAACGCAGGCAAACCTGGAGAATACCCGGCGGGAAGGTTTCTGGCACTTGGGACAAAGCGCTTTGTCATCAGCTTTGGAAGAAGGACGCATCAATTCAAAAACGCCGTGCCCTGCGGGACACGAATATTCATATATAGGCATAGTACTCCACCAACCCGAAAACAGTGCGGAAAGTTTACCTCAAAGCTGGAGGTGTGTCAAATCTGCACCAGCGGCCGACACATTGCTGGACGCAACCTAAAATGATATTGTTTCAGGCGGTATGACCCGACCTGGCCAGATGCGCACGCCCCGGTCCAACTTATTACCGCGGCCAAGATGCACTCTGCTCCCAACGACACAACCTTCCAGGACCTGACACCCTTCGCCAATAATACTCTCCGAAGCTACAACACAGCGGCGCAGCACTGCTCCAGAGCCAATCTCCACCCCATCCCAGACCACCACCTCCTCTAACGTTGCACCTTCACCAACGCGGCAATTATCACCTATCACTGCCGGACCAACCACCAATGCCCCCTCACCAATCACACACCCCTTCCCAAGCAGAATCCGGCCTTTCAACCGGCCCCCGGCATGAATGGCAACAGGTCCCTGAATCAGGACATCACCCTCCCTTGACGCGTAAGAAATGCCGACCGGCACCTCCCCGCTGATAAGCAGACTGTTAGCCTCCAGGTACTTTTCCGGCGTCCCGATGTCAATCCAGTAGGCCTGAGATTGGTAGGCATAGACTGGCTTGCCAGCGGCCAACAATTGTGGGAAGACATCCCGCTCAAGCATCAAGAACTTGTTTGCCGGCATATCTCTGAGCACCTCTGGCTCCATGACATAGATTCCGGCATTAATCATGTTCGTAGTTACCTGCGCGGCAGGAGGCTTCTCTACAAACCGCTTCACCCGCTGTACGCCGTCAGTCTCGACAACCCCGTACGCAGTCGGATTGTCCACTGGCGTTAGCGCAATTGTAACCATCGCCTGCTTTTCATGGTGGAGTCTGAGCATCTCTGTCAGGTCAATACCAGTCAGCATGTCCCCGTTGCATGCGATAAACCGCCCGTCTATGTAGCGTTCAGCATTCTTGATTGCGCCGGCAGTGCCGAGCGGCCTGCTTTCTGGCGAGTAGACAATATGAACACCCATCCGGCGTCCATCGCCAAAATACCGTTCGAGCCGGGCCGGGTCACTGGCCACTGCGAGAATAACATCACCAACTCCGTGACTGTGCAGATAGGCAACAAAACGCTCGAGAAAAGGCACGTTGGCCACCGGGACTACCGCTTTTGGAAGGTCACAGGTCAGCGGCCTCAGGCGCGTCGCCTCTCCACCAACAAGAATGACTGCTTTCAAATCTACACCTGTGTCCTTGGTTTTGGAGCATACTAGCATACCGCTTTACCCGCATACAACACGCCCGACTCTAGTCCCGGTAAGACCAGCCTCCACCATTCGGCCCACACCTTTACAATAGGAATCCCCTTGTCTATAATGACGCCCTGTTTTGTGCTTGAACTGGCTACCACGCTCACAGGATATATTTACGTCGACATCTTGCTGAAGCGCAAGCAACAAGACCAGGGGATTGGGACAAATTGAGAAAAGACTTCTGGATGCTGATATTCATTATCGTCCTGTTCGGCCTAGCGCTCTGGATGATTACACCAATCGACAGCGAGCGTTTGGGACGCCATGGCATGCAGCTGGGTCTTGACCTCAAGGGCGGCAGTCACCTCGTCTACGAGGCAGACCTGTCTAAGAAAGACCCTTCTCAGAGCGACGCTGATGCTATGGCCGGCGTCATTCAGAAAATCGAACGCCGTGTCAACGAGTATGGCGTTACCGAGCCGCTTATCCAGCAACTCGGAACCGACCGTATTCTGGTCCAACTGCCAGGGGTTCGTGATATCAACGAGGCCATCCGCCTGCTCGGCCAGACCGCACAGCTCGATTTTCGCGAGCTGAAACTTGGACCGGATGGTAAGCCGGTAGTGAACGACAAGGGTGAGCAGGAATGGGTCGTTGCCAAGGCCAAGGGTAGCGATGGGCAAGAGAAAGAGCTCACCGGTAAATACTTTAAGCCGAACGCTCAGGTCGTCATCAGCCAGCAGAAAAACGAGCCTGAAGTCGCTTTCGAATGGAACTCGGAAGGCGCTGTCCTCTTCAAGCAGATAACCGAACGTAATCTGCAGAAGCCGCTCGGAATCTTTCTCGACGACAAGCTTATCTCGGCGCCGACTGTTCAGGCGGTCATCGAAGACCGCGGCGTCATCACCGGTCTCACTATTAACGAGGCTAAAACACTGGCCATCCAGTTGAATTCTGGCGCTCTCGACGTACCATTAACTATCATTCAGCGCTCGGATGTCGACGCCACTCTAGGCGCCGATTCACTTCAGAAAAGCCTCATTGCCGGGCTTATCGGCCTGACCCTGGTGATTCTGTTCATGATTATCTACTACCGCGTCCCAGGAGTTATCGCCGCAATCGCACTAGCAATTTACGCAACACTCGTACTATCCGTCTTCAAGATGATCCCGGTGGTGCTTACGTTACCCGGCATGGCTGGATTCATCGTATCAATCGGCATGGCGGTCGATGCCAATGTCCTCATCTTCGAGCGCATCAAAGAAGAACTCCGGTCAGGAAAGACCCTCGGCGCCGCCGTTGATGCCGGATTCAATCGCGCCTGGTCGGCTATCCGCGACAGCAACATCACCACCTTCATTGCCTGCGGCGTCCTTTACTGGTTGGGCGGCACGCTCGGCGCGTTTATGGTCCGTGGTTTTGCCGTCACTTTGTTCATCGGCGTCCTGCTGAGCATGTTCACCGCAATCGCCGTCAGCCGCACCTTCCTGAGGCTTCTGGTCGCCAGCCACTGGGTCACCTCCCTGAGGGCCTACGGAGTCAAGCGATGATTGATTTTGTCGGAAAGAGATATACGTTTTTCCTCGTCTCGGGAGTACTCATACTTGTCGGCATCATTTCTCTGGCGGTCTTCAAACTGCAGCCGGGGGTTGATTTCGCCAGCGGTTCAGCCATAACCCTCAGGTTTGACAAGCCGATTGACCAGGGAGACCTGCGCACAGCATTGCTTAACCTGGGCTATGACCAGGCGACCATCCAGAAGACCCCCGATGGTGATTTCTTCATTCGCGTGCGTGAAATATCCTCCGGCGAAAAGGAGTCTCTGACGGCGGGACTTGAGGACAAGTTCGGGAAGGTAACCGTCCTTGACTTCTACTCTGTCTCGCCGGTGATTGCGGCTAGGACAGCGCGGGATGCCGGTATCGCCATCATTGTGGCTGCGGTTTTCATCCTGACTTATATCGCCTGGGCCTTCCGTAAGATGCCAAGGCCATTCCGATGGGGAACCTGCGCCATCATACCCATCCTTCACGATGTATTCATCGTTCTGACAGTGTTCTCCATTCTCGGCTGGCTACTTGGTGTTGAAGTCGATGCCCTGTTCATCACCGGTGTGCTTGCCGTCGTTGGCTACAGTATCAACAACACCATCGTCGTCTTTGATCGTATCAGGGACAATATGACCCGGGGTATCAGCAGGGACTTCGCCACGGTTGTCAATTCCAGCGTTCTCGAGACCTTCACCCGCTCTCTCAATACCAGCCTGACTACTCTGTTCGTTATCCTGGCGCTTTACCTTCTGGGCGGCATTACCATACGCAACTTCATGCTGGTACTGCTGGTAGGCGTTCTGGTCGGTACGTACAGCGCTTCCTGTATCGCGCCGCAGCTGCTCGTTGTCTGGGATCGTGGCGAGTGGGGACGCTTCTTTTCCTGGCTTCCTATCGGCAAGCGCAAATCGTAAACGGGCCGGACCGTCCGGCCTTAAACTCATGAGTAGCACATCGGGCATCGGACTCTACGTTCATATCCCATTCTGCCGTTCCAAGTGCCTCTACTGCGACTTCAACTCCTACGCCGGAGCCTCTCGCCACATTCCATCATATCTCTCGGCACTAAGTCAGGAAGCACATCTCTGGTCGTCCCTGCTAGCCAACCACGATGTTTCCACGCTCTATATCGGTGGCGGAACTCCTACCATGCTGAGCCGCCGACAGCTGACCCGCCTTATATACATCATCTACGATTGTTTCACCGTTAGCCATCAGGCCGAAATCACAGTTGAAGCCAACCCTGAAAGCACCAGTAAGCCGCTTCTCCGCTCTCTTCGCAATATTGGCGTCAACCGCCTCAGCATCGGCGTCCAGAGCTTCAGCGACACAGAGCTGAAGATGCTCGGGCGGCCGCACTCAGCCGAGGAAGCCAGGCAAGCCTTTTGTATTGCTCGCGAAGCCGGCTTCGAAAACGTGAACATTGACCTCATTTACGGCCTGCCCCGTCAGACGCTGCACGAATGGCGCATTACCATCGAACAGGCCCTTGACCTGCATCCAGAACACCTCTCAATCTACTCCCTCACCCTCGAGCCACAGACACCTTTGGCGCAGATGATTGCGCATGGCCTGATACCGGCACCGGACCCTGACCTCGCCGCCGACATGTACCAGCTGGCTGAAGCGGCTCTGGGGAACGCCGGATACCACCACTACGAAATATCCAACTGGGCCATCCCGGGGCGTGAATGCCGTCACAATGTGAAGTATTGGAAGAACCACAGCTATGTCGGGCTTGGCGCCGGTGCCCACTCGTATTTCAACACCTGCCGTTTCGCCAACGTTAACTCACCGC
>DAOUCU010000095.1:0-13088 GCA_034431935.1 Dehalococcoidia bacterium | reverse complement strand
GAGGCCAGCCCGGCGATGGTGAAGACGACGACGATGACCGGCATTCTCCTGGCCAGCCCGCCCAGCTTGGCGAGGTTGCGCTCGTGAGCCTTTTCGTAGACGAGGCCGACCATGGCGAAGAGAAGGCCGGTGACTATGCCGTGGCTGAACATCTGGAGTGAAGCGCCGGTGAGGCTGATCTGGGTAAAGGCAAAGATGCCGAGCAGGACGTAGCCCATGTGGCTGACGCTGGAATAGGCTATCAGCCGCTTGAGATCGGTCTGCCGCAGGGTGACCGCGGCCCCGTAGATGATGCTGATAACCGCCAGAGTGACCATAACCTGGGCATATTCGTAAGCCACCTTGGGTAATATGGTGACGCACAAACGGATGATGCCGTAGCCGCCCATCTTGAGGAGGACGCCGGCCAGCATGACGCTGACCGCGGTCGGGGCATCGGTATGGGCATCGGGGAGCCAGGTGTGCAGCGGGAAGACCGGCAGTTTGACAATAAAAGCGAAGATTAGCAGGAAGAAGAGGACGCCGGCCGGCACCATCAGTTTGGCCAGTCCCAACCCGGCCATCTCGGTCATGTCGAGACTGCCGGTGGTGAAGTAAAGGATGAGGAAGCCGGTGAGCATCATGGCCGAGCCGGTCAGAGTGTATATCACGTACTTGATGGCGGAGTATTCTCTGCGGCCGCTTCCCCAGATGGAGATGAGGAAGTACATCGGTATAAGTTCGACCTCCCAGAAGATGAAGAAGAGGAGCAGGTCGAGTGAGGTGAAGACGCCGATGACACTCGATTCGAGGAGCAGGAGCCAGATGAAGTATTCCCTGGGCCGCAGGGAGACCTTCCAGGAAACGAGTACTGAAAGGAAGCCGAGCAGGGTTGTAAGGACCACCAGAGGTAAACTGAGTCCGTCGACGCCCAGGTGATAATGGGCATTGATAGCCGGAATCCATGATACATACTGCTCGAACTGTATCTGGCTGGCATTGGAGCGGTCGAAGGTGGCGAAGACGACCAGCGACAGGAAGAACGAGGCGAGGCTGGCGATAAGGGCAATAATGCGGATTGTATTCTGGCCGGGCTTTGGCCACAGGGCGATAACCAGCAGTCCCAGCACAGGGAGGAAGACTATCGCGGTAAGAAAATCGAAGTTCAAGTCGGTCTCACCTCAGCCCGAAGTACAGGAATAAGATAGTAATGGCCACGATGCCAATGCCGATGGCCAGACCGTAGACCTGGAGCTGACCGGTCTGGAGCCGCCGCAGTCCGGCCCCTGCCCCCCAGGTCACTCTGGCAATGCCGTTGACCGCACCATCGACCACATTGGTGTCAAACCACTGCAGGCCGCGGAAAAAGCCGTCGATTAAAAGCCGGTTGACGATGATTTGCTCGTAAAGTTCGTCCATCCAGTACTTGCGGGAGAGCATCTTGTAGAGGAATGGTGCCGGCTTGCTGAAAGTTTCGGTCGATATCTTCCTGGAGCAGTACATTGCCCAGGCAAGCAGGATGCCAAGCCCGGCGAGCACCAGCGAGAGCAATGGTACGTACGAGTGGGTGAAGACGCCGATGAGACCTTCTACCCAGTTGTGCGCGCCGCCTTCGGCGTGGCCGAGCAGGCCGTTGAACCATCCGGTCAGGTTGAGCCAGCCTGAGGAAACGGAGAGGAAGGCAAGGATGACCAGCGGTGCTACCATGACTGCAGGCGATTCATGCGGCCTGTGTGCGTGTTCGTTCCCGTGACTGCCATGCTCCGGAGGTGCGCCGCCTTTCCATTCACCGTGGAAGGTCATGAATACCGAGCGGAACATGTAGAAGGCGGTCATGAAAGCGGTGACAGCAGCCAGAAAGCCCAGCACCGGCATATTGGTGAAAGATGTGGCCAGGATTTCGTCCTTGCTCCAGAAGCCGGCCAGAGGCCAGATGCCGGCGATGCTCAAGGAGGCAATTAGATAAGTGGCGTAGGTCCAGGGCATGTGCCTGCGCAGGCCGCCCATCAAACGCATATCGAAAGTGCCGCTGGCGTGGTTGACACTGCCGGAGCCGAGGAAAAGGAGCGCTTTGAAGAAGGCATGGTTGAACAGGTGGAACATTCCCACGGCCACTCCGCCGGCAGCTAAACCCAGCATCATGTAGCCAAGCTGGCTCACCGTGGAGTAGGCGAGGACGCGCTTGATGTCGTTCATCACCAAGCCCATGCTGGCGGCGAAGATGGCGGTGAAGCCGCCGATGACGCCTACCGTGGTCATGGCTGCATGGGAATGCTCAAAGAGCGGGTACATTCGTGCGACGAGGAAAACGCCGGCTGCAACCATTGTCGCGGCGTGGATGAGGGCGGAGACCGGGGTGGGGCCTTCCATGGCGTCGGGTAGCCAGGTATGGAGTGGAAACTGGGCCGACTTGCCGGCGGCTCCGGCAAAAATGCCGATGGCAATCCAGGTAAGTGCCGTTCCACCGAGGGCGCCGGTGACCGCCAGGCCTTTTATCTGTTCGATGTCCATACTGCCGGTGTTGACGAATATCAGGAGAACGGCTACCAGCAGGCCGACATCGCCGAGGCGGGTGATGATGAAGGCCTTCTTGGCGGCATTGGCCGCGGATGGCTTGTGGAACCAGAAACCGATGAGCAGGTATGAGCATAGTCCGACGCCTTCCCAGCACAGGTACAGAGTAATCAGGTTGTCGGCCATGACCAGACCGAGCATGAAGGCGGTGAACAATGACATGAAGGCGTAGTAGCGGGGGTAGCCCGGGTCGCCGTGCATGTAGCCCTGGGAGTAAATCTGGACCATCAGGCTTACGACGGTAACGACGATGAGCATGACCGCAGTAAGGCCGTCCACCAGCAGGCCGATGTGGACATTCAGCTTACCCAGCGCAAGCCAGTCGAAACCGGGGACTTCGAGGTGGTGCTTTGGCGAGCCGGCCACAGCGGAGAAGACCCAGATGGAAAGGAGACAGGCCAGGCCGATGGCGGCAATAGTGATGTATCCGGAAATCTTCGGCCGGCTGTTGAAGAACGGCCTCGTCACAAAGGATATGATGAGGAAGGAAAAGACCGGTAGAAGCCAGATGGCCCAGGGGGCAAGCTGAAGGCTCATAGCTTTCTCATTACCTCTCTGACCACGTGGACTTTCTCCTGGGAGACGTAGATGCGGTAAGGTGTCGCTTCGCCGGCTGGCGGTGGGGCATCAGGGTCCGGTAAAAGCCGCGCCGGGATGCCCTCTCCTTCGAGGAATTCCTTCCACATCTCGGCCAGCATCAAATTTGGGGCGCGTTTGACTTCAACCCACATGTTTTGAGCTTAACCCTTCATAAGGTCAATCTTGTCGGCGTCAATTATCTGACGGCTCCGGTAGATGCTGATGATAATGGCAAGGGCGACGGCGGCTTCGGCCGCGGCCACGACCATGATGAATATGGCGAAGACCTGTCCGGTCAGAGCGACCGGCGTCACGTACCGGGAGAAGGCGACCATGGCGATATTGGCGGCGTTGAGCATCAGTTCAACGAACATGAGAATGGCGATAGCGTTGCGCCGTGTCAGGGCGCCGTAAAGCCCGATGCAGAAAAGCATCGCCGAGAGTGTCAGGAAATGTTGAAGCCCTACCGTCACTTATTCTCCCTCAGTAGCACGATGGCGCCGAGTACGGAAGCCAGAATTAGCACTGAAGCGATTTCGACCGGCAGCAGATAGCTGTTTTCAGCGAAGAGCCGGGCGCCGAGTGCGGCGGTAGTCGGCTCGGTCGGCGGTGCCGGGTTTATCTTCCACCTGGTGTAGTGAATTGACATGACCATTAACCCGAATACCAGGGCGCTGACGATGAAAGCGCCCAGACGGAGCCTGTTCGGCAAATTTGCCTGGTGCAGGTCGCGGGTGAGCATGATGGCGAGGATAACCAGCACCGCTACAGCACCGACATAGACCAGTACCTGGGCGACGGCGACGAAGTCGGCGCTGAGGGCAACGTAGATGCCGCCAATGGTGAAGAAGCAGACAGTCAGCAGGAGTGCGGCGCGAAATAGGTTGCGGGTGCAGAGCATGCCGAGGGCGGCGCCGACGGCGAACAGGGCCATAATATAGAAGGATAGATCGTACATTACTTAGACCTGCCCATCGGGAACTTCGGTTTCTTGCCGCGCTTCTTGAATGGTAGCCATGCCAGCTTCTGGCCACCTTCCCGCCTCGGCCTGTCCCAGTAGACCAGCAGGGTCTGTTTGGGCAGGCCGGATTCCAGAGACGGCCGGGCGAAGGCGCTTGGCTGTCTTTCCTCGGAAAACTGGATGCTGTCGATGCCGGTGATCAGTTCCCTGCGGCGGTACCGTGCCTTCTCATAAGCGCGGCCGAGGAAGAGAGCATCGTAGGGGCAGGCCTCGACACACAGGCCGCAGAAGATGCACCGCCCGGCATCAACCTCAAATTTCTCAACCGTCCGCTTGTTCTCCGGACCGGGCGAGGTGACAATCTCGATGTTGCCCTGAGGACAGGCCTTGGCGCAGGTAGCGCAACCGGTGCACTTGGCGGCGTACCACAGCACCTCGTTGCCGCGGATGCGTTTTGAGGTTACCAGTCTTTCTTCGGGGTACTGCACCGTTATCGGTGGTCGCATGAAGTTCTTCATGGTCACCCCGAGCCCCTTGAGGATACCGAGACCGAAAGTATTAGACTTCAACCCGGCCTCCACGGATGGTTACTGTTCGTCCGATGAGAAGAACCAGCGCCAGACCGGCCAGCGCATTGACGCTAACCAGAACCCAGGGGAAGACGCCCGGCCAGAATATCTGCTCTACAGCGACGATGAGCAGGTTAAGAATGGCCAGCGGCAGGAGCAGTTTCCAGCCGATGGCGGTCAGCTGGTCGACGCGCACCCGCGGCATAGTGGCGCGTATCCAAATCATTATGAAGAAGACGATAAGCGCCTTGATGAGGAACCACAAGAACCCGGGCAGGAAGGGGCCGTGCCAGCCGCCGAGGAAGAGGGTGGCGATAATACAGGAGGCGCCGAAGGCATGGCCGTACTCGCCCAAATAAAACATGGCGAACTTCATGCCGGAATACTCGGTATGGACGCCGGCGACGATTTCGGAATCGGCCTCGAGCAGGTCGAACGGGGACCGGTTGATTTCCGCCAGTGAGGCGATGAAATAGACGATGAACCCCAGCGGCTGGATGAGGAACATCGGCACCGCCGCTTGAGCCTCGACAATCCTGTTGAGGGACATCGAACCGGCGGCGGCAACTACGGCCAGCAGAGAGAAGACGATGGGGAGTTCGTAGCCGACCATCTGGGATACACTGCGCAGGGCGGCGATGAGCGAGTACTTATTGTTGGAGCCCCATCCGGCCATGAACAGGCCCATTACCGAGAGCGAGCTTACCGCGGCGAGGTAGAGTACGCCGACGTTAAGGTCAGCGAAGATGGCGCCGCTGGCAACCGGGACCACGGCGAATACCATGATGACCGGAATGAAGCTGACGACCGGTGCCAGCCAGTGGACCCAGCGGTCAGCGGCCGCGGGGATGATGTCTTCTTTAGTGAGAACCTTGACGGCGTCAGCGAACGGCTGGAAGATACCCTCCGGGCCGACGCGGTTTGGCCCGAGGCGCACCTGGAAGCGGCCGAGCAAGCGGCGCTCGAGGTAGATGACGACAATTATGCCCAGTACTACGAAAATAACGACGGCAAGCACGCCGATGATGGCGGCGGTCAGGTAAGAGGCCCAGTGGGGCCAGTAGTTGTCCAGCCATTCAATAAGCTGTTTTAGCAGTGTCATCGGTCCATCTCACCCAGGACGACATCGATACTGCCGAATATCACGATGAAATCGGCAAGCTTCCATCCAACGCACAGGTCCTTCATGGTGGTCAGGTTAATCAGCGTCGGCGGCTTGATATGAACCCGGTAGGGAGCGATGGAACCATCGCTGACGATATAGAAGCCAAGATCCCCGCGCGGTGCTTCAATGTGGCCGTAGGCTTCTCCCCTGGGGGGACGTATTAATGCCGGCACTTTGGCGCAGATTTCGCCTGCGGGCAGGTCTTTGAGCGCCTGCTCGATGATGTTAAGGCTCTGTTTCATCTCCTCGATCCTGACCCAGTACCGGTCGTAGCAGTCGCCGTTATTACCCGTCGGGATTTCGAATTTGAAGCGGTCGTATATTGAATACGGTTCAGCGCGACGGATGTCCCATTTGATACCACTGGCGCGGAGCACCGGGCCGGAGGCGGACGAGTTGATGGCCAGTTCCGGAGAGAGGACGCCCACGCCCTTCATGCGGGCGATGAGGATTTCGTTGCCGCTGAGGAGGGCTTCATATTCTTCGATGGCTTTTCTCAGGTCAACGATAAGACGCTTGAGGGCGGGTATGAACTCCTCAGGCAGGTCCTGGCTGACACCGCCGATCCTAAGGTAGGTATACATCATGCGCTGGCCGGAGACCATCTCGAAGAGGTCGACGATCTTTTCCCGATCGCGGAAGCAGTAAATGATGGGTGTGTAGTAGGCACCAAGCTCGTTCAGCAGGAAGCCTACCGACATCAGATGGCTGGCGATGCGCTGGAGTTCGGCCATGATGACCCGTATGTATTCGGCCCTCTCCGGTACTTTGACCCCCGCCAGTTTTTCCACCGCCGTGCAGTAAGCGAGGTTATTGCTCATCGAGCACAGATAATCGAGCCGGTCGGTGAGCGGGATGACCTGAGTATAGGTTCGCGTTTCAGCCAGCTTCTCTATGCCACGGTGTAAATAACCTACGACCAGCTCAAGATTGGTGACTACCTCGCCGTCCAGCCAGACGCGGAACCGGGCGACGCCGTGGGTGGACGGATGCTGCGGGCCGACGTTGAGTAACAGTTCCTGGGTCTGGAGGCTCATTACAGGTAGTCCCTCCGTAGAGGATGCCCCGGGAAGCCTTCCCATAGAAGGATCCGCTTGAGGTTGGGATGCCCGGTGAACTTAATGCCCATGAGGTCATAGACCTCGCGTTCCTGAAAGTCTGCCCCGCGCCAGACGCCGGTGACGGAGGCGACCTCGGCATTGTTGCGGTCGAAACAACGGGTCTTGAGCACCATACTGTGGTTATGCTTGAGTGAGGTGAGGTGATAGACTACCTCGAAGTAGTCCATCCAGTCCGTTGAGGTAAGGTTTTGCAGATAATCGAATTCCAGCCCCGGGGCGCTTTTGAGAAAGGCGCAGACCTTGTTCACCATATCGGGGGCCACGACTACCGCCGGCCCATCCGCTTTGACATCGGCGCCGGGGAAGGCCGCGGCAATCTGGCTGGCTATCTGTTCACTTTTCAGGACTACTGTCATCGCTGCCTTAGAAACACTAATGGTTCCCCGCCGGAAACTGCCGGAAGTTCTGCTTAAACTTGTAAGTTCCCTCGAGTATCTGTTTCTTGGAGCTACTCCTGCGGATTTTTTCCTGAAGCATGAGCATCCCGTAAAGAAATCCTTCGGGCCTTGGCGGACATCCGGGTACATAAACATCAACCGGCATAATGCGGTTTACGCCCGGCACAACGCTGTAGGACTCGCGGAAGGTGCCGCCGCTGATGGCGCAGGCGCCCATGGCGACCACCCACTTCGGCTCCGGCATCTGGTCGTAGAGCCGCCGCAACTGCACCGCCATCTTCCAGGTGACGGTGCCGGCGATGACAAAGACATCGGCCTGGCGCGGCGAGGGACGAAAGATTTCCCAGCCAAACCGGGCAACATCGAAGCGCGCGGTGAAGGCGCTGAGGAATTCGAAGATACAACAGGCCGGACCGGTGGCATGCATGTAGATAGAATTAAGGCGGCCCCAGTTGAGGACCGCGTCAGTGGCTATCATAGCTACATTACGTTTCAGGTCTTCATCGAGCCACCGGTCGGGGTCGGCGAGGGGTATGCGGCTCCGCTCGATCAGGGAGTTGATATCCTGCCCCTCACTGCTGTCCAGTTCCTTGATTGAATCGAGTCCGACTACTTCCATTCGAGTGCTTTCTTGAACCAGGCATAGATGTAAGCGACGGCGATGGCCGCAAAGAAGGCGAGAACGGCGATGAGACCGGCGGCACCCAGCTTATTGACGTTGACTGCCCACGGATATAGAAAAACAGTGAGGATATCGAAGACGACGAAGAGAAGAGCGAAAAAGTAGTAGCGAAAATTGAACTGGCTCCACGCCTGGCCGGTGGGTTTCATGCCGGACTCGTAAGTGGAGTTCTTTTCCCTGCCCGGGTTGCGCGGCACAATGCCGAACCAGGAAAGTATTAACGGTATCAGCGGCAGAAGGACCGCAACAACTATCGAGACCAGAAGCAGAATGCCTACGAAGCCGAAGTCTCCTAGCAAGAAAAGGCCTCCTCGGTCACAAATTGTCGAATAGTATAGCACCCGATTTAAAAAAAGCAAGTGGTGGTATGCCAGCGTGTCAAGAGTAATATTTCGTAGTGGTATTTACCAAATCATACTCACGGTGCCGGTAGACCTGTAGACCTTTTTATTTTCGTGAAATTTCCTCCGCCGGACGCTGCGTCACGATTAAGACCGCGAGATGGCATACTGGAGGCTGGAAGAGCTATCCGAAGAATCCGGGGTATGGTTTAAGCCCGGCATCCTGAAGACGGCTTGACACCATAAGCTGATGTGGTATCATACCTCCGATTTGTGAGCATAGGATAACGAGGTATCATCAGGGCGCCCGCAATCAATCTGATAGCAATGTCCAAAGTCGCCATCGTTACCGACAGCACCAGCTGTCTCCCCCCTGGGTTTCTCAAGGAGTACGACATCCGGGTCGTACCTGTCGGCATGGTCATGAACGGCAGGGTCTATCGCGACCTGATAGATATCTCTCCGGCCGAGTTCTGGGAGAAATTCCTGACACTAAGCGAACAGCCGACTACTGCCGCCGGTAACCCGGGGGATTTCGTTGCCGTATTCAGCGAGCTGGCTATGGCAACCGATAACATAGTCTGTATCCTTGTATCCAAAGCGCTTACCGCTACTTTTGAGTCAGCTTATCTGGCACGCAAGCTGGTCAAGGCGGATCATCCTGACGTTAACATACATATCATCGATAGCCGGACTTCTGCCGGTGCCCTAGGGTTTATCGTGCTCGAGGCCGCTAAGGCGGCCCGAGCGGGACAGCCGGTAAGCGAGGTCCTCAAGATTGTTGATGACATGAGCTCGCGAGTTATCTATCTGGCGGTACTGGACACGCTCAAATACCTGATTAAGATCGGCCGTGCCCCGAAAAATGCCAACATCGGCGAAATGCTGAATGTGAAACCTATCATCGGCTTTGTCGATGACAGCGGCATGATTGAGGTGGTGGGTCGGGTCGGTGGCAAGGAAAAAGCCCTCAATAAGATGGTGGATATGGTCAAGAAGTACGTGGACATTAAGAACCCTCTTCACGTGATTGTCCACTATTCCAACCGTCCGGAAGATGGCGAACAGCTAAAGCAGCTGGTAGCCTCGCGATACAAGTGTGCCGAGCTGTTCGTTTCCGAATATACTCCGGTGATGTGCAGTGCCACCGGGCCGATGGTAGGGATGAGCTTTTATGCCTGAGGGGTGCCGTCGTAGCCCCGCGGGATGCTCCAGGGAGTCGGCTCCCTTATGTATATTTATTCTTAAAATAAGGAGGTATCTGTGAGCAAAGCGGTTAGAGTACTTCTCGTGGCCATGTGCCTCACGCTGGCGGCATTGCTGGCTGTCGGCGCTAATGGGTGTGCCCCGTCGTCTCAGCCGGCAGCTACAGTGCGCATCGGTCTTATGGGCGGCTTGACCGGCCCGGCGGCGGCCGCGGTCAAGGCAGCCCTTGAGGAAGACGAGCTCATGATGCGCTACATTAACGAGAAAGAGGGCGGTATCGACGGCATCAAACTCGAATGGAGGACCATTGATAATAAGGGAACACCCGATGGCGCCGTCATCGCTTACAAGGAATTGAAGGACAGCTTCAAGCCAGTCCTGTACGTGGTAGTCGAGGACTACTATTATCTGGGCGCCAAGTCCCAGATTGAAGCGGACAAGGCAGTCATCATTACCCATTCGGCGCTTGATAACCGCGGATTTGTCCCGCCCGGGCGGTTTTTCAGTATGGGTGTTCCCACCGCCGATGCTTTCGCCGCTTACGTTAAGAACGTCCTGACTGAGATGAAAGGTAAAGCCAAAATTGGCGTTATCTACTGGGACCTGCCGTCCGGCCTCCAGTGGCGCGCCGCTGAAGCCTGGGCACGCAGGCAGGGCGCCGACTTCGTACCGGTCACCTACTCGATGACGGCGATGGACCTGAAGCCCCAGTTCCTCCAGATAAGAGATGCCAATGTCGACCGCGTCTGGATGATGGCGACCACACAGCAGGCGGCGCTGGCCATCCGCGACTGGCGCGGTCTCGGGCTGGCGGGCAAGATACCATTCTCCTTTAACGAGTTCACGGAGTCCGAGCCTCTGCTCAGAATTGTCGGTGATCAGGCTGAGGGCTTCTACCAGTACCGGGCGGAAAGCCCGTATGCAGATAAGACTCAGGCCTCGCGTATGTACACCGATATTTGGGCATTTGGCGGTAAAACGGATAAATGGTCGGACAATCGGATAGTTATTACCCTTAAGGCACTTCTCGGGGTCGTCATCAAGCAGGCGGCTGCCGATGTCGGGCGCGATAAGATAACCTCAGAGGCGATCTTTAACGCCCTTAACAAGGCGACTAAGATAGACACCTGGGGCAATATGGAGGGCTTTGGATTCGGGCCGGACAAGCGCATCGGTGTATCCACCATTAAGATGCACCAGTACACCAAAAACGGCACCGTGGGTGTTGGTGGCTGGATTAGCACACCGAGAATCTTCGAAGGCGTGGATAAATAGTAGGGTACAATCAGGGTAGCCGATTAGGAGGGGTACTGCCCGGGGCGGGCGCGTTTTCGGCAAGGGAGCGATAGTAGCCCATGGCGGTGCCCCTTCCGTTTGTTCCCAGGTATGATTCCTTGAGCCGCCCGCTGGTCTTCAGCTGCTCGGTAGTGCCCTCGGCAACCACAGTGCCGTTCTGCAGGATATAGCCATAATCGGCAATTGAAAGGGCGGCGGCGCTATTTTGCTCGGCGACAAGAAGCGAGGTTCCCTCCTCTCTGTTAATGCGCTTGAGAATCGGGAAAAGGTCGGCGATGATTGCCGGGGCCAGGCCGAGCGATGGCTCGTCGAGGAGCATCAGCCTGGGGCGCATCATCAGGGCGCGTCCGATAACCAGCATTTGCTGTTCACCGCCGGAGAGATATCCGCTCTGACGGTGGCGCAGTGGTTGGAGCCTGGGGAAATAGCTGAAGACACGCTCCATGTCTTTCCTGATGCCGTCTTTGTCCCGCCGGAGGTATGCGCCCATTTGCAGGTTTTCATCGACGGTGAGCTGAGAAAAGACCGGGTGCCCCTGCATGACGTGGCAAATCCCGAGCCTGGCGATGGTCTCCGGGTCATTTCTGTCAATGCGGTGCCCGTCAAACTCTATTGTGCCCTCGGTCAGCTTGCCGTCTTCCGTTGCCAAAACCCCGGAGATAGCTTTCAGGGTGGTTGACTTGCCGCTCCCGTTACTGCCGAGCAGGGCAACAACCCTGCCGCCTTCGACTTGCATGGTCAGGTCTTTGAGTGCCAGTACCACGCCCAGATATTTGACTTCGATTTTGTTGACCTTAAGGAGCATTTCTCTCCGTATCATCCGAAGGGCCAGCGCTTGTACTGCGCCTGCCATTTGCGCCAGATGGCGATTAAGCCGTAGGGTTGGAACGACACAAAAGTGATGATGGTCGCCCCGTAGATGGCGTAGTTAATGGACGTCCAGAAACCGGCGCCGAGTGAGGGTAACCACGAGCCCATGCTGACGATGTGGAGACACTGGCTGATGAGCCGCAGAAAGAGGACTCCCATCACCGTCCCCGCCGTGCTTCCGGCGCCGCCGATGATAACCATACCCAGGTACCAGATGGAGTCGAAGACGGTGAACTGGTCCACCCTGATGACGCTGAGGTAGCTTGCCCCGAGGCCTCCGGCAATGCCGGCGTAGAGCGAGCCGATGAAGAAGGCGGTGACTTTGGTGAGGTAGACGTTGATGCCCATGCTCGGCGCGGTAATGTCGTTGTCGCGTATGGCAGAAAAGGCCCGGCCCAGCCGGGAGCGGGTGAGATTGACGGAAGATATCACGCCCCCGATGGCCAATAGGAGGATGAGATAGTACCACTTCAAGTCAGTGTCAATCTTGAAGCCGCCGATAGCCGGCGCGGGTATGCCAATCAGGCCGTGGATGCCGTTCGTGATATCGAGGTGCTTGATGATGAACTGTGCAACGAACAGGAAAGCTAAGGTAGCTATCGCCAGGTAGAAGCCGCGGAGGCGGACCGATGGTGCGCCGACCACCAGCCCGGCAGCGGCGGTGATGATCCCCCCGGCAGGGAGGGCCAGCCAGAAGGGCCAGTCCATTTTTGTGGTCAGGATGCCCAGTGTGTAGCCGCCGACCATGATAAAGGCGGCGTGGCCGAGGCTGACCTGTCCGGCCATGCCGGTGGTGATGTTGAGTCCGAGAACGGCGATGATGGTAATCAGGGTAAAGTTCAGCCAGGTGAGCCAGCTGTTGTTGTCAGTGGCGGTGAGGATGGTCGGTAAAATGCCGAGGAAGATGAGAAAAACGCCCAGGATGAACCAGTGGGTTCTGGTGCGGACCACCGCCAGTTCGCGCCCGTAGTCCCGTTTGATTTTACCACGCGTCCTCATCGTCTTAGACCCTGTCAATTGACTTACTGCCGAAGAGTCCGGCTGGCCTTATTAGAAGGACCAGCAGTATCAGGAGGACGCCGAAGACCTCGCTGATGCCCTGGATGTACGTGTTCAGATAATAGCTGGCTAAGTTGCCGCCGATGGCCAACACCAGACCGCCGGCAATACATCCCACCAGGGAGTCCAGACCTCCCAGCATCGTTACTGCCAGGACTGATATCGCCAGTTCGCCCAGCAGGGGGCTTACTCCCTGTACCGAAGCGATGAGGATGCCGCCGATGGTTGCCAGGAGGGAACTGATAACCCAGGCAATCTGCGAGTTCAGGCGGGCGCTCACGCCAAGGC
>DAOUCU010000094.1:0-2476 GCA_034431935.1 Dehalococcoidia bacterium | reverse complement strand
CGTCTTGCCGGCACCCGGGTCGTCGGCCAACAGGAAGCGCAGACGAGCCTGAGGTAACATTTGCCCGTATGCCGCCTCAATCTGGTGCGGCAGGGAGCGAATACCGGAGAGGCTGACAGCAAATAGCGGGTCATACGCATATGCCAGACCGATACGGTGGGATTCGATAAACAGGCGGAGGTCTTGAGCCGAAGCCAGTTGCGCCACCTGTTGTGGCGTGGAGACCACGGTCTTGACTAATCCTTCGGCTTCTTCGGCTGTAAGGAATGTTTCCTTGATGGTGCCATCATCGGCACGCACCTGGAGTGCCAGCAGTTTCCCCAAAGGCTTTACCGCCTCCACCAGTACCGGGTAGGGAAAATGGCTTTCCAGCACAACCTTCTGGCCGACTAAAGACCTGATCCTATCCGCTGTCTCGGACACTGCGGCGTATTCTCCCCGGCTTAACCTTGGTATGAACAGGCTGATTTGGTGTGGTTGGGGATGGCAAAGGTGGATTACGCTCCACATATTCCTCAAGAGCTTTGACCAGGAGCTCTCTCATGGGAATTCCCTCATCAATAGCCCGTCGTTTGAGGTTTTTGTGGAGACTATCCTCTATACTGATGCGTACATGTCCCATTTATATCACCTTTGACACCTTCATCACGAATGTTAAGCTTCGGTATGGTGATTTGTCAATGACTCCAAGAGACAAACTCAAGGAACAACACTCCCGTTATGGGTGGTAGCTGCTACCAGCCGGCGGACGCACTCTCCGCGGAGCCTGAATCGTACCTTGCCGTGCGAAGAATAGAAGGAAGCCTACAGCCGCAGCGATTTCCTTGCCGTGGTTGGGGTCAGGCCGGGAAATGGAAGGGCGTGGTACCGGGCATTGCCGAAGACACAGCCAGCAGAACAGACGGAATTCCGAACCAAGACAGGCAAACCCTTTAGCTACCGGGTGCAGTCCAGAGCGACAGTCTGGATAGAAAGAGACGGAAGAACTGTTAATCAAAGTTTGGGAAAAAGTAATTTCAGTCAGGTTTACGATATGATGCAGAGGAATTCTGTCAATTGCCCTTCGGATTTAAACGTAGAAGCGGTAAGAAAGGGCGAGAGCCAGGTCAGAGGACCCTCATATGTCCGGGCTATTCTACAGGATGAAAGGATTACCCAGGAAAGGCTTCCGGGTTAGCAGCACCCGCAATTGCGACGAAAGCACAAGTTGCTGTGGCCGCCTGCGAAGTTGCAGGGACCGGTTATCCCGTCAGTAGCTCCAATTCTGAACGGCCGTCAGTCTCCTTACCCCGGTCGCCCACCTCGGGTGCAGGATAGGACACCTGGCAGTACACCGGGGTACGCTGCGCTGCTATTGACTTTGCAGTCAGATACATATATAAGATGGTTGCTACAGGATGATGGGCCTGTTACTGAAGGGTTTGAGGAAGCAAACACGATGTCATCGTCGACTGGTCCGAAATTACCAGACTTCAAGAAGTTCTGCGACAGCTGGCTCGAGGAGTTTCAGCGTGTCAAAGATGCCGGTGGCTCAAACCAACGTCTCGGGAAAGCATTTGAGAATAAGTGGCTTGAAATCCTCACGGAATTCTTTAAGGCGCCCCCATGGGCAGTAAAGCGGCAGCTGCCACTCGGAGGAATGAAATGGGATCTCGCACTGGCGAGGTCGCAGAAGCCGGCGGCCCTATTTGAAGTCAAACATCACGGATTTTATAGCTACAAGTCCATCGGTGGCTTCAGGCAGCAACTCGCTGAAGCCAAGCGTGCGGACCCTTCCATCAGACCCTTCTACATTACCTTCAGGGAGACCAACACCTACGATAGGAAAGTGAGGGAAATCCTGGGTAATGAGTTTGTGAGCTGCTACTACCGTCTTTCTGACAGCGGTGACGGCATACAGGCGGTACCGAACCAATTCTATCCTTCCGAATGGAAGCGTCTCGAGGCGGATCTACGGGCCCTGCTGAAGTAATTGAAGGGCCGTGCATCGTCCCGGCTGACCAGAATAGCAGGCATTCCGGCAACATCGGAAGTCCTCGTTACATCTTTCAGCCCGCCGGTCCTGGACGGGTACACGGGCCAGCGGCCCGGGCCGGGCGCGGTTGCTCCAACTTTTGCCTTCCCTTTCACTGCCGCTTCTTTCATCTAGTTGACAGGCAGCACCGAAGCCGGCTGGTGCCCGTTATTGCCGGTCTTAAACCCCAGCCCGGACTTATCCCTGCCGTTTATCCGGGACATCACCCGGTCGATGATATCGATGCCGACAGACAGCGGCGTATCACCGGTACCCGGCTCCCCGTGCTCGATGGCCAGGCTGAAGACGATTTCCTGGAGCTGGGCCGGCGTGTACCCCTCGGAGCGCCGGGCGATGTAGTCCCTGGCCGATTCATCCAGCGGTATCCGCCGGCAGAGCCGGTCGATAAGCTCCCGGCGCTGTTCCACATTTGGTCTGGTAAGCTTTATCACCCGGTCGAAG
>DAOUCU010000093.1:0-13567 GCA_034431935.1 Dehalococcoidia bacterium | reverse complement strand
GTTTTAGTAGGAACCCGGCCTGGTGAGTGGACCTACCACTGGACAAACATCGGCATAACGACGTGTACGTAGTTGTCAGTACCGACGGGGCGGATGACTCCGGGGCTGGATGAGGTGGTGATTTCCAGGGCTACCTGGCTCTGACTCAGGACACTCAGCACATCAGTCATATACTTGAAATTAAAGGCAATCTTGGCCGGATCGCCGTCGACAAGGACATCGACTTCGGCCGTGTTATCGCCAATTTCCTCGGCACGAGCGGATACGGTCATTTTGCCGGGCTTGGTCTCAGCTCCAGGGCTGATGACAAGCCTGACAATGCCGCTGGAGTCGCGGGCAAAGATGGCCGACATCCTGGTGGCCCGCAGGAACTCGGCGACATCAGCGACCGCCCGGGTCGAGTATCCCTGAGGGATGAGCTGGGAATAGTTGGGGAAGGTGCCCTGGAGAAGCTGTGAGACCAACTCCACGTTCTTAAGCCGAAAGAGCACCTGGCTTTTTTGCTGGTTAATGCTGATGGCCACGGACTCTTCATCATCGGTTAGAAAACGGCTCAGTTCGTTGAGGGTGCGTGCCGGTATGATGACGGCTGTCCTGGCGGTAATCGGCGAAAGAAGTGACGCCGTATAGACTGCCAGACGGAATCCGTCGGCAGCCGCCATCTTGAGCTTATCGCCGTCAAAATCGCAGTGAACGCCGGTAAGCACCGGCCTCGATTCCTCAGTGGCCGCGGCAAAAGCGGAATGTCGGATGGCCTCGCGAATTGCCTCAACGCTGATTTTGGTATTAATGCCATCGCCTATTTTGGGAATCGGTGGGAAGTCCTCGGCGGTGATGCCGGAGAGGCGGGCTTCGAAACGGGCGCACTTAAGCTGTAGAGTCCGTTCCGACAGGGAAAGGTTGATGTTCTCGTTGGGCAGGGAGGCGATGAATTCGGTGAGGAGACGGGCGGGAACAGTGATGGCGCCTTCTCTGTCAATCTTAGCGCCGATCCAGCAGGTTATCGCCATCTCCAGGTTGGTGGCTGTCAGCTTGAGCCTTGATTCGTCAGTGGCCAGCAGGATGTTCTGGGTAACCGGCAGGCTGGTTCGGGTGGCGACGGCCCGACTGACGATGCTCAGGCCTTTGTTAAGGTTCTCCTGGAGGCAGGACAGCTTCATTAAGCACCTCCCCGAATTTAGGAATGTGCTGTGAAGTATAGCGTCCGAGGTGGGTCAAGTCAATGAGTGGGGAGACCTTTCTGAATTCGACAGTGGTGCGACTTGTCTTGTGCCTTGCTGATATAATCATGAGCGACAAAGTCTGTCTGGTATTCCGGCCGGCGGTAGCTTCGCCATGGCACAGTACGATAAACAGCGCGAGCTTCTTGAAAAGGAGAAGAGCCGCCTGCTCTCAGAGCTGGCGGAACTGAAGTTGCGCGCTTCTTCGGACGTGGGGCGGCGTGAAGGGAGTCCCTTTGGGAAGCAAGAGGAAGAGGCGAGCGCGACGTTCGAGATGGAAAGAACACTGGCGTTGAAGCAGAGACTTGCGGCGCTGCTGGCTGAGGTTGAGCATGCGCTGGAGAAACTCGAAGCCGGGACTTACGGGCGTTGCGACTCGTGCGGGCGAGCGATTGAAGCGGCGCGCCTCGAAGCATTACCACAGGCGTCTCTTTGCCTTTCCTGCAAGATGAAACGGGCTGGGGATGCCAGGACACGAGCAAGGTAGTTTCATGCGCCGCTGGCTGCTTTTGATAACGGCAGTCCCCATTATTGTTTTAGACCAGCTTACCAAGTTTGTGGTCCGTACCAGCATGACGCCTGGAGAATCGGTACCGGTAATCTGGCGTCTTCAATGGACTTATGTTCAGAATACCGGATCGGCATTCGGCCTATTTGTTGACCAGAGAGTCCTGCTCTCGGTAGTCGGTGCCGCCGGAGTAATTGCCATTCTGCTTTTCTACCGTTTTCTGTCACCGCCGAGTCGCCTGGCTCTGGTTGCCATAAGTCTCGTTCTCGCCGGAGCTATAAGCAACCTTATTGACCGCTTTCTTCTGGGCTACGTTACGGACTTTATTGATGTCCACCTCTGGGGTGATTTCCACTGGCCATTCTTCAATGTCGCTGATTCCGCCATTACCACAGGCAGTCTGATACTTATTTATTTCCTTGTCTTTGTTTTGAGGAAAGTTGAACAGAGCGGCGAAAAACGTTGAGCCCAGGATACTCAGGCTGGAGGTGTCGGGTTCGCCCGGCCGTCTGGACAGTTATATCGTCAGCCGTTGCGCCGGCCTTTCGCGTTCCTTCGTCGAGAAACTCTTCGAGCAGGGACGCGTGCGTCTCAACGGTATGTTGGTGAAGCCAGGCTTGCGGCCGAAACGAGGCGATGCCGTTGAAGTGACACTCCCGCCCCCGCCGCAGAGCTCGCTGATTCCGCAGGACCTGCCTCTTGACATAGTCTATGAGGATAGTGAGGTGCTGGTGGTGAACAAGCCGGCCGGGATGGTGGTGTATCCTGCGGCTGGTCATCCCGACCGGACACTCTTGAATGCAGTACTTCATCACTGTCCGGAGCTTACTTCGACTGCGGATTCGCTCCGTCCGGGAATCGTCCACCGTCTTGATAAGGATACGTCGGGGCTGATGGTGGTGGCCAAGAATAATCATGCCCGGGAGAACCTGGTCGGGCAGTTCAGGGCCCGAGCGGTGCAAAAAGAGTACCTTGTTTTGGTTAAGGGACGGCTGTCTCCGCAGGAGGGGATAATCGAGGCGCCGTTGGGCAGGCATCCGTCGCAGCGACAGCGTATTGCCGTGGTAAGAAGCGGCCGGGAGGCACGCACGCGCTACCGGGTCAGGCAGTATCTGGGCGATTTCACCCTGCTTGAGGTTGTGCTTGAGACCGGCCGGACTCATCAAATACGGGTCCATATGGCCGCCATCGGATTTCCGGTTGTCGGCGATAGCGTCTACGGGGCTGGGTCGCCGTACCTTAGCAGGCAGTTTTTGCACGCGTTCCGGCTTGGCTTTCGGCTCCCGTCAAGCGGGGAATACCGCGAATTCACGGTCGGTTTGCCGGATGAACTCGAAAGGGCTCTGAAGGCTATTACCGGCAATGTGTAACCGGTGAACTGACACGGAAGGGTGTTGGTTGTCATCGGGCTGGTTACGTGCTAATCTATGCCTTCAGTCAGGCAATCGCCGGCGGTGAATGCTGATTCTGGATATAGGGAGAGTTTCGAGATGAATAAGCTCAAGCTGTACTTCTTCGAGACCCGGCCACAGTTTCTGCTGCTATCGGTGGTGCTAGTGTTTCTGGGCACGGCGATGGCCTGGACCGATGGCCATTTCAACCTCTGGCGGGGACTGCTGGCGATGATCGGGCTGGTATCACTACACATCAGCGTCAATGTGCTGAACGATTACTTTGACTACAAGAGCGGAGTCGACCTGCATACGGTACGTACGCCGTTTAGCGGCGGCAGCGGCATGCTTCCGGCGGGCCTGATGTCGCCAAGGGAGGCTCTAATTTATGGGATGGCTGCCTTTGTAGCGGCAGTACCGATAGGGGCTTATTTCCTGTTTGTCTCCGGCTGGGGCCTGCTTCCGCTGTTGGTGGTTGGCGCTATTTGCGTTCTTATTTATACTCAGAAGCTGACAAAGGTTGGCTACGGTATGGCAGAGATAGCGGCCGGCCTCGGTCTCGGGACACTGCCGGTCCTGGGCGCTTATTATGTCCAGACCGGGGCATACACATGGCCAGCGGTGGTGGCCTCGATACCGTCGGGGATTCTGGTGTGCAATCTGCTGTTTCTGAACGAGTTCCCCGATGTTGAGGCTGATACAACTGGCGGCAAGCGGACGCTCCCCATGATCATGGGTAAACGGAAGGCGTCGCGGCTCTACGCCGGTCTTACCATCCTTATGTATCTGTGGATAGCCGGCGGTGTAGTGGCGAGGCTGGTCGGATTACCAGGACTTCCGCCGGCGGCGCTGCTTGGGTTCCTGACCATCCCGTTTGCTTTGAAGGCGATACGTGGCGCCGGACAGTATGAGGACCCGTCGCGGCTGGTCCCGGCGCTCGGGGCCAACGTTCTTGTGATCCTGCTTACCCAGCTCTTGCTCGGAGTCGGCTATATAGGTGACGGGCTCTTCTAAAAAGGCGCCGAAACAGCGTCTGGACAGCCTCTTGGTGGCCCGGGGACTTGTTGAGACCCGGAGTCGGGCCCAGGCGATGGTAATGGCCGGCTCGGTGCTTGTTAACGGGGGAAGAGCTACAAGACCGGCGAAGCTGGTACCTGAAGATTCCGCGATTGAACTGGTCAGCCGGATGCCGTACGTGAGCCGCGGCGGTCTGAAGCTGGCTTATGCCCTGGATGAGTTCGGCGTTAATCCCACCGGGCTGGTGGCGCTTGATATCGGCGCTTCTACCGGTGGTTTCACCGACTGTCTGCTCCAGCACGGTGCCAGCCGTGTATACGCGGTTGACGTTGGCTACGGTCAGCTCGACTATCGCCTGCGGCAGGACCCGCGGGTGGTGGTAATGGAGCGCGTCAATGCCCGCAAAAAATTCGAATTGCCGGAGAAGGCGGACATAGCGGTCATTGACGTTTCGTTCATATCACTGACCAAGGTCGTGCCCGGCGTTGCCGAGCACTTGAGGAAGCCGGGTCTGATGGTCGTCCTGCTGAAGCCGCAGTTCGAAGGCGGGAGAGAAGAGGTCGGCAAAGGCGGCGTCATCAGGGACCCGCAGGTTCATGCCCGGATACTCGGCCGCTTTGTGGCATGGCTGGCCGATAACCGGTTTGTCCTCGGCGGTCTGACCGCCTCGCCGATACTCGGGGACTCGGGGAACCGGGAATTCCTGCTCACGTTTACCGTGGCTTGAAAGGGAAAAATCACGTGTTTTCCAGAACTGAGGTTAAGGAACTCGCTATCGCGTGGCTTGTGCTCGGACTATGCTTCTCAATTGGCTATTTTTTTACGGCACCGGCCCGGTTTCCACTGTTCTTCATGGTAAGCCTTATTGGCGTCGGTTCCGGTTTCATCTTTCATGAGCTTGCCCACAAGCTGGTTGCTCAGAAGTACGGATTTCGTGCCGAGTTTCGGCTCTGGAGGATGGGCCTGATTATCGCGCTTGCCTCGGCAGTCCTTACGATGGGCCGGTTCCTGTTTGCTGCCCCGGGGGCGGTGCATATCTTTGCTTACACCAGGCCGCGGGAGCAGGGTATCATCAGCCTGTCAGGGCCGGTCTCAAACTTAGCGCTGGCGGTAGTGTTCTACTTCCTGTCAGGACTTGGTGGGATTGCTGGTCTAATAGGTACATATGGTTTCCAGATTAACCTCTGGCTGGCTGCCTTCAATCTCCTGCCGATAGGTCCTCTCGACGGGAGAGCAGTAATGTCGTGGAGCATGCCCCTGTGGGTGCTGGTCCTTGTGCTTTCCTGGGGATTGCTGGGGTTGACCTGGTTTGGATATGTCCTGTAAGGAGTAGCCTGTCTCATGGAAAAAAGGGACTTTTCACTTACGGTCGATGGTATCGGGATAGCCGGTGAGGTCTACATCCCGGCTGGAAATGGTCGTTACCCCGGTCTATGTCTATGTCATGGCATCCCTGCGGCGCAATACGACCCTACGGACTTGCGTTATGCTAATCTGGCGCGGCGGTTATGCGAGGCCGGTTTCGCCACGGCTATCTTTAACTTTCGTGGGGCGGGCCGGAGTGGTGGTAATCTTGATATCCTCGGCTGGAAGCGCGATCTGCAGGCGGTGGTGAAGTACTTGGCCTCACTGAGTGAGGTAGATTCTGCGAGATTGGGTCTTATGGGGTCGAGCGCCGGCGGTGCGGTTGCCGCCTGTGTCGCCGCCGAAGAGGAGGATATTGCCTTTCTGGTCCTGATGGCCAGCCCGGCCGACTTCAGCGGGCTGGTTGATCCGGCCAGGGCAGAACCTTTCGTGGAGTACCTGCGTAAGATTGGTCTCATCCGTGACAGGGATTTCCCTGAGGATATCTCTGCGTGGGCGAAAGGTTTCGGGATTGTTTCACCGGTTAACTGTATTGGGCGTATTTCGCCGCGTCCGATTCTGATTTTACATGGTGACCGGGATGATACCGTGCCGCTTGACCATGGCCGGCGCCTTTTTGCAGCCGCCCGTGATCCCAAGGAACTGGTCGTCTTGCCGGGTGCTGGTCACCGCCTTCGTCTTGATGAGTCCGCACTGAACGTGGCCCAAACGTGGCTTCAACGTATCGTCAGTCGTTGACCGACGCACTTGTCAAGCGTATAATTAGCAGTCTGCCATGCAGGGCTTACGAGAGAACTGCGGCGTCTTTGGAATCTACGCCCCGGGCGTGGATGTCGCTCGTTTAACCTTTTTTGGAATCTTCGCACTTCAACACCGCGGCCAGGAAAGCGCTGGTATCGCCACCAGCGACGGGGAAAAGATATCAGTTCGCACCGGTATGGGGCTCATTTCCCAGGCGTTCACTGAGGAAGACCTGACCCATCTTGCCGGATATATCGCTATCGGGCACAACCGCTATTCGACAACCGGTTCCAACAGGCTCTGTAACGCCCAGCCGCTTATGTCTAGGTGGGGTGGTGATGAGATCGCGCTGGCCCATAACGGCAACATCGTCAATAGCAAGGAACTTCGGGAGGAGCTGATTTCAAGGGGATTTAGCTTCAAGACTACTACCGACTCTGAAGTCATAGCTAACCTTATTCTGGCTTCTCCTGAGCGTGAGCTGGTGGCCAAAATCAGGTACGCCATGAGGCGGCTTAAGGGGGCGTATTCCCTTACAATACTTACTAAACACAAGCTGGTCGGGGTACGTGACCCGCTGGGCGTCCGGCCGCTGTGCCTCGGTGCCTATGATGGGGGCTGGATCATCGCCTCGGAAACGTGCGCTCTAGACCATATCGGCGCTCAGTTCCTGAGGGAGGTCGAACCAGGTGAGATTATCATTATTGACGAGCATGGGGTAAAGAGCTACCGGGAAGAATCAGACCGGAAAGCCGTCTGCATATTTGAGTACATTTATTTTGCCCGTCCGGACAGTGCGATTCAGGGAAAACTCTTATATCCCTGCCGTCAGGCTATGGGTAGAATACTGGCCAGGGAATACCCGGTAGACGCCGATGTTGTTATGGGAGTGCCGGACTCGGCGACGGCCGCCGGTATTGGCTACGCGCAGGCATCCGGTATTCCATACGTTGAGGGCCTGTTGAAGAATCGTTATGTCGGGCGTACCTTCATTCAGCCGGACCAGCGGATACGCGACCTTGGTGTCAGGCTTAAGTTCAATCCTTTGCCTGAGATTATCGGCGGCAAACGTGTTGTCGTGGTTGATGACAGTATCGTCCGGGGGACGACGACACCCAAGGTTGTAAATATGCTGAGGAAAGCCGGAGCTAAAGAAGTCCACCTGCGTATCTGTGCGCCGCCGATACGTCATCCATGTTTCTTCGGCGTCGATATGGCGACGAGGTGGGAGCTTATTGCCGCTCAAAAGACCATTCCGGAGATACGTGACTTTGTTGGCGCCGATTCCCTCGGCTATCTCAGCCTGGACGGTCTGATTGAATCGGTTGGCCTGCCGCGTGATATGTTCTGTCTGGCCTGCTTCACCGGGAACTATCCGGTGCCGGTGCAACTTGAGATGGACAAGCTGGCTCTGGAGGCATCGCCGGCCGGGAGCGCCGATGCCAAGTAAGGGACTCTATGCCAGGGCCGGCGTTGACTTTGATCTGGCCGGACGTACCAAGCACCTGATTGCCGAAGAGGCGCGGAAGACCTTCAGACCCGAGGTCATGGCCGATATCGGTTTCTTCGGCAGCATGTTTAATTTTAAGGGTTATCGGGACCCGGTGCTGGTGTCAAGCGTTGATGGCGTCGGTACCAAGCTTAAGATCGCCGCGGCGATGAACTGTCACGAGGGAGCCGGAGTAGATATTGTCAGCCATTCCGTGAACGACATTTTGTGCTGTGGCGCTAGACCGCTGTATTTTCTGGACTACATTGCCATGGGTAAGCTGAATACCAGGGTAGCAGTAAGTCTGGCGAGAGGCATGGCGAAGGCGTGTCGAGAAGTTGGCATGGCGCTGGTGGGTGGTGAAACGGCCCAGATGCCGGGTATGTATGCGGATGGGGAGTACGACCTGGTCGGATTCATCACCGGAGTCGTCGAAAGGGATGAGATTATTGACGGCCGGACTATCAAAATTGGTGACGTCGTGCTGGGGCTTCCATCCAGTGGTCTTCATACCAACGGATATTCGCTGGTTCGGAAGATTTTCAGACTGGATGACGACACCGCGCAGTTAAAGGTGTTCTATCCTGAGTTAGGCCGGACGCTGGGTGAGGCGCTTCTGGAGCCGCATCGGTCTTACTACAACCGGCTTAAGCCGGTTCTGAGGATGGTGAAGGGGATTGCGCACATCACCGGCGGCGGGATGATAGACAATATCCCGCGTATTCTGCCGGACGGCATGGCGATTCGAGTCCGCCGTGGAACGTGGGAAGTCCCTCCGATATTCGAGCTAATCCGAAGGAAGGGAAGAATCAAAGTGGATGAAATGTTCAATGTGTTCAATATGGGCATAGGGATGGTGTTTGTGGCTTCCCCGGACAATACCCGGCGTCTTATCAGGTCTCTTCCTGAAGCCAGGGTTATCGGAGAGGTAATCAGGGCCGCATCTGAAGATGAATGCGTGCTCATTAAATAAGAATAAAGAGGAGGATACATGCGAGCGATCGTTAGCGTCTCTGACAAGTCCGGTCTCGCTGAGTTTGCCAGGGGACTGTGCGATTTGGGTGTTGATGTCTACAGTACCGGCGGTACCAAGAAGGGTCTGGAAGCCGCTGGTATCAGGGTCCGCAGCGTCTCGGAAATCACCGGATTTCCGGAGATTCTCGATGGGCGTGTCAAAACGCTTCATCCTGCGGTCCACGGCGGCATACTGGCCAAGAGGAACTTACCCAGGCACCTTGAAGAGCTGGCTAAGAATAAAATCCAGCCCATTGACCTGATTGCGGTCAATCTTTATCCGTTCGTGCAGACTGTTTCCAGGGAAGGTGTGACTCTGGATGATGCTCTTGAGAACATCGACATCGGCGGGCCGACCATGATACGCGCGGCGGCCAAGAACTTTCCGTCAGTTATCGTGGTGGTAGATCCGGCTGACTACTCGATGGTGCTCGACGGACTCAAGAAGGGTGGGCTCAACATTGATGAGCGGAAGCGGCTGGCACAGAAGGCCTTCCAGCACGTCGCCATGTACGACACTGCTATCGCTCAGTACCTGGGACAGGGCGACCTCTTTCCTGAGAATAAGACAATTGCCCTGAAGAGAATAGCGACCCTGAGGTACGGAGAGAACCCGCACCAGAAGGGTGCGTTCTATGCCGAGCAGATAATCGGCGTCGGGGTCAGCGGTCTGGCCGCAGCAAGGCAACTGCACGGTCCGGAGCTTTCGTTTAACAATTATCTGGACCTGGACGCCGCGGCTAACGTGGTCAAGGACTTCGACCTGCCGACGGTGGCTATTATCAAGCATACCAATCCTTGCGGCCTGGCCAGCCACCAAGACCTTGCTGAAGCTTACCGGCGTGCTTTGAGCGGCGACCCGGTGTCAGCATTCGGCGGTATCGTGGCCTGTAATCAGCCGGTTTCACTAGCCGCTGGCGAGGAAATCAACAAGACACACTTCGATGCCATTATTGCTCCGGGGTTTGATTCCAGGGTGCTCGAGATGCTCAAGAGGAAAGCTAATTTGCGCATCGTTGAATTACCCGATCTGATGGCGCTTGGCAGGTCGCCGGCGCTTGACGTACGCCGTGTGAGCGGTGGCCTGCTTCTTCAAACGGCGGATAGCTTTGGCGAGGCTGAGTTCAAGCCCAGAGTCGTGTCCAGAAGGGCGCCGACTGAGGCCGAACTCAGGGACATGTTCTTTGCCTGGAAAGCAGTCAAGCATGTCAAGTCCAACGCCATTGTTATCGCTAAGGACCAGATGCTTCTTGGTATGGGTGCCGGCCAGCCAAATCGCGTTGTCAGTGCCCAGCTCGCAGTCAACCGTGCTGGTGAGGCGGCGAAAGGGGCGGCCGTCGGCTCCGATGCCTTCTTCCCATTCCCCGACGGCGTCGAACTGCTGGCTAAGGCTGGCGTTACCGCTATCATGGAGCCAGGCGGCTCAGTCAAGGATGCGGATGCTATCGCCGTGGCCGATAAATACAATATCGCCATGGTCTTTACCGGCTACCGGCATTTCCGACACTAGGTTATGCTAAACTGCGGGCATAGAAACGGTCAGTCCACAGTCTCAGGTTACTGATGGGAGGTCACGGAGTCGACTGTAACAAAGAGTTGCCCGGGGCCTCCCTTTTTCTATGAGAGTTTGGGATGAGCGCCAGCCGTACCGGCATTGCTAACCTGCCATTGCATGGCGGAAAAGCGCCGGCATGGCTTTTCTCACGGATGACATTGCTGGCGCGTGAGATAACGGTCATAATAGCGGGAGAGTTCGGCCCCATAGAAATGCTCCGTCGGTTGTCCGACCCCTATTGGTTTCAGGCCTTCGGGTGTGTTCTGGGGTATGACTGGCACAGCAGCGGTGTTACCACCACCGTGTGTGGGGCTATGAAGCAAGGCTTGAGAGGGCTGGAGCGTGATCTCGGATTGTTCGTGGCTGGTGGAAAGGGCCGCACATCGCGGAAAACGCCGGCAGAGATTCAAAGCTGCGGGGCGGCGCTCCGATGCGAGCCTTCGAGTTTAGTCTATGCCAGTCGCATGTCGGCCAAGGTGGACAGCGCGGCGCTCCAGGATGGTTACCAGTTGTATCATCACGCTTTCTTCTTTACTCGCACTGGGGAGTGGGCAGTTGTTCAGCAGGGGATGAACGGAACAACCAGGTATGCAAGGCGGTACCACTGGCTCGGTGAGACGGTAGGAGACTTTGTGTGTGAACCTCATGCGGCAATATGTTCCCAGGAACGCAGTACGGTGCTTAACCTCGTAGCTAAGGAAAGCGATGTAGCCAGAAACACAATCGCTTCGGTCGTATCTTCTGAGAACCCCGATAAACTGTTTGGTGAGTTTAAGAGACTGAAGACACTGGATATGCCGTCACGCCATCTTATCACCCTGCAGGATGTCGAACCGGACCGGATCCGTCGTGTGCTTATCAGTACTTACGAAAATCAGCCAAAGGACTTTGAGACGCTGCTGGCTTTGCCTGGCGTTGGACCGAAGACATTACGAGCGCTCAGCCTCATTTCCGAGCTGGTCTACGGAGCACCGGTGAGTACGCGTGATCCGGCCAGATACAGTTTCGCTCAGGGCGGCAAGGACGGCACGCCATATCCGGTGGACCGTAGGACTTACGATACCAGTATAAATATCCTGCACGATGCCATCCGACGCGCCCGAATAGGTGATGTCGAGAGGATAGACGCTTTCAGGCGGCTGCGTTCCTGGCTATAGAGATTAGAGACGATGCCAGTGCGCGTTATTCCCAGGAGGACGTCTACCTTTCACGACTTCCCTTATTCAAGCCCGGAACGAAAATGTTTCCACTGCTGGGTTATTAACATCACACCGCCCGGCCCGGCGCATTGTATCCATCATTGCGTTTACTGTTACGCCAGGGAGGCTGTTTACTCGGACTACTCTGAGGGGCCGATTGTTTACGGCAACCTGCCGGAGCTGGTCGAGCGTGACCTCCGTCGAATGTCGCTCTGTCCTCCTGTGTCACTGTCCAACGTTTCTGACCCATGTCAGGACGTGCCCGAAGTGCGCATGCAGACTGCGGGGCTAGTGAGGTTGTTGGTTGAATACGGTATTTCGTTTGTGGTGACCACCAAGGGCGACGCGCGCTTCTTGCTGGGGATTCCTGGCTTTGCGGCATTCCCGCGCAAGTCGGTTGCTGTGACCGTTGAAGGGACAGCGGAGATGCTTGCCCGTCTTTCGCCGCAGGCGCCGTTGTTTAAGGATAGAATTAACTCGGTGTCAGAGTTGTCGCGGTGCGGCGTATATACCGTGGTGAGGCTTGATCCGGCCTTCCCCCATCTTTTTTTGGCCTTGTACGGAGAAAACTGGCCAGAGAAAGTCAGGAGTTTGATGGACACGTTTGCTGCTGCGGGCGTAAGGCATATCGTGGTCAGCACCGGTCGGTTGCGGAAGACGCGGCGTGGTCCGTCTTTTTATCATACCGGTTCGTGGGATGCAGTCCGCAGCATAATTCGGAGCATTTCTCCGGAGGCGGCAGCCCGATTCGAACGGGAATATGAATACACAAGCTACTGGGCAGGTCGTGGGTATATGCTCCGGCATGACCTGCGGATCGCCTTCCATCGCCGTCTGCGTCGGATGTCTGAAGTCAGAGGAATGACTTACGCCTCGTGTCAGGAACTGTCGGCCGGCGAATGTGATTCGCCGGGACTCCCGAATTGTGAGGGGGTGGCACTTCCCTTCGTAGCCCGTGGTGCTGACGGTCGTTTTTATCCGGTGGCTGGCTGTACTGCTAACTGTCATGCCTCCTGTGCCGGACTTGCCCGTCCACCATGCGGGCGGAAAACGCTTGTATCTCCGCGGCCTCTGGGGTTGAGTGCTTTGCGCTAGCCGGGCTTAGCAAGCCATGACGGCTCGTTGGCTTGGTTTGCCGGAACGTGAGGGTTAGGAACCTTTTCGTAGTTGGAGTGGTGCGGAATCGGTGGCCGATACGATAGCCAGCTACCCAGATGATATCGTTCTGTGCTTTCACCAGCGGGATGCGGTCGCGCCAGGCCCGTGGTATATGGGCATCTACCATGAAATCCTGGAGCTTTTTGGGCTGAGACATTCCTAATGGCTGGAAACGGTCGCCTGGCCGGCGTGAGGTGACGGTGAGGTCGTCGCCCGTGGTATCCATGTCGAATACAGCAGTTAAACTGGCTTTATGGGTATGTTGGTTGGTGGTGGTTACCGTTGCCGTTACCCGCCAGCCGGCCATTGTAGTGATGCCTGGAATCTGGATTCGTACTTCTTTCTCAAGCGGTGGGAACGGGCTTTCTTCGGCAGTGCCCATGCTTAGGACCAGAGAATCATGGTGAGTAATGACCTTGATTTGGTGGGGGAGATTAATAGTCCGTCCCGCCGGTGACGAAAGCATGTTGATTACGGCTTCGAAGTGCCTGGCGGTAAAGTCCCGGCTTTCTCCCAGCAGGTGAACAATAGCCATTCTGATAAGCTCGCCCCGGATAGCCGGTGGTTGCGATAGCATTTCGGCTTTTTTTAAAGTGACACTTTCCTTCCTTATGGTGGCGATGGTTGGCCAGACAGCCTCAGTCTGAGTCCGCACAAGGTAGTAGGCTTCGGTTGCCGCTTCGGCCAGTCTGGCGATTGTGCGGTCGATTTCGGGGTTGATCTGCCTAAGCAGCGGCAGTAGCTCGAGCCTGACCCGGTTGCGCAGGTAACGCCGGTCGGCGTTGGATGCATCAGTCCTTGGGCCGAGGCTAAGCTTTGAGCAATAGGCAGCGGTCTCTTCTCTTGAAATAGTTAACAGAGGCCGGATGACCCTCAGGTGCATGTTGCGGGTCATGGTGAGTTCGGTGCT
>DAOUCU010000092.1:0-12059 GCA_034431935.1 Dehalococcoidia bacterium | reverse complement strand
GGGTTTGGAGGATTAGGAAAGTCTGGCAGGGTCAGGGTAAAATATGAGGAGAAGAAAGGCCCCTGCCGTGAAGAATCAAAGGAAATTCAGCTTAGAGCTCAAGCGTCAGGTAGTTGAGGAATTCTTGAGTGGTGAAGGCGCTGCCTCACTCTGCCGCAAATACAGTATCTGCTCCAGCCTGCTTTACCACTGGAGGGACATGTACAGCCGGGGCAGGTTCAACAACGAGCCTACCGAGGTAGGGGCTCTGAAAGACAAAGTAGAGAAGCTGGAACGGCTGGTGGGCAAGCTGACATTAGAGAACGAGGTTTTAAAAAAGGCCTTTCAGAACTCCCTCAGCCGGTCCCCGAGAAACGGCAAACAATCAGGGTATGGGGATGTCTCGGCATCGCCGTCCGGTGGGGGTGCAAAGTGCTGAAACTGGCGGCCAGTACCTTCTACCATAAGCCCAAGGACAAGACCGAGAAAGCCAAGAAGGATGCAGACTTGAGAGACAGGATTGAAGCTATCTGCCTCGAGTTTCCCCGTTACGGCTACCGGCGGGTTACCGCGGCACTCAAGCGTGAAGGCAGGCGGGTAAACCATAAGAAGGTCTTACGACTGATGCGTGAGAGTGACCTGCTGTGCCGGGTGAAACGGCGGAAGGCAAGAACCACCGACAGCCGCCACCGTTTCCCGCGCTATCCCAATCTGGTTAAAGGTATGGTCATCACCCGCTTAAACCAGGTATGGCTGGCAGACATCACCTACATCCGCATCCGGACGGGCTTCGTCTACCTGGCGGCCATACTAGATGCCTATTCCCGCAAGGTAATCGGTTACGCCGTATCTACCGCTCTCGACACTGCCCTGACGCTCCAGGCGCTGCGGATGGCCATCGCCAGGCGTAACCCCGGTGCCGGCATCATTCACCACTCGGACCAGGGTGTACAATACGCCTCGGAGGAGTACGTGGTGGAGCTTCGGAGCCGTGGCTTTCTCATCAGCATGGCGCGCACCGGCAATCCCTATGAAAACGCCATGATGGAAAGCTTCTTTAAGACACTGAAATGCGAGGAGGTACAGCTATGGGAGTATGAGACTTTTCAGGACGTGGTGACCAGGCTTCCCTATTTTCTTGAGGAGGTCTATAATCAGAAGAGACTTCATTCAGCGCTTGGTTACCGGCCACCGGAGGAGTTCGAGAACCTGTTGGTTAATCAGGAGAATAATGAGATACCCCGCCAGACTCTCCTAACCCTAACTGTCCAATCATAGGGGTGCAGTCCAGAATGTCTGAATCAGAACTGGTTTAGCACGATTAACGAAGCCAGAGATATTATCGAAGATTAGAGGATAGATTATGGTGGAGTAAGGCCACACAGCTCATTGGGGGAACTTTAGCCCGGAGGAATTCATTGTTAAAACCGAGAAATCTCTCATCTACAGTGGCCTATAAATCGGCGTAAAGTCACTCAAGCCGGTCATTCTCAGCGCCTTTACCAGGCTCTCCACCTTCCTGGTGCTCACTCCCAGGACCTAAGCTTCCTGTACCACCGAGAGAAGCGCCTGTTCCGCTCTCCGAAGCGGCTCAAGCAGGCTCAAGAAATAGCTCCCCTCCCTGGGTCTCCCCCTTGAAGTGTTATTGTGTTCCTTCAAAGAGACCACACGGTGGCCAGATTATCAAGCCCTGCTATTTACACCACATACGGGGACTATAACTGACGGTCTTGTCTAGTCTTTCGAAATTGACATGGGTATTTGTCATCTTTAGGCTCTCTGCAGTCGTCACGCGGACCACTGAACCTGACTGCAGGTACGTTGCTTCCTGCCTTATATGGCATTAGGCGACGGGCACGGAACCGGTATCAATACCCAGAGGGATGATAAAAGGTCGCCCGTTCTCGTTTCGTACCGTGACACGTATCCCGTAGCTTTTAGATATGCCGTCCGCTGTAAGCACTTCACTGGGGCTGCCGGTGGCACAGATACGCCCGCCAGATAGCATTATCATACGATCAGCGTAACGGGCCGCTAGATTCAGGTCATGAACGGCTACAATAGCTGAAATGTTCTTAACGGTGACCAATTGACGCAATATTTCCATCGCTTCTATCTGGTGACGGATATCCAGATTGCTGGTTGGTTCGTCAAGAAGCAGGATGCCTGCTTCTTGGGCTACCGCACGGGCCAGGAGTACCCGCTGCATCTCACCACCGGATAGCTCGGCGAAATCGCGCATCGCTAAGTGTTCTAGTTCAAGCAGGCTAATGGACTTGAGGACAGCATCGATATCTTTCTGGCTGGTTCTCCAGGCGATATGGGGACGTCGGCCCATGAGAACAGTCTCAAATACGCTGAGGGGAAAGGCAGAGATTACTCTTTGTGGAACATAACCAAGCTTCTTGGATATTTCCTGCTGGCTCATTCTACGTATATCCTGAGAGTCAATACTGATTTTACCGTGTTGAGGTCTTAGAATGCGATCAATACACTTGAGTAAGGTAGATTTGCCGGAACCGTTAGGGCCAACCAGGGCGACAATCTCTCTTGGCTGAAGTTCAAAAGTGATGTTGTCCAGGACCGGTGTGCTATTGTAACTGAAGGTGACGGCCTGCACCTTGAGGTTCATAAGTACTCCTTCTTTCGCCGTAGAATGAAATATAGGAAGAGTGGAACCCCCATTAGTGCGGTGATGACGCCAATAGGCAAAACAATGGGAGCCATGGCCTGCAATGCGACTATGTCCGCCCCCGCCAGAAGCAACGCACCTACCATACCTGATAGAGGTACGACAAAGCGGTTGTCCCCACCAATGGCCATGCGCACGATGTGAGGGGCCACCAAACCAATGAAGCCTATGGTGCCGACAAATGAAACGATAGTTGCGGTGATCAGTGAGGTTATGACCATCATTGAAATTCGTGCAGTAGTGACATTAACCCCCAGACTTCTTGCTGTTTCGTCGCCGCTGGACATTGCATTAAGGTCCCAAGATTTCCAGAATAAGAGCGGAGCTGTGACGAGAAGTGTGATGCCCACAAGAGAAAGCTTCTCCCACGAAGTGCGTCCAACATCACCTATCAACCAGAAAACAACAGCTTGAACCGCGTATGGATCACCAAAATACTGGAGTAGTGTTGTACCAGCAGAGAAAAGGAAACCGAGAGCAACACCCGCCAGAATCATCGTTGCCGGATTACCGGACGTTCGGCTGGCCAAAGCGAGCATCAGAATAGTACAGAGAAGAGAGAATACAAAAGCGTTAGCTATTATGAGATGCTTACCTGCAACAATACCTACGCCCAGTACTATTGCCAGCGAGGCGCCAAAACCGGCGGCAGCCGATATCCCCAATGTGAAAGGACTTGCCAGAGGATTGCGCAGGACGCCCTGCATGACGGCACCGGCCACACCGAGGCCAAAGCCAGCTAACAGCCCCATAAAGATGCGCGGCAGGCGGAGGTTCCAGACCACGCTGTCGGCCAATGGGCTTACATTGAAGTGGCCCGGAAAGAAGCGCGCGGCGATAGCAGCATAGACGTCACCGATGCTTAGTCCAGCGGGGCCGAGAGTAGCAGCCACGCCGACAATAACTATCATTAGAACCAAACAGCACAGAATCAAAGCCCATTTACGGCCGACCAGGCGCTGATAGTCCTTTTCTATCTGTTTGCTAGGTAATTCTTTCAGTGTTACCCTTACTTTGAGCTTATTCCGATTCGGGCATAGTATTCCAGCCAGCCTTCGGAGTTAGCGTGGGCTGTCCAGAGTCCTGATACGCCGTAGAATTTCTCGTATACGGCATCGCCTTCCTTCTGCGGGTCCAGAGATTTGAACAGGTCGGGGTGCAGTATCTTAGCCATGTACATGGTCTCGACCAGAACGCGGGGATAGTGCCACCCGCTTGACATACCCAGTGTGTAGTAGACATTCCTGGTCTTGACTGCTGAGACGGTTTTCATGCGCGGGTCATTGAGTATGGTCTCGATACTGACGGACGGCTTGGCGGGGTAAGCGTGGATGAAAATGAAATCCGGGTTCCAGGTGACCACCTGCTCCACCGGTACCTTTACAGAATAGCCGTACACGTTGGGATCCTGGCCCTTGGCGATATTGAAACCGCCAGCGATGTCTACCGGGTCATAGTAAATCGGGATACGAGATACACCGTTCCAGAAGGACCAGAACAACAGATGTACCTTGGGCTTATTGACGGGTGGAGCTGTGGCTGCAGAGATAGCTGACAAACGGGCGTCGGCGTATTTCATCAACTCTTCGACCCGGGCTTCCAGACCGAGCATTCTGCCAACAATGTCATAGTTAGCCTTCATGCCGGCGATCGTGGTGAAGGAGTGGAGACAGACTACCGGTACGCCAGAGCGCCGCTGAATTTCGTCGGCTCCTCCGTAGCCACCCCAATAGAGGATCACATCCGGCTTGAGAGTTAAAATTTGCTCGATATTTGGCTCTTGCGATTGTCCGACACTCGCGACGGGATGGTTATCCAGCCAGGCTTTCTTGCTGGGGAGATATGCGAGAGAGCTTGTATCTAAGCCAACCAGCTTATCACCAGCTTTCAAGGTAAGGACAGCCGTAGTGCATTCATTCATCAAAGAAACGATGCGGTTGACTTTGACAGGCACACTAACCTGTCGCCCTATGCGGTCAGTGATAATGACTGTCTCCTGGCTTGTACCCGTATCAGCAGAAGGGCTACAGGCCGTTAGCACAGTCGATAACAGGACTGTACAGAGGGCAGTGGCAATAAGTAGGCGGGCCGAACAAATGCGATTCATATGTGGAAACCATCCTTTCGATTATGGATTACTACAAGAAATCCGAGTGTGGAAGGCCTTTCTCTTATCCCAGGATATCATGGCAATTTTCTGACTGTAGCGCAGACAGTAGCCGCCCCTTTCAGGAATGAGTTTTCGGGCGAGGTAACGGCTGACGGTGGTCATCGCTTCCGGGGTATCTGCCTTGAGGCTCTCCAGAATGTGGGTAGCGGCCTCGTCTGGGGTCGTGAAATAATTTGCGGCTTCATATTGGCCAATCTGCACGTCAGCGTAGATACCGAACTGGTGTAAGGCATTAACGATGTAAATGTAATCAGGTGCGGCCACGAACTCGCGGTGGAGGACCGTCGGCCATAGCTCCGGATAGTGCCAGTAGCGCGGCCCGACAGAATCAATAATGAAGACATATCGACTGGCGGCAGCATCCAGTAGCGGTAAAGCACGGCGTAGGTCAAGTGTAGCCATGACGAAGGAAGCGATAACAATATCATGGGGTACGATATCAGTTCCTACGGACACCTGTGTCCAGGGGAGGTTAATCAGGCGTATGTTATTTATGCTACCTGAAGTGATTTTGGCAGCCAGTTTCTGCAGGGCGACCGGTGATGCATCGAGGGCAGTAACAGACTTCACCTTTTGAGCAATTGGAATGGTGAGCGCACCATCACCGCAGCCAACGTCAAGGACAGAGAGGTCAGGTTGCAGCGGTAAGCGGCTCACGATCCAGGAACACCTATCTGCCAGCGTATCCCTCCACCTTTCCGGTTTAGTCCAACTGCGGTTCCAGAAATCAGTATCCATTGCCGCGCTACCAGCAATTGTGTAGAGCTGGCGGTCTTCCTGCCATTTGGCGCACCAGTCAATACTCGATGAGACAGAACTATCTGCCATAGCACGGTCTAATCAGAAAACTGTTTCCCGGTTTCCATCAGTCATTGTTCGAAAGCAATCGTTTGAAAGTTCAGTTACCGTGTGCATCTTGTTGCATCTTACTGTAATAGCGACCTATTGCAGATAAGGAGTAAAAAATAGGCAACTTGTTTTTTTGATTTATTGCAGATTTTACAAAGTCCGCTCATAACCGTTTGTTTGAAGTGGATCTCAAAACCATGTTTCTTTCGCAGTGCCTTCTCCGCCGGAGCAAGAATATCCTCCTTACGATACCTGCTAGGTAACAGGTGGTGATGTCATGGCTCGGCATGGATATACTGCACCTGTTCTAGACTCAATTCTGGAAACGCATCAGCCATTCTTGAGAAGTTCGAGTGCTCGAGAAACGGTCGGTTTCGTTCTCTGATTCGCTGACATGGGGAACCGCCATTATCGCCTGGGCATTGAGGTGCTCTGCTCTGTCATGTGAATATAGTCCACGGTCGCCCTTCGCGGTTGGGTTAATCTCAGTGCTCTTTGGGTAACAACATGAATCACCCTTATTGCAACTTGTTGCAATAATAAGACATTCGGTAGGCTCTGTCAATATATAGAAAGTCTTTTTCTGGTGTTTTCGTGCTGTCTTCTTGGTGTGTTCGCTTAATCACCTTAGGTGGCCGGGTAAACGCGGCGTCGAGCAGTAGGGGCGGTGTGCTTCGCTGAGAAGCGCGGCGGCTCCGGTGCAGAAAGAGATGCTGGTAACTGAGGGACCGACGCCTGACGGAAGCATTAGGTGCTGAAGCCACCTACGGCCGGGCTGATAGGTGCATTGCTCTGGCCAAGAGCAGTGCCACGGTAATTTGTCTCAGACTGTGGCCCTGTCCTTTCATGACCGGCGTCGTGGTGATACCCTGTGGTGTTTCCGCATTGATACAGGTTCTGTCAGGTGAACTCGCTCGCCGGACAGCAGGTGCAGTCACCATTTCGGCGGCCCGACAGGACTCTTAAGCAATGCCGAGTGATGCCTTAATTTATGGGTCCTGTTGCCCGGTCTGGTGTTATTCCCGTAAAGACGGTTCCATCACGGAGGTCTAATGCTATAATCAGGAGGACAATTATCTTGGGAGGTGAGATGTGCTTTCGAGTTCCAGGGCCCCTGATGTTGCCAAAATAATAGCCAGTCTGCTGGCAGTCTTCCTTGCCGCTGCCATCGGTTCTATTTTCACAACAAGCTCAATTCCAACATGGTATGCCGGTCTGCAGAAGCCGATTTTCACCCCGCCTGACTGGCTCTTTGCCCCGGCGTGGACCGTCCTGTACATCCTGATGGCGGTGGCCGCTTTTCTGGTATGGCGTCGGGGCTTGAGGACGCTGGGTGTCAAGGGTGCGCTTCTAGCCTATCTTGTACAACTGGTGCTGAATATCCTGTGGTCGGTCATCTTCTTCGGATTGAAGTCGCCTCTGTTCGGAATGGTGGTCATTCTCTTGCTCTGGTTCGGCATAATCGTCACTACGGTACGGTTCTTCTGGATATCGAGGGCGGCAGCGTGGCTGATGGTGCCGTATGTGTTATGGGTTACGTTCGCCTCGGCGCTGAATATCGGAGTGTTTATCCTGAATGGCTGATGGCCCATCCACACCGGTCAGGAGAGTTGATGCGGAAGCGCCGTCACTTTTTTACACCCCAGTAGCGGCCGAGGATGCCGCTCCCAATCCAGAAGATAAGGGCAACAATCAACCACCACGGCCAGGGAAAATACGGGGTGAGGACGCCGACCAGAAGGACAACCAGTCCGACAAGTCCCATAATGCTAACCCACATGTTTTTCCGGCGCTCACTTATCGTGGGCTGTGGTTGTGGTGTCGGGGTCTGTGGTGCGGAATCCTGGGTCATGTGAAATGCCTCCTTCTCCCTATCCTGTCGCCTCAGTCAGTTCAGTGTCTAATTGTAATTCTTTGCTTGTGCTCAGGCAAGGTTGCGCGAAATTCCTTTATGGCTGTTGCTCTGTGTTGTAGAATGTAGCGGTACTTTTAAGTCCTCGGGAGGGCTTGTAGAGTGTAGTCCCGGGTGATTCAGCGAGTATTAACAGGGGGAGTTATTGGCCATGAAGTATGACATCATCGTGGTTGGTGGTGGTCCCGGTGGGCTGATGGCGGCGAAGACGGCGGCGGAGGACGGCCTTAAGGTCTTAGTGGTTGAGCGGAAGAAGAGGATTACAGAAATCAACCGTGCCTGCAGTCAGATATTTTACGTGCGGAAGATCACCGGCTCGGGTACGTCGGGGAGCGGCAAGACGAAGGCTGACGGCTATATTGATCCCGTAGGCGTTGAGACCCAGATGGATAAGACGGTCTTTCATTTCTACAAGCCGGGCTTCTCGCTCGATTATGTTGGCACGCTGCGCCCGTACCTCAACTGGATTCACTTTTCGCCCAGCGGTAATCCTGTCCATCGCTACAAGCCGAACGAGCGTCCCTGGGGGTTTTTCTACCATAAAGAGGCATTTGTAACCCAGCTATTGGCCGCCGCCGAAAAAGCCGGCGCTGAGGTTAGGGCAGAAACGACCGGACTGGGCGCCGAAAACATTGCTGGTGGGGTGAGGGTACGTCTTCGCAGTTCGTCGGGGGAGGAGACAGTCGAGGCGAAGGCGGCTATCGCCGCCGACGGTCTCTTGTCATTGATTGCCGAAAGCGCTGGGTTTAACCAGAAGCGGCCGGTGCTGATGAGGCGCCGGACCGCTTTTCTTCAGTACATAATGGAGGGTGTGGAAACAGGCTATCCTGAGTGTTCCTGGCTTACATGGCTGATACCAAGCCTTAACCCCTTCGGCTTCGTTGCCATTGGCCAGTCTGAAGAGAACCGGGTTAAGCTGGGGACGCTTACTTCGGGCGACTGCTCTACGGAAGGGATTCTTGACGGTTTCATCAAGCATCCCAACTGGGCTTACATGTTCCGTAAGGCGAAAATCATCAAGAAGGAGGGCACCGGGCGCTCACTGGTATACGGCCCGATTTCTGAGCCGGTGGCGGGAAATGTCGTGGTGGTTGGTGACGCCGGAGCCCCGGCGGAAACCTGGACTCAGGGTGCAGTAGCCTGCGGCTTTCAGGCAGTGAAGGCAATTGAGCGGGAGATTAACGGACGCAGTGGTTATCAGGAATATATCGCCTGGTGGAAGCAGGCCTTCGCTTTTAACACGCCGGACTATATTAAGATGATTTCTTCGCTCTATCCGCTACCCCAGATATGCACTGACGATGAGATGGACTATATCTATTCCCTGTGCCAGGGGGAAATTGGTATCCCGCAAAAGATGGTGGGGGAGAAGCTGGACCGGATAAAGGCCGAGCGTCCGGCATTGTACGAGAAGCTGACGCGCAAGAAGGGGTAGGTACGGTGGTCAGGCCACAGCACCAGTGTCTATAGGGATGGTCATTTCGAAGTGGTTGCCACACCGTGCGTTTGGAGGTGATTCAGGTGCCCGACAGAGTGGCTACGTACAGCGTCGTCGCCAGGGTGGTTTCTCAAACTGGCCGGTGTAACGCCGGCCACAAGGTAGGCGACGAGTTTGTCTGCGGCCATGAAACGCCTGAAGGTATCTGTATCTGGGCCTACCAGGCAATTTTCCCCTTCGTGGCGATGTTCCGGTATGGCGGTTCTCTGCCATGGAAAGAAGGGGCTGACAGAGTGACGCTGGTGTGCCCCGATCCAGTGAATAAGGTCTGTTTTGAAGTCCGTCGGGGCGAGAAGGTCGTTTGAGTGACTTATGACCTGATAGTCATTGGCGGCGGGCCTGCCGGTCTCATGGCGGCCGGGACGGCTGCTGCCGATGGGCTGAAGGTTGTCCTGGTTGAGAAAAAACGGCAGATAACTGAAGTCAACCGTACCTGCGCTCAAGCTTTCTTTTCACCCGGGGTGGGGCTCGGCGACCGCTTCTATGCCGAATCAGTTAATCTGAAGAAAGCCGGAGGTGTTCATTATTTCTGCTGTCCGGATATTGGCATGGAAGTCCCGTATCACGGGCCACTGTCTCCATCCTATCAGCTTGTTTATCTATCCCCGTCCGGACACGCCGTAAAGCGCTATCCTGATGATGGGGCACAGCCGTGGGCAACCATTTTCAGCAAAAAGGCGCTTTTGGCCGGACTGGTCAGCGAGGCAGAAGAGGCAGGGGTTGACATAATGTCAGGGACCGCGGCCTTTGCGGCTGAAAGTATTTCCGCGGGTGTGAGGGTGCTTGTCCGGGTGGGATCGAGGGAGTGGTGGCTTGGCGCAAGAGCGGCAATTGCCGCCGATGGTCTTAATTCGGCTATCGTGGAATGTCTTGGTTTGAACAGATATCGGGGGGTACTCGGTGGGCTCTCTAAAGGGGTGCAGTGGGTGATGGAAGGGATGAGTCCTGAAGTGTCGCAGGAGGGAAATCCGTGCTTCATGATAGCGGTCCCCAGCCTGAGCCGGGGCATGGTGATGATCGGACCATTTCCTGAGCCGGACCGTGAGGGATTGACCTCGCTGATAGTCACATCTGCCGGGGAGGAGGTGTTTCAGGGGCTGAAGAAACTGCCGCGATACTCTTCGTGGTTCCGCCGGGCGCGATTGGTGAAGCGGACTGCCTATGCCGGGAAGCCTCGTACGGCAATGCGCCAGCCGGTCTCGGGCAGGGTGCTGGTTACGGGTGATGCCGCAGCCGCGTTTGAAACGCTTGTGGTCGGAGCTCTGGCCTGCGGCTACAGGGCGGCAAAAGCGACACTGAGGCAGCTCGATGGCAAGCCTGGCTATGAGGAATACACACAATGGTGGTTGAAGGCGTTTCATTTCCATGAGACCGATTACTTTAAGAAACTGCGGGAGTCTTCGGGCATACCGCTGGTTGCTGTCTGTAATGACGAAGAGCTTGACTACTTGTATTTGAGGCTTTCAGACCGCCGCGGCGATCCGGCAAAACTCGTTCGAGAGATACTGGATGTGGTCGAAGACGAACGCCCCGAGCTACATACCAGACTGACTGCCGGGTGAATGGCCGGCGCCAACTTGGTATAATCACTTTCCATATAAGCTTGGGTAGACTGGTCCGTAAGGGATAAGTATTTAGAGGAGATAGTGTGAGACTGCTGGTCATGGGACTGGGCCTGTGCGGCGGCAGGATTGCCAACCAGTTTGTCAGGCTGGGGAAGAAGGCGAAGACCGAACGCGGCATCGATTTTCTGGTCGATGCCTTTGCTATTGACACCGATGCGGTGGCCCTGGATGCGCTGGAAACTATCAAGCCTGACACTGACCACCGTATCGTTGTCGGCGGGACCAAGGCTGGTGGGGGTGGCCTTGGCAGGATAAATGAACTGGGTGCTGAAATCGCCAAAGAAGAGGGTGACCGTATTATTGGCATCTTGCGCCGGAGCCCTTCGTTCGCTGATACCGATGCTTTCCTGCTGGCAGCGGCAACGGCGGGTGGGACGGGGTCGGGTATGATTGCAGCGTTCACCAGATTGCTCAAGGAGTCGTACCCGGAGAAGCCTGTCTACGGGCTGGCAGTCCTGCCGTTTGAGCGGGAGGAATTGTCAGAGAGACGTGCTGACTATAATACGGGCACCTGTCTTAAGTCGCTCTATGTAGTTGCCGATGCCGTTTTACTGGTTGATAATGAAAAGTACTTAAGAAAAGAGCCAGCGGTCCAGGCGAATCTGGAGATTGTGAACATAGCTGTGGTAGGAAGTCTGTACAACCTGCTGTGTGCGAGCGAAGAGCGGAAGCCCAGGTTTATCGGCTCCAACATGATCCGGACCGGAGACATGGTGCATACGCTTTCGGGGTGGACGGCCCTCGGCTCTGGGAAGGTTGCGTCACGAGGGCCAATGAGCTCGGGACAGGCTCGATCCGGTACGGCGGAACGGAGCATGCACGCTATGAGCGAGGCCATGAATGAGCTTTCCGTTGACTTTATTCCGGCTGACTGCCGGAGGGCTCTCTGCCTTATCACAGCCCCATCGTCAATGATTAACATACAGACGTTCAAGGAGCTTGGTGATTCTTTGCGTCGTGCAGCGCCCGAGGCAATGATAAGAACCGGCGACTATCCCAGGGATGACAGGACAGTAGAAGTTACACTCGTGTTCTCAGAGATAGTCAACCTGTCAAGACCCATAGAATACTTCGACCGCGCTGTTGACTACGTACTGGCGCAAAAACGCCGTAAGGGGATTAACAACACCCCGCGGACGCCAGAAGAGGCAATCGCGGAACTGCCGCTACTGCTCTAGACGCTTCAATTGAAGGTTCAGAGCAGTAGCGTCCGTTAGGCCTATTCTTTTCCGAAGACCTTCCAGGCAACGTCGATTGCCTGTTTGCGGGCGTTCCAGGCCTGAAGCACCGCCTCATCGCGGGCTTTGAGTGCCTGCTGAACACTGGATTCGTAG
>DAOUCU010000091.1:0-2418 GCA_034431935.1 Dehalococcoidia bacterium | reverse complement strand
TGCCGTCGACCTTATGGGCATCTACAGCCGCTGGGACCTCTTCAAGCTTCAGGTACAGCAGGAGAAATATGCGCCGGTGGCGGGGATGGGCGGGGCGACCGAGCCGATGGTTGATATTGAAGCGCGGTTATCGCGGCCGGAGCAGGCCACGAAGGCAGGCAGGGCAAGACGGAGGTAGTCCGACGGGCAAAGTTACTTGACGAATGATTTTCCGGTAGCGATAATGGTAGCAAGACAGGTCCATCCGGTTGTCGCCTGAAGGCTCAAATACTTGAGCGGTGTTGAGTTGTTTGATATTACGAGCCCGGTCAAAGACATCCGCGAGTACCGCACGGTCATCCTCGGCGCCCTCCTCCATGATATCGGCAAGCTAATCGGAAAAAGCAATGCCGCATTGCTTGACCGTAAGAAGCATCCAGCCTTCTCAGCCGATTACGTCAGCGCTCATCGTGAGGTCTTCTCGTCGGTAGCTGACCATGACCTGCTGAAGACCCTCGTCCAGCGCCATCATGAAAGCCACCTTTTCCCCGAGGAGCTCAGGGTGCAGGACCTGCCGCCCGGCAGAGAACGTGCTCTGGCAATGCTTGTCAGCCGCGCCGACAGCCTGTCTTCAGGCGAACGCGGTGAGCACGGCAAAGGCTATCAGTCCTACAAGGAAGTGCCGCTGGCCAGCGTCACCGAGCGGCTGGGAGGAAAGCCCGGCGGGACATGGCGGTTTTCGGCCAGACCGCTTACGGCTGTACGTGATCTTGATATTTTCCCGTCGCCTAAGCCAGCCTACGCTAAACGTGAGCTCGAGGTGCTCATAGAGGAGTTTGGCAGGGAGTTCACGCGTTTGTTCCGCAATCGTCCGGGGGTCAGGCTGGACGATTTCGACTGTGTGTTTACCCATCTGTCCAACCATCTATACCGCTACTGCTGGTGCCTTCCGAGCGACACCCAGGCGGATGTGCCGGACGTTTCACTTTTCGACCATCTCAAGACCACGGCCGCCATCGCCGCCTGTCTCTATCAGTACCACGAAGGCAATGGAGGAATTACCGAGGATGTCCTGAATAAGCCGCCAGCCAATCGTTTCCGGCTGATAGTCGGTGACCTTTCCGGTATTCAGCCGTATATCTTTGATATCGCCTCCGTTGGTGCCGGCGGCATCGCCCGGCGTCTGCGCGCCCGCTCCCTGTTTGTCCATCTGTGTTCCGAAGTTGCCGGGCACATCATCCTCGAACGTTTCCAGCTTCCTGTGGCCAATATCCTTATGAACTCCGGGGGCCGGTTTTATATCCTGGTGCCAAACCTTAAGGATAGTCCCGCAATCGTCCGTTCGGTACAGGAGGAAGCCGACCGGTGGTTGATTGAAGAATTTAACGGCGAACTGGCATTGAACCTGGCCGATGTTGAATTCGGCGATGAAGGTTTCAAGATTGATGATAAGAACAACGGGTCCGGCTTCGGCGGTGTGCTGGACAGGGTTTCGGCCCGGTTGGACCGCAGAAAGCTGAACCGGTTCGCTGAGCACCTGCAGGCTGAAAACCGCTGGAGTGAGACAGCCTTCATATTGCCGGTGCAGTTTGAAGGCGAAAACGCCTGCACCGCCTGCCGTAAGTTTCCGGCAGTAGAGGAGGGATTCTGCCGCCACTGTACCCGTGACCGGAAGGTGGGCGCCAGACTGCCCGGCGCCGGATACCTCGGTTTTCACCGGACGCCGCCGGCTGACGAAGGTGCCATCCCGGTACTCAATCGCTGGGTTACAATCGATACGCGTCCGCAGGGCAACCCATACCTCGTCCTGAAACTGAATGACCCGGACCTTTCGGACACAGGTCGGTGGCCGGCCGGAGTCAAGTACCTGGCCACGCATGTGCCTGCGGTTGGTGACTGTCCGGGTTGGAAAGAGGAAACAGAAGGCAACACTGCCACCTTCGAGATGATTGCCAATGAGGCCGAGGGTGAGAAACTGCTCGGTTTTCTCAAAGCTGATGTTGACCGCCTCGGCAGGCTGTTCATCTTCGGGTTGAAGCGGCGTGAAGGAAGTTCCCTTGACACGGTTTCCCGGATAGCCACCATGAGCCGTCAGCTCGACCTTTTTTTCAGCGGCTGGGTAGAACGGCTTCTGGAAACAGAGTTCCCGACCGTTTATTCGGTATTCTCCGGCGGTGACGACCTCTTCATGGTCGGCCCCTGGGACCGCATACTCAAACTGGCCGGGCGGCTGCGCGATGACTTTGGTAAGTTTACTGCCAACCCCGGAGTCACCTTCTCCGCGGCCGCCGAGATTGCAGGGCAGGACATACCTATCTCTACCGCTCGACGCGTCCTTGAAACTTCGCTGGAGAAGACGAAGCTCGAAAACGATGGTCTTTACGGCAACAGGCTGGCAACACTCGGGCATTATCTCCTGTGGACGGATTGGGGCAGGAT
>DAOUCU010000090.1:0-4221 GCA_034431935.1 Dehalococcoidia bacterium | reverse complement strand
GAAACAGGGCCGCGTACCAGACTGTTCTCAACCCTGGCCCCGGCCATCACCTCGACCCTGCCGACAAGCCGGCTGGCGCTGTCAACTTCGCCTCTGACATCAAGTCTCATATACTGGTCAAGCACCACGCGGTTGGCTTCCAGCAGGTCGTCTTTCTTGCCGGTGTCAAGCCACCAGCCCTTAAGAATGTGGCTCTTTACCACTTTGCCGGAATCAATCAGCCTCTGGATGGTATCCGTTATCTCAAGCTCCCCGCGCCGCGAAGGCTGGATGACGCCCACGGCGTTGTGCACTTCGGGTGAGAACAGGTAGACGCCGGGAACGGCGAGGTTGCTCCGGGGCTCCACGGGTTTCTCAGTCAGTCTCACGATATTGCCATGGCCGTCAAGCTCGGCAACTCCGAACAGGTGCGGGTCAGGCACTTCTTTCAGGAGAATCAGGGCTTCCGGCCCGGTCCGCCGGAACTCATCAACAAGGTCTTTAACGCCGCCCTGGATGAGGTTGTCGCCGAGGAACATCAGGAAAGGCGAATCGCCGAGGAACCCCCGGGCGGTCTTGATGGCATGGGCAATACCGAGCGGCCGGTCCTGCTGGACGTAGGTGAATATTGTTCCCCATTTTGAGCCATCTCCAATTTCTGACTTAATCAGATGGCCGGTTTCCGGGGAAATGACAATGCCGATGTCAGTAATGCCAGCTTCAATAACCTGGTCGATGACGTAGCGAAGGATGGGCCTGTTGGCCACCGGAAGTAGCTGTTTGGGGGTGGTGGTGGTGAGGGGGCGGAGACGGGTGCCCCGGCCGCCTGACAGTACGAGTGCTTTCATTCTATTAGTCAAAAAATTAGAGCCAGGCCAGCACACCGCTTGATTCCTGCCTCCGGCGCTCCAGCCTGACCGTATTGTGTAGTATACTTTAGGGAGTGCCTTGCGGTAAAGTGTACGTCACTTTTGACAGTCTGAGTGAGCACAGCGTCTGTTGAAGCGTTATAGCGACCTGCTGGTAATAGATGCGCTTGTCTGCGTACTGGCGGTGCTGGTTTTCACAAGCCAGATGACTGCCCTGCGCATCATTCTTGGCATACCGGCGGTACTCTTCTTTCCCGGGTATGTTCTGACTGCCGCCCTGTTCTCGAAAAGGGCAGGGCCCGGTCGGGCAGAGCGGATAGCTTTGAGCATCGGGGCAAGCGCCGCCGCCGTCATCATCATCGGCCTGTTCCTGAACTACACCTGGTGGGGAATCACCATCACCTCGACAGCGGTTTCTCTGGCGGTTTTCGTCGTGGCCATATCCGTTGTGGCCGGCCTGCGCCGCCGCAGACTGGCCGTGGGCGAGCCAGCGGCGCCGCAGTTCGCCGTGAGTCTATCATGGTGGCGGAAGGCCGCCGGCATCGACCGGGTCCTGGTGGTGGCCCTCGCCCTGAGTGTTATTCTGGCACTGGGGGCTTCGGTCTACGTATCGGCCAGGCCAAAGCCGGGCGATGCCTTCACCGAGTTCTATCTTCTCAACACCACGGGTATGGCCGAAAAATATACCAGGGAGATGGTCCTCGGCAGAGAGTACGAGCTGGTCCTGGGCATCACCAACCGTGAGCGGCAGGAAAACAGCTACCGGGTTGAAATCAGACTGGAGGGCGTGCGGAAGGACGAAATCGGACCGGTAGTGCTGGCATCCGGCGAAAAACGCGAGTTGAAAGTAAAATATGTACCGGACACACTCGGGGACAACCAGAAGCTGGAGTTTTTGCTCTTTAAGGCCGAGGAGAGCGAGCCCTATACCACGCTTTATTTGAGGATATTCGTTAACCCGCGCTGACGCACTCAATCTGTAAGCTCCCTGTCTTTGCGTCAGGGCACGGCGGTTGGTCGGCGGCCAGCCGTCTGAATTTCGATAACGCCCCAGCCGCGCCGGCGCAGTTCAAAAGTGTTGAAGGCCAGTGCTTCGGCATCGTGGTTCCTTCCGGACATAACCACAATATTGCATTGCCGCCCCACGGTGTTCAATGCCTGAATAAGCGCTGAGGAGACCGGGCCCTGTCTGGCGCTATTCTTCAGGCTCTGGAATTCAACATCGAGCAAATCGGCCAGCGACCGGGACGGTCCGGTCCCGGCCTGACGCAGGCGTGAGATGGTGGACCTCAGCTGCATGACATCAACCGGTCCCAGGTATCTATCGGGGTTGGGGGAGACGATGACCTGCTGGGACAGCTGGAGCGTTCTGGCAAGCAGGGCTTCGGGTGTCAGGACGGCAGTAGCCAGCCGCACCTGCTCGTGGTCGTAAGCGGCGACGGCGGCCGGTATTTTATCGTGCGCCAGGGAAAGCCCGGCGGCAATAATATTGTAAGCAAGCCGGTCGGCTTCCTCGGCATCGGCGGCTACCAGATTCACCAGCAGAAGCGCCTTTTCTCCCCTGAGCTCGCTGAACTCTTTGGAAACCAGGCGGGCGAGCTTGATGGAATGTTTCCAGTCAACTATCCTCACGCTGTCGCCGGGCTGGTAGAGCCGGCTTCCGTAGTATTCAATACCGGTGGGACTGGTAACCGCTCCCTGAGAAATGCTGATTGAAGCCAGCAGAGGTAGCACGCCGCGCCGGGTGCCTCTGGCGTACTGGCGGGCAAACCAGGCGGCGTATCTCGCCCGTGGTATTACCTGGAGCATAACCGGAACAAACCGGTAGGTGTATTTGAGAAGCCCGAGCGAGTCGGTGGCTGTGACAATCAGTTCCAGCCGAGATGGCCCGGCAAGAGATGGCGTGACCGATAACTGCAGGGTGAATCCCTGACCGGCCTGCGGGATGACTTCAGGCGGCTCCATATTGACCCAATCGTAAGGTGAATAGAAGCCGAGCTTGCCGGTATTTTTTGACCGCAGGGTGACTTTGACGGCGACCGTGGCCGTTGAGCCGGCAAGGAGGCGGAGCCGCACCGGATCAGCTTTGATAGGAGTCGGCGGCAGGCTTCTCGCCTGAAGCCAGGCAGACAGGGCAAGGTAAATCAGGACGAGTGCGCCGCACAGCGCCATGACCTGACTGCCGAGAATCACAGAAAAGACCAGCACGGCGACAGCGGTGATGCCCACGGTAACTGCTGTCTTTGTTGGTCGGCGGGCCGACTCGCCGGGCCCCGCCGTTATCGGGGTGAACCTTGAGAGGTCGGAGAGGCTTGCAGATACAGTCCCCAATACCGGAAGGGCGGGTAGCACAGACAGGAGTCCCATCCTGGGCTCAAGAAAGACCGCGGCGGCGAAAAAGGTAAAGTAATCGGCGGCAAGCCTGATTCTGGCCCACCGGGCCGGGTCGTGCCTGGATACGAGGAGGTAAATGTGGAAGCCGAGCAAGACCAGCGGCAGAAAAGCGGATGCCGGCGGCGACAGAAAAGCCGCCGCCAGCACTAGAAGCAAAGTATAGATGCGGAAAACCCATCTCGCAGGACGGGATAATAACAGCATCATCCTGACGCTACTTCGGCACCGGCACTTTCTCCAGCGCCCGGTCAATCAGCATGCGGGGAGTCACCCCGTCCATTTCGGCTTCGGTTTTGACGGTTATCCGGTGCTCAAGCGCGTAAGCAAAGATGCTCTTGACATCGTCGGGGATGACGAATTCCCGCCCGTCGAGCAGGGCGATTGCCCGGCTGCATTTGAACAGGGCGATGGCGGCGCGGGTGCCCGGCGGATTGCCGGTGTCAGGGTCCATCCGGAGCGCTTCGGTAAGCGACGTTATGTACCCGACTATATGCGGAGAAACATAGACGGTCTTCGCCAGTTCCCTCATGGCCAGTATTTCTTCTATGGAAGTTACCGGTTCGATGGCGGGCTCTTCGATACGGTCGATGTTGGCAACTATTTCCGCCTCTTCAACCTTAGAGGAGATACGGCTGAGACTGCGCAGGAGGAAACGGTCGGCCTGGACATTGGTCAGCGGGTAGGTGCCCTCGGCGCCGGTCTCCTGCTGGGTGGCAATGACGATGAAGAGCCTGGGCAAAGGGAAGGTGTCGCGTTCGATGGTCACCTGGTGCTCCTGCATCGCCTCAAGCAGGGCGGCCTGCGTCCTCGGAGTGGCGCGGTTAAGCTCATCGACCAGCAGGACATTGGCGAAAATCGGCCCTTCAACCAGGGTGCGCTGTCCCTGAAGCGAGTAGAGGTAGAAGCCGGTGATGTCGGCCGGGAGCATGTCCGGCACGCACTGGACGCGTTTGAAGGTGCCGCCGATAAGCTGGGCAAA
>DAOUCU010000089.1:0-36952 GCA_034431935.1 Dehalococcoidia bacterium | reverse complement strand
CTGGCCTGCCCGGAACCGGGCTTTATCTGCATGATGGGCTTAATCTGGAGCAGGTTCCCTGCCCAGGCAACAGCCTGCGGGACACGGCCGCCGCGGGCGAGGTAGTGCATGGTATCAAGAAAAGCGATAAGGCGGACGGAAGACATCGAAGTCCTGGCGGCTTTCTCCACCTGTTCTGTGTTCTTACCGGCCGCGGCGGCACGGGCGGCGTTGAGCACGACCAGGCCCTGTGCACCAGCGGCGGTCAGGCAATCAATTACTTTTATGGTGAGGTTAAGGCGCTTCTCTCTGGCCATTTCGATTGCGGTACAGGCTGAATCGTAAATGTGGCTTAAGGTTGAGGCGGCGGTAATGACAACGGCATCGTGCACAGTACGGCTGACCTTCTGGAAGACATCAAGGTAGGCTCCGGGGGGAGGGGCGGAGGTCGTTGGCAGGGCCTTCTCGCGAGTAAGTAATTGGTAGACCTCGGTCGGGGTGATATCAACACCGTCGCGGTAGACACGACCCTGATAGGTGAGCTCTACCGGCACAACATAGATGCCGTACTTCCTGACCGCGTCTGCCGGCAGACAGGCGGTGCTATCGGTGATGACAGCGACCTTCCTCATCATGCCTCGCTGCTAGCCTCGAGGGAAGCTGGGTACCTCGTTATCCGATGGTATGGTATCACCGGGTATTGAGAGCGTCAAGCGGAAGACTTGGCTGGGCGGGTTGAGTGGTGAGCCAGGGCGGGCGGTTATCTGTCTGGTTTTGAGAGACTCAGGTTTCCTTTCGAAATGCGGCGATGAGCGCAAGTACCGCAATAACCAAACCGCCAACGATGCCGGTCCACATCTGACCGGGCAGGATGCTGGTGAGAAGTATCCACAGGCCGAGAACACAGATTGCCCAGCTTAGCAGTTTCATACAATATACCTCCTGTTTGTGATGATACGGGTGTGTCACGCAATGCCGCCCTGGCTCCTGGGGGCATACATCGTATGCCGAGGTACATAGTAATACGAGGTATATCCTTGTGTCAAGAGATAATAGTTGTGTTGCATCGGAGTTGAGGAGTTGAGATTGCCATGGCCGCTGGCGCGGCCCCGCAATGACGGTATCGGCCATAGTCAAGGCTGGACGTCACCGCGAGCGTATCGGAGCAATCTTGGGAGGGGTTACAGGTGTTCCGCTATCTGTCTCAAGCTGGCAATTCTCGGGCAATCGGTGTAATGGGGGAAGAGGTCGAGGCGGTCGAGGAGAAGGGCTCTGAGGCCGGCATTCATGGCACCGGCGGCGTCGATATAGTACTGGTCGCCCACGTGAAGCGCCTCGACCGGTTTTACCCCGGCGCGCCCGACGGCTAAGTCGAATATCGCCCGGTCCGGTTTATCAGCGCCGGCCTCCTGCGGGATGACGACGATATCAAGGAACGGCTTGACTCCGAGTGTGGACAGCACCGGCAGTTTCTCCGGCGGGATATTGGAAATGAGTCCCAGGGTCAAACCAAGTTTCCTGAGTTCTTCCAGGGCCGGTATGGCATCATCGAAGAGGGTGAAAGAGATGTTGCGCGCCAGTTCATGGATACGTTTCATGACGGTGGCCACAATGTGGCGGTCGGGGTTCAACCCGGCGTTGCGCATGGCCAGTTCTTGATGCCGCAGGAAGATCTCGTCCTGCTCCGCCTGGGAACGCCTGGCCACGCTGAAGCGCCGGTTTTCCTCGTAGTAATAGTGGTCGGCGATGGCCAGAGCCTTCCGCATGGTGTTGATATCGGTCTCGAAGCCGAACTCGCGGCATACTGAGACCTGGACGGCTTCAGCCGCCGGTTCGTAGCGGGCAAGCGTGTTGTAGAAATCAAAAAAGACGGCCCTGATCATACTGGGTGGTGGGCTCCTGCCAGGCCGGTACCGCCGCACGTTCGCGTGCCGCAGCCGGCCGGTTCAAGAGAGTTCAGTTGTACGTTGTGGCTGGCTTCAGGCGTCCTTGATGCCCCGGTCGTGAAGGTAATCCACCACGTCCTGGACGGTGACGATTTTCTCGGCATCCTCGTCCGGGATATCGAGTTTGTTCTGGGGGGTGCCGAACTCTTCTTCAATGGCCATGATGAGCTCGACAAGGTCAAGCGAATCGGCATTTAGGTCATCAACAAACGAGGCGGTGGGCGTTACCTGATTCTCCTCTACGCCCAGCTGTTCGATGATAACCCGTTTAAGACGGTCAAAGACGGTTGCCACAGATGATGACTCCTTTCCCGCAGACTACCTTGAAACTTCGGCGGCTACCGAGCCGAGGACACCGTTAACAAACTTCGGCGAGGAGTCACTGCCGAAGGCCCTGGCGAGATCCACGGCTTCGTTGATAGCGGCCTTCATCGGGACTTTATTATCCAATAAGACTTCAAATATGGCAAGACGGAGGATATTACGGTCAATGACGGCGATTTGCTCCACGGGGAAGGCGGGGGCATAACGGGCAATGACGCTGTCGATGCGCGTGCGGTTCTCCAGCACACCTTCGACAAGCTCCCGGGCGAAGGCGACCACGCCTTCCGGAGCTTCTTCTTCCCGGGCGAGTCGCGGCAGGACATCGTCCGGCTTGTGTCCGGCGCAGTCGAACTCATAAAGTGCCTGGAGGGCCAGCGACCTTCCTTTTCGTCTTGAACCGGTCATTTTAATGTGCGTTTCCGGTCAGCATGTCAGATGAAGCGCTGCCGTCACCCTGGCAGAAACAGCCAGGTTATTGTAGGTGCGGCAGGCCTCGTCTGTCACCTGACAGATTAGCTGTATGCCGTGGCTCTTTGCGTAATCGAGCACCGTCTGCGGTACCTTGACCTCGCCGAACTTGCCGGTCCCGATAATGACGATATCCGGCTTATCCCTGATTATAGCGGTGAGGTCGTCAGGGCACAAAAGATGGCCTTCTTTGGTCCGCCATTTGCGTACGCTATTGCCCGAGATGACGACGTGGTCGGTGTACCGCTTACCGTCGATGACGATTTCGCCGAACCGGTAGGAGTCAATCATGGCGGCTCGCCGCGCAGTGCGGCGCAGGCGGCTCGAATGGTCTGACTGTCGCTGAGGCTTAGGGTTCGTGCCGCGGGGCTGGTCCGCTTGATGAGGCCGCTGAGTACTTCACCGGGGCCAATTTCGAGAAAGGTGGTGACGCCGGATGAGGCCATGTACTCAACGGACTTTTGCCACTGGACGCGGTGGTTGAGCTGGGAAAGGAGCTCTTCGCGGATGCCGCTGGCGGACATGATAGGTTCAGCGGTGACATTGGATATTACCGGTACCGCCGGGTCCTTTAGAGGTACAGAAGCCAGTGCCGCCTGGAGACCGGGCAGGGCGGGTTCCATTAAGGGCGAATGGAAAGCGCCGCTTACCCTGAGCGGTACCGCTTTGATGTTTCGAATTCTGGCGGTTTCGCGCGCTTTGCCAATCGCCTCCAAACTGCCGCTGATGACTATCTGGCCGGGGCAGTTGATATTGGCTACATGGCATCCGGTCTGGACACAGAACTCTTCAACGGCCTGTAGTTCGGCCCCGAGCAACGCCAGCATACCGCCGGGGTTCTGCTGGCCGGCGGCCTGCATCAGGCGGCCGCGTTCGCGGACCAGTTTCAGGCCGTCGCTAAAAGATAGTGCGCCGGTGGCTATGATAGCGGTGTATTCGCCCAGGCTGTGCCCGGCGGCGAAGATAGGGGACAGTAGCCCTCCGGTTTCTTGTGCTGCCTTCAGGCAGGCGATGCTTACGGTTAGGACCGCCGGCTGGACGTTGACGGTCTTCAGTACTTCCTCCACCGGCCCTTCGAAGCAGAGCTTCGAGATGGGCGCATCAAGGATGCGATCGGCTTCTTCGAAGACGGCGCGGGCGGCGGGGGAGTGGTCGAAGAGGTCACGCCCCATTCCAACTGCCTGGGAACCCTGCCCGGGAAAAACGTAAGCGACTCCTGTCTCAGCCACCGGCAGATGGCCTCGGCTATGCTGCCTTCTTCTTGGGAGACCTGGGTTCGATAACCTCCCGGCCGTTGTAGTAGCCGCAACTGGGGCAGACGCGGTGTGGGAGCTTCGGGGTATGGCACTGGGGGCAGTCTACGAGCGCTTTTGGCTTCATCGCCAGGTGGCTTTGCCTTTTGCCGCGGCGTGCCTTGGGATATTTATGCTTTGGTAGCGGTGCCATCAGTCCTTTTCCTTTCTCCGGTGTTGGGCGAGCGCTTCCGCGGCGCGGCGCGGAACGATTTCCTTTTCAAGACCGCCAGCTTGTCCCAGCGGGGGTCCAGATTAGTCTCGCGGCACTTGCATGGTCCCTGGTTGAGGTTGGCTCCACAGGTGGGACAGATGCCGGCACAGTCCGGGCGACACAGCGGTTTCATCGGTACCGCCATGAGGATATACTGGTATATTGCTTCGCCAAGGTCGAGGATGTGGTTGTGGTCGATGACAAAGACACTGCCGTCGCGCGGGGTGCGAAGTGGTAAGCCGCTGCTGACATCGATGCTCGGCAGAAACTCCTCATCCATGGCAATGGCCATTGTGCAATCGGTCGGTTTAAGACAGCGGCTGCAGTCCATCTCGAAACGTGCAGTCACATTTGCCCGTACCAGAATGCCGCGCTGACTGCGGACCATACCGATGGCGCCGGTGACGGGGCTATCGCCTTTCTCATCGGCGATGTCCTCGAAATTGTAATCACGCGTGGAGCCGATCGGCTCCTTGAGGAGCGTGGCCACGTTCACCAGGGCGTGGAATGGCTTGATTCTGATTTCGTAACTGTCCAGAGTCATAGTTTAAGTCCGGCCAAACTGAAAGCAATATTATAACCTAACGTTTGCTAGGGCTTCAAACTTGAAAATCGTATGACTGGACGCGGGCGTAGCCGAGGTCGTCAAAACCGCGCCAGCGGAACTCTGCCTTGATTAGCTTTATCTTGAGGCCGTTCATAATCCATGGTAGGGAATTCAGCCGCTCGTAACTCAATCCCATGACTTTGAAAACCTCCGGTAGTTCAGGGTGACCCGGGGTAATCACGCTGACTGACCCAGTTAGCTGAATCCCGGCCCGGGCAAACTTGCCAGAAGCTGACTCGTTGTGGATGGTTACCGAGACGCTGGGATTAAGCAGGATGTTGGCGAACTTACGGCCGCCTTCAGATACGATGTAAAGGTGCCCCTCGTGGTATTTGTAGGTGACCGGAGTACTGCGCACGCTATCGCCGGAGCCGGTGCAGAGCACGCAGGTGTTGTGGCTGTTAAGGAACTCCTCGATATGTGTCTTGAGCTGGTCCGCCGGCACGGCCTTGTAATCCGCATCTTTTATAGCTTTTAACTTGAGGCAGAAGTCGATGAGCCTGGGCAGGTTAGTACGGTCGGTATCCTCAAAGGGCAGCTTCACCGTCTCGTAAAAGTGCTTCATGATGGCGTAGTCTTCCGGTGTCAATTGTTCTTTCTTAAACCTGCCGTCAACCATGCCGGTGGTCACAACGCAGTCGCCAAGAATTCTGGCCAGGGGTGCTACGTAGTTAAGGCCACGGATTCCGGACAGGCAGGTGGCGAAAAGGGCAACCTTCTTTTTACTTAACCATTCTCGGTTGGTGCTGACGAAGTGGCTGAGGCGAGGGTCGATGACCTCGTTATAGACGCCGGCGCCCAATACAAAAAAGTCGTAGTTGTCGCGGTATTTAATCTCGAAGTCGGCGGTGCGACAGTAGCGGGCCGGTCCCAGGACCAGGGCCATCTTCCTGACGGCTTCTTCGGTGGAGCCGTATCTGGACTCGAAAACAATGAACGTTCGGGCCACAGTGGCCTCCTTACGGTGTGAATTCTACTGCCGGGTCGATAATAGCAGTTATCAGCCGGTGCGTAAACACGGGAGTCATCATTCGTTATAGCCTCTCACAGCCTTTCTGCTCCATGAAAACCTCGCCGGTTGCCGGGTCCTGCCAGCCTTCCCATCGGATAAGCTCAGGATGTCGGTCGAGCGAGGTGAAATCACGGACGCCGGCGCGGCGGGCTTCTTCCGGGTTGAAAATGCGGATGAGTACCGACAGGGTGCTGTTCACCAGGTCACGTCGCTCGAAGCACTTGAGGTCCCTTAATGCTTCATGAGCAACATTAAGCCTGGTGACCAGGTAGGAATAGGCCCACTGAGGGATGTCCCTGGGACTGTCCCGCGTCCACCAGAGTAGCGGCATGCCGCGATTATATCAGGCGGGTCACATGCTGTCCTGTGTTGTTCCCGTACTGACGGGGAGACGCCCACATCGCCGGTCTCAATCTTGGTAATGTACTCGTTGTTCCCGTACTGACGGGGAGACGCCGGCAATTGTAGTTCGTAGGTGTTTCCGGTTGAGCATGCTCGCGCGGTATTGCCGTACTGGCGGTGGGCGCCTATAATGAAGCCTCTGTCATGTTTCCGAATACCATCAGCCGAATTCTTGAGGGCGCTGGCAAAGTCATCGTCGGTAAGCTTGACAGCCTCGAGCTGGCGATGGTCGCTATGCTCTGTGAGGGACACATCCTGATTGAGGATGTCCCCGGTATCGGCAAGACGACGCTGGCCAAGACGCTGGCGCGCCTGCTCGGCGGGACCTTCCGCCGCGTTCAGTGTACGCCTGACCTTCTGCCCGGAGATATTACCGGTATCTACTTTTATAACCAGAAGAAATCGGAGTTCGAGTTCCGTCCCGGCCCGGTTATGGCCAATATTCTCCTGGTTGACGAAATTAACCGGGCGACACCGCGTACCCAATCAAGCCTGCTTGAGTGTATGGAGGAGCGGCAGGTCACGGTGGACGGCATCACCCAGGCATTGCCCCGGCCTTTCATGGTCATCGCTACGCAAAACCCGGTCGAGCTTCACGGTACCTTCCCGTTGCCGGAAGCACAGCTTGACCGTTTCTTCCTTTGCCTGAAGATGGGATATCCCGACACGGAAGAAGAGGATGCCATGCTCCTCCGGTTTCAGTACAGCAACCCGCTGGACAGTCTGGAGCCGGTGACTTCGCCCGAGGAGATGCTGGAGCTTAAGGAACAGGCGCAGAAGGTCCATGTCGACCCCGGAGTGCGCCGGTACATACTCGATATCGTCCAGCGGACGCGGGCCAGTGCTTCGGTCAGTCTGGGCGCCAGTCCCCGGGCCAGCCTGTTCTTGTATAGGGGGTCGCAGGCGCTCGCTATTGTCCGCGGCCGGGACTACGTCATACCCGATGACGTAAAGCGTCTGGTGGTGCCGGTGCTGGGCCATCGCATCATCCTGAGTACCGAGGCCTACCTGCACAAGAGGAGCAAGGAGGCACTTCTTGAGGACATCCTCAACACTGCGCCCGTCCCGGTCGAGCCGTAGCCCCGCCAGCGGGGCCGCCACGTTCAGCGCCGGGTTTCCGGTCTTTTTTCACTGGCTGGCCCTCATTGCTTTCGCCGGGATTGCCATCTTTGCTTCTCTTCAGCGGAACGCGCCGCTCCTGGCGCTTGCCCTGTTTCTCCCGGTGCTCGGCATCGTCTCCTGGCTGTGGAGTCTGTGGTCACTGCGCCGGTTGAGACTGGAAGTGAGACCGGGCCAGAGCCGCGCTTTCCCTGACGAAACGATAGACGTCAGCATGGCTCTGACCAACCACAAGTGGCTGCCGCTGCCGTGGGTCAGTCTTGAGCTCGACCTGCCGTACCGTCTTGTCATCGGGAAGCGTGCTCCGAGCCGTTTTGTCTGCGAACGGTGGCACTGGGCCACGGCAATTGGTGGTGACCAAAGCTTGCGGTGGCGACAGTCTTTGAAATGCCTGATGAGGGGTGAGTATCGGCTGGGGCCGGCACGCGTCCGGACCGGCGACCCCTTCGGGCTTTATCCGGTGGAGAGAATCGACCCGCTGAATCTCAACCTGCTGGTCTACCCGAAGGTCGTACCGGTTGACCTCGGAAAGCTCAACCTGACCGGACTGGTTGGCGAGCGGGCTGTTCCGAGAACAATTTATGAGGATTCCAGCCGCACTATGGGCGCCCGGGACTACCGGATTGGCGACCCTTTCAAGAGGGTGCACTGGAAGGCGAGCGCCCGCCGGGGAGAACTCCAGGCGAGGGTCTACGAGTCCACCACCAGCTTGAGCACGGTGCTAGTGCTTGACGTTGCCGGCTTCGGCGGTTGTGAAAGGGAAGATGATTTTGAACTGGCGGTAACCACTGCGGCCTCGCTGGCCGCCGCAATATCCGGTACCGGTTCTCCGGTTGGTTTGTCCCTGTTACCGGAACCGGAAGTTGTCCTGCCGGCATCAGCCAGCCGCGACCGTCTGCTTGATATTCTGGAGGCGCTGGCGCGGGTCGAGCCGGTCACAAGGCCACTGGAACGCGGCGCGATTGAGCGGCTGGCGGGCAGTCTTATGCCCGGTGCGCTGGCAGTCGTCGTGACCGGCGCTGTATCAGGCGGTCTCATCAGCCTGGTGATGGAATTGCGGCATCAAGACCAGTTCCCGGTGGTGTTTCTGGTTGGTGTGGCGAGTGCACCGGGAGAGGTTGCCGGTGCACCTGTGCTTCCGGTACGTTCAGAGGCCGACCTCACGGGCGGCGCCAAAGGGGATGGGGGATGAGTCAGTCCGCGCCGCCGGTGAGGTTGATGTATCTCTGGCTGGCCCTGGCCGAGGTGTCCGGGCTCTATCTGGCGCTGGCGCTGCTTTCGCGGTATCTGGCGGGGGACTTCATCATTTCTGCGGTGGTGATGGCCGTCTATGCACTGGCATTCCTTGTGAGCCTGATGGTGCTCGGGCCATGGCGGCTGTGGTTGAGCATCGCGCTCGGCGTAATCTCGGTGGGGGTTGTCGCTGGGCTCGTTTCCAGCAGGATAACATCAGCAATCGACCCTGATGCCGTGTGGACGGCTGGTTTCCAGGTGGTGATGGCTGGCATGGCATGGTGGCTGGGTGCTACGGCCGTCCCGAATGACACCGATTACGTCAGGCTGGTGGTAAGGTTCCAGTGGTGGCTCCCGCTTTTGCTCTTATTGGCTGGCCTGGAGGGGCAGTCATTTCTTCCCGTGATGCTGTTTGCTCTAGGCGGCGCCATAATGCTTGCCCTGGGGCGCTGGTACGATTCGCTCCGGATGACGGGCATGGTCCTTCGGTCGCCGCGGTCCTGGATGCTGGCGGCTGGCTTTGCTGCCGTGGCGGTGCCGGTGATTGCTGTTTTCTTTGCATTGTCGCCCGGGGCTGCGGCCGCGGTCATCAAAGGGCTGTCGGCCGGAGCAGGATGGCTCTTTCCACCGCCCTCCGTCACGACAGCGGAACCACAGTTTGCTTTCAAGCTGTCGTGTGATTTCAAGCCGGAGGATGAGGGGATGATGGAGTTACCTGAGCCGGTCAGTGGCTCGCCACAGCCTCTGTCCCCGTGGATGGCCTGGGTGACAATAGCTCTTGTGCTGGCTGTGGTGACTGCCGGAGTGGTGATTGCGGCGATGAGGCTCCGATGGCGGCGCATACGGGAGCCCGGTCCGGTGCGGATTGAAACGGTGGCTATCGGGATGGGCCTCAGGGCTGGTCTGGTCGAGCTGTTACGTCGTATCGCCGTGGCACTGGCCAGCCTTGTCCGGCGTGTTGGCGGAATGTTCCGGCCGCGGGCATCAGAGATGGAAGAACAGGCCACTACCGTCCGTGCTATCTACCGCAGTCTTCTCGCCTGGGCGGCTCGACGCGGTCTGCCGCGTCTGCCGTCACAGACGCCGCTGGAGTACCAGCGGTATCTGGTGGCCGTTTACCCCGGGCTGGCCGGAGATTTTGGCGCTATCACTGCTGCCTACATGGATGTGCGGTACGGGCGGGCTATAGTGGCTGATGAAGTTTTGCGGATGGTGAAGGAGGCCTGGGGGCGGGTGGGGATGTCTGTTGGGAGCACCGAGCATGCCCGGGAATCAGGCGGTTAGTTCGGCCCGCTGTTCTATCCGGACTATTTGAAACGTCAGCCAGCGGCTTGGCTGACCAGTCTGGTCGAAATCGAAGCCGGGAAAAGAGCCGCAGGCGTTCTCTGGCGTATATTTGCCGTTAACTGCTTTTCCCTGCACCCATCTGAACATTTCGCCGAAGGCGGCCCGCCTCACGGCATGGGGGAACACTGAAACGGCGTCGAGCACGCGGAGGATGCCGTAGTCTACCGCCGGGTATTTGAGGGCGGAGTAGCGGCTACCGACCCCGAAACCGTCCAGCCGTAGCTTCCGGTCGCGCTGCTGCCAGTGGTCGAGAAGAAGGTCGATAGCACCGTTGAAGCGGTCGTCATTTCGCAATGCATCGTATTGACCGACCAGCATCAGGATGTTCAGGTTGTCCATGGGACATGACTCGGGGGCGTATGACTCACCGCCGGACTGGCTTTTTTCACAGTGCCAGCCGCCATCGTAGCGCTGGGTATCGAGGATAACTTTAAGATATTTTCTTACTGCCGGGTGCTCTCTGAAACCGAGTTTGGCGATGGTGGAGAGCAGGATTGCCGAAATACAGTAGTAGTTCGGGGCCATTCCCGGCTCGGTGATGAACTCACCGGATGGCAATTGCCGCGCCAGCAGTTGCTCCAGTTCCGCCTCGATGCCAAGGTCTCTGGCCGTTAAGCCGGTATCGGCCAGGAAGAAAAGATCCCAGTAAGCATTACCGGTGCGGGTGTAATAAAGCTTCTTTTCCAGCAGGGCGGTCAGGCCAAGCTGTGGATTTCGCAGACGTTCCCTGAGTCCAAGTATCGATGGGTCCTCGAGGGCCAGCTTCGGGTCCGGCTTACCGCCCTGCAGTTGACGTTCAACGGCGTACTTCAGCCAGTCCGGGCCTTCAAGGAGCCACTCCAGAATATCCTGTTTCATTTACCGCACTTACTCTCCAGCCACTTTTTACGCTCGGTGCGGTACCAGGAAAACTCCTCCTTAAGCATTTCACGGATAGGCAGGTTATAGGGGCAACGCTCCTCGCATTTGCCGCAGTTACTGCAGGCGACCGCCTGTTCCATCAGCTTCTGCATTGGTTCGGCGAAGACACGTTCCGGCGGGAAACGGCGCCACATACTGCGGGTATGGAGGATGCTGGATATGGGGATGTTCTCGGTGCACGGCTGGCAGTAGTCGCATCGGTGGCAGAAACGGTCCCCGAGTTGCTTCCGGATGCGCTCCATGTCCGCTAGCTCTGTAGCCGTCATCTCCGGAGGCCCGTTCACCACATCAAGAATCTGGTCAAGCTCCTCAGCTCGCTGGATGCCGACGATAGGCAGGACGTCCGGGAACTGGAGAAGATATTTGAAGGCAACGCTGACATTGTCTACCATACCGCCGGAAAGCGGCTTCATGGCGATGAACCCCACGTTCCGCTCGCGGCAGAGAGGGAGCAGGTCGGTGGCCACTTCCGGGGTGATGAAATTGAAGGCGTACATCAGTGTTTCGAACTTGCCCGACTTGACTGCCTCCCTCGCGGTATCTATGTTGTGAGAGGTGATGCCGATGTGCCTGACGAGTCCGGCCCTTCTGGCTTCTTGCACCACTGCCATTGGGCCGTCAGGGTCGAGCACTCTGGCCAGGTCCTTCGAGTCGGCGACCTGGTGGAACTGGTAAAGGTCAACATACCTGACATTAAGGTTCTTCAGGCTGGTTTCGAGGTCCTTCCGGATCTCCTCACGGGTGCGCCTGAGCGACTTGGTGGCCAGAATAATCGTTTCGCGAGGCCGCCCGGTGATAGCCTTGCCGATGCGTTCCTCGCTGGTGCTGTAGGCGCGGGAGGTATCAATGAAATTGATGCCAAGGTCGAGCGCCTTCCTGACGATGGCAACCGCCTCGTCTTCGGTGCACCTCTGGATCGGGATGCCTCCGAATCCGATTCTGGAGACCATGAGGCCGGTCTTGCCCAGTTCGAATTTTCTCAAGGATGTCTCTTCAGGGCTTTGGCTGTGTCGTTATCCTGACGGCGCTAGTTCTTGCTCCGCTGGGTTCTGGTAATGGTCAGAAGGTTAGTTACGGCCGCGAAAAAGTCGTCAGGGCTCTTTCCCAGCGACAGCTTTTCCATCGGGCACATATCGGTGCCGTTCTTATCGGTGATATATTCCACAGTCCTGGTGAAATGATAGGAGATTCCGAATTTGTCGAGCGTTTCCGCCGCCAGCCTTGAGCCAAGCGCCGCATAGACCTCGCGGCAGTCTATTTTCTGGAGCAGCAGGGCAGCGGCATTGCCGGTGATGCGGTCGAAGACGACCACGCCTGGTCTTGGCGGCTTGACCTGGTCGATGTAGTCAAGCAGAGGGGCCAGCCGGTCTTTCTTGGAGGAAAAGATGAGCTCGCCGCCGTGATAGGCGCGGAGGCTGTCGCCGCTGGCGAGGAAATCCTCGAATAGGGTGGCCGCCGTGGCCGACTTGCCGGGAATGCCTTCGACCAGTGTGTACCTGCGGTTGGGACAGCCAAGCCCGTGCCTGACAGCGGTGGCTATCTGGGGGTCCTGCCACGGGTCGGAGGCAAGACGGGTCTTGCCCCTGAAGCTAAGAAGCACCTTGATGGCCTCGACGTCGATGGCGACAGTGTCGCCGGATGCCATTAAGATACCTGGTTCGGCGAGACATCCCCTGTCAGGGCCGCCGGAGATGAATGACTTACGCCCATCCATGATGATGAGAGTGGGTTGCCAGCAGAGGCTGACTTCAGCCAGCTTTTGTTGGAGTTTTTCACGGTGGAAAGCGCGTCTTTCGCCGGGATGGACGAAACCGAAGGCCAGCTTGAGCGCCCCGGTGAACCCCGCCATCTTGTGGGTCTTCAGGCATGGTACGTAGACAAGGTGGTCGGCCTCGTAGGCCGACCGCGGCATGGCCAGCGATGAAAGGAAGTCGCCATTGACCTTCACCCTTACCCACTGGTCAACCGGTTCGTCCTCAAAGGCGATGAGTCTCACGTTCAATTGCCGGGCCATATCATAGACGTTAAGGAGGCGGAAGACGTTGCGTGTCGGCCGCCACAGCCCGCCGGCACTTTCGCCAATGGTGACCCGGGCGCCGGATTCGAGCAGGATTTCAACGACAGCCTTGAGGAAGGCAGGGTCAGTTGAGGCCGGTGGTGGGTCGGGGCTGTTGAAGTTGGGCTTGACGAGCACCGAATCGCCGGGCTTGATGACCTGACTGAGGTTGCCGAGCAGGCCGATGGCGGCGACGATTGCTTCGCGGACTTCGCCGCTGCAGGGTACTCTGGCAACAGCTGGCATACCGTCCTTGAGCCAGGGGTTCTTGAGCCGCTTGCGGGGTTCGACCTCGGGCAGGCCCGGGGGCGTCCGGTCGAAAAGGAAGTGGTAGAGGCCGATAAGTCTGTCAGTGACTGCCGCCATGGTTTAAGATTATAGTCGATGGAGGCGGGTGTGAGAAGGCGGTAATATCGGCACCGGCCTCCCTTTTTGGGTGTGGTAATCTAATGGGCATGGGTATCGACCGGATTATTGTCATCGGCGCCGGGGCCAGCGGCATGATGGCCGCTGGACGTGCCGCGGAGTGCGGCGGCCGGGTGCTTCTTCTCGAGAAGATGGAACGCCCGGGTAAAAAACTGCTTATCAGCGGTAAATCGCGCTGTAACCTGACCAACAGTCAGGAGCTTGATGGTTTCGTCAGCCAGTACGGGCTGAACGGACGCTTCCTCCACGGAGTCTTTCACCGGTTTTTCCGTGACGAACTGCTGGCGCTGATGAGGCGCTTCGGGGTGGAAACGGCCGTTGAGCGCGGCGGGCGGATTTTCCCGGTTTCCGGTGACGCCGGCGATGTTGTGCGGGCGTTGGAGAAATATCTGGCGGCGGGTAGAGTGGAACTGCGCAGACGGGTTAGAGTCACCGGAATTCAGAGTTATCGCGGGCAGACTGCCGGTGTGCGGACTGACCACGGTCCCCTGGAGGCGAAAGCCGTTGTCCTGGCAACCGGCGGTGCATCGTACCCGGCTACCGGCTCAACCGGTGACGGCTACCGTATGGCGAAGGCGCTCGGCCACACCATTGTGCCGCTTCGGCCGGCACTGGTGCCGCTGGCGGTTGAGGAGGTCGAGCGCGCCGCTTCGATGCAGGGAGTAAGCCTTAAAAACGTGAGGTTGACCGCCTTTCGGTGCCGGGCTGAAGGAATCGAAGCTTGTGCGGCTCCGCATTCTGATGCAGGCCGCGGCATCGGGCCGGGGAAGCCGCCCAGGGGTGTTATCGAAAGCCGCCTTGGCGAAATGATGATGACCCATTTTGGCATCGGCGGGCCGGTGACTTTGCAGATGAGCCTGGCCATTGTCGATGCCCTCAGGGAAGGTCCGGTCAGCGTGGCTATCGACCTCAAGCCTAGCATGACGGAAAAGCAGCTGCACCTTCGACTCCAGCGGGACTTTGCAGAGCACGGCAAACGGAGCCTGCGGCGCCTGCTTGGGGAGTTGCTTCCGAACAGGATGATTGAGCCTTTGGTGACGATAAGCGGCATCCCTGGCGATAAGCCGGGGAATCAGATTAGTGCCGAAGAGCGCGAGCGGCTGGTAAAGCTGCTGAAATCACTCCGGTTCAATATTAAGAGTCCCCTGCCGATGACAGTAGCCATGGTCACCGCCGGCGGCGTGTCTCTCAAAGAAGTTGACCCGCGGACGATGGAATCGAAGCTGGTCAAAGGACTCTACCTCTCCGGTGAGGTGCTGGACATCGACGGCGATACCGGCGGCTATAACCTGCAGGCGGCGTTTTCTACGGGCTGGGTGGCGGGAGAGAGTGCGGCAAGGAGTCTAATTGAATGACAATTTCCAGCGTGAGTAAGATAGCTGGTAGGTGTAGGGCATAGTTCACCGGTCCCATTTGGAACACCAGCGAGAGACGTGGTGAGGAGATATGCCCGTATCTACCCCACCACCTCCACCCCGAATTCTTTCAGTGTTTCCGCCAGGGCGCAGAGCGGCAAGCCTATGACGTTGAAATAGTCACCTTCGATGCGGTCAATGAAAACGGCGCCGCGCTCCTGGATGCCGTAAGCGCCGGCCTTGTCCAGCGGCTCGCCGGTGGCCACATAGGCGTCTATTTCCGCGGCAGTGAGTCTGCGGAAGCGGACCATGGTCTCAACGGCTCTGGTGGCAATGCGACCGGCGCCGGTATCATAAACGGTGAAGCCGGTTATTACCGAATGTGTCTTGCCGCTCAGGGAGCGGAGCATGCGGCGGGCATCGGTTGCGGACTTCGGCTTGCCGATGACCTTGCCGTTAAGGACGCCGATGGTATCGGCGGCGATAATGATGGCGTTGCGGTGGCGTTTGGCCGTTACCCGGGCCTTTTTCAGCGACAGGACCATCGCCAGCCGTTTCGGCTCGAGCCCGGCCTCCGGGGTTTCTTCATGGTTGCTCGGGTCAACGGTGAACCTGAGGCCGATTTGCTTGAGCAGTTCTGCCCTTCGCGGTGAAGCCGAAGCCAGGACGATTTTCTTCATATCACGAATTTGCCGTCGCGGTACAGTAATTGCCCGTCCACGCGGATTTCGCCGTCTTTTCTTAAGTCGCAGACCATGTCCCAGTGGATGGCCGACTGGTTCCTGCCGCCGGTTTCCGGGTAGGAAGCTCCCAGCGCCAGATGGAAACTGCCATCGATTTTCTCGTCAAAAAGGATTTCCCGGGTGAAGCGGGTGATGCCTTTGCTGGTGCCGATGGCGAACTCACCCAGGTAGCGGGCGCCGGCATCGGTATCGAGCGTCTTGAGCAGGAAGTCCTGGTTCTTCTCGGCGCTGGCCCCGACCACTTTGCCCTTCTGGAACTCAAGACGGACGCCCGCTACCTCGCGCCCCCCGTAAATTGTTGGATAGGTAAAACTGACATAACCCTCGGCGCTGTCTTCGACCGGGCCGGTGAAGATTTCGCCGTCGGGCAGATTGAAATGGCCGTCACTGTTCTTGATGGTGCGGCCAGCGATGCTCAGCCTGAGGTCGGTGCCGGGAGCGGTGATATGGATATAGCTCTTATCCTTCAACCAGTCGATGATGCGCTGCTGCCATGCGGAGAAATTGCGCCAGTAGCCGACCGGGTCGTTAAGGTCGGGCAGGCAGGCACCATAGACAAAATCTTCGTATTCCGAGAGACTCATTTCGGCGTCCTGAGCCATGGCGTTGGTCGGGAATGGCGCCAGTGTCCAGCGTAGCTCGCCGGCGGCGGCGCGGCGCATGAAGATTTGCATCAGCTCGGTGCGCGCCTGCTGGTTCAGGACTATCTTGCGCGGGTCAACGCCGCTCAGCGCCCGGGTATTGACCTCGGCAAGGACTACGATGCGGACATCGTAAGTCTCGTACATCAACCTGACCGGCGGCGGCACGTGCTTCAACTGCTCGTCCGAGGCATATCTGTAGAATATCTCATCGGTGTTGGGAAGGGCCGAAAGGACGAAGGGATGGCCCCCCGCCTGGAGTACGCGCGCATAAAGGGCTTTGAGGAGCGGTTCGGCCAGAGTGCTTCCCTGGATAAGGACCTTATCGCCCTGACGCACGGCGCTGGAGTAATTGACGATAAGTTCGGCCAGCTTTTCGACTCTAATATCCATATTACCTGTCTCCTGCCCGTTCCATTTAAGGTTAAGGGAACGGGCATTATTCTTAAAGGGTTGTGCCCCTCCTGGTACGCCGTTAGGCGTAGAGATAATATTTTCTCCCGAGGAGCAAGCCCTTCGGGCTGCCCGGCGATCTCTTACTTTTCTGTGCGCCCCTCTTCACGGGCGTACTGTTTGCGGAGCGGGACCTCTTTGAGGAAGAGGTTGAGGATGAAGGCGACAACGGTGATGACGCCGCCGATCAGGAAAACCCATGAGAGAGCGGAGCCAAGGGACTGGCGCAGCAGCTGTATTATCTGGTCGTAGACAGCGGTCCCCCCGGCGCCCATCTGACCGAACGCGGCCTTCAAACTGGCCTGAGCCTGGGGGCTGACAAGTACCTGGGCGCTTTGAGATACCGAGGCGAGGAAGTCGGGGGGAATCATCGACCTGGCTGAGGCCGGCAGGCGGCTCAGGAACTCTGAGATAAAATGGTTGGTCATGACCGAGCCGAAAACCGCCACGCCGAGCGAACCGCCGATGGAACGGGAGAAGGCGACCAGCGAGGTCGATGCCCCCAGTACCCTGTAGGGCACAACGTTCTGGATAGCGATGACGTAAATGGGCATGGTAATACCGAGCCCGATGCCGGTGAGCACAATATACAGTACGGCCATGCCATAACTGCTGTCCGGTCCCATTCGTGACAGGAGAAAGATGCCGATAGTCATGAGTGCCAGCCCCACAATGCCGTGCCGGCGGTAGTGCCCGCCGTAGCGTGAGAGCACCTGCCCCGAAGCGGCGCCACCGGTGACCATGCCCAGCATCATCGGCGTCAGGAAACTGCCGCTGGAGGTGGCGGAAAGGCCGAGCACACCCTGGAAGTAGAGCGGGATAAAGAAAATTCCGCCGAACATGGCGATGCCGTTGAGGAAAATAATAGCAAAAGATATGCTTACAATCCGGTCCCTGAATATGCCCAGCGGGACAATCGGCTCGGCGGCGCGGCGTTCGACCCAGAAGAACAGCCCCAGCCCGACCGCCGAGACCATGAAAGACACGACCACCGGAGCGGAAAGCCATTGATACTCCGAGCCGCCCCAGGACAGTGCCAGCAGGAGAGGAATGACGGCCATGACCAGTGTTCCGACTCCTGCGTAGTCGACCTTGTGGGCATGACGGTCGGCCCGGATGGCCGGGAAATAGAGGACGAACAGCGTAATAATCACGATGCCAAGAGGGATGTTGATGAAGAATATCCAGTGCCAGGAAAGGGCGTCGGTGATGTATCCGCCGAGAGTCGGGCCGACGACCGACGATACCCCGAAGATAGCACTCATGAAGCCCTGATACTTCCCGCGCTCGGCCGGCGGGAACAGGTCGGCGACTACCGTGAATGCGTTGGTCATCATGAACCCGGCGCCGATACCCTGAAAGCCTCGGGCGACAGTTATCTGGGTCATCGTCTGGCTCAGGCCGCAGAAGACAGAGCCAAGCAGGAAAATGATAAGCCCCGCCAGGTAGAAAGGTTTGCGACCAAACATATCGGTCAATTTGCCGACGACCGGCATGACCACGGTCGAGGTTACCATGTAGGAGGTGGCCACCCAGGTGTAATGGGAGAAACCGCCAAGGTCGGCGATGATACGTGGCATGGCGGTGCCGACCACCGTCTGGTCGAGCGAGGAAAGGAACATGGCCAGCATGACGCCGGCCATGGTGAAAATAATCTGCTTTCGAGACAGAGAACGGAGGCTCAGGGGCTGGTCTTGCATCGGAGTCGGCTCACGTCAATGAGATTAAAAGGGCGAATAGCAACTTTGCTGAAAGCCATCTCAATCCTGTTTGGTGAACGAGTAAGCGCCAATCGACACCAGAATGGCACCGAATACCGCCACCAGTAATACGTCTTCCATGATTGTCATAGTGTGGCCAAATACAGTTACGCCAATGGCCGGCTGCCCGGCGATTCCTCCCAGGAAAAGCTGGCGTATGGCGTCGACGCCGTAAGTAAGCGGATTGATTTTGGAAACCACCTCAAGCCAGGCGGGTACGCTGTTCACCGGGAAGAAGATTCCCGAGAGAAAGATGAGAGGGAAGATGATAATCTGTACGATTATCTGAAAGCCCTGCTGTGAGCGCATGCGTGAGGCGACAAGTATTCCCAGACCCGAAAGGGACACCGAGACAATAATCAGCACAGGCACCAGTTTTGCCACCATCAACGGGCTTAGGCTGACACCGAGGAACGGCGCCAGCGCCAGCATGACCACCCCCTGCAGCACGGCAACAGAGGCAGCACCCAAAGCCTTGCCCAGTACGATACCACTGCGTCCAACCGGAGCAATTAGGATCTCCTTTAAGAAGCCAAATTCACGGTCCCATACCACAGACAGGCCGGACATTACGGACCCCATGAGGACCGTCATGGCGATAATGCCCGGGTACATAAACTGGATGAAATCAATTCCCGGCGACAGGCCGCCGATAATCCGGTTAAATCCGGCACCGAAAATCACAAGGAACAGCAGGGGCATGGCAAAGGAGGAGACCAGTCGCGAACGCTCCTGGACGAACCGGAGCAACTCGCGGTAAGCGACGACCCACATTCCACGAAAAACGTCAGCCATATCTAGCCTCCATGCCCTCTTCTCATCATCATACCCCGCCTGATATTTCCCATAGGGCTGGCCTCCTGTTCACGGATTTCCCGCCCGGTCAGCTTCAGGAACACGTCGTCGAGAGTGGGCCGGCGTAATCCGATTGAAATGAGGCGATTCTCAAAGCCGCCCCCCATCAGCTTGGGCAGGAATTTCTCGCCCTGGGGGACACTGAATACAATGTTGCCGTTCTGCGAGGTTGGGCTTACTCCGTACTTCGATTTCAGCTCGAGCGCTGCGGCTTCGTTGTTCTCGGCCCTGAGCGTGACCACATCACCACCCAGACTATCCTTCAATCTATCCGGCGTATCAAGAGCGATGATGCGGCCATGATCGATGATGCTGATGCGGTCACAGTTCTCGGCTTCGTCCATGTAGTGGGTCGTCAGGAATATGGTGATATTGCTTTGCTTGCGTAAAGACAGCACGTAGTCCCAGATATGCCGCCGCGTTTGCGGGTCCAGGCCGAGAGTCGGCTCATCGAGGAAGAGCACCTTGGGACTGTGAAGCAGGCCGCGGGCAATCTCCAGCCGCCGCTTCATTCCCCCTGAATAGGTACGCACACTGTTTTTACGCCGGTCGGAGAGCTCTACCAGCTCCAGCAACTCATTTATTCGTTTCTCCCGGACGTCTTTTGGGACCCTGTAGGCATAGGCGTGAAACCGCAGGTTTTGCTCGGCGGTGAGATACTCGTCAAGAGTTGGTTCCTGGAAGACGAGTCCGATTGAGCGTCTCACGTCGCTCCGCTGGGTGACCACGTCGTACCCGTTTACCGTCGCTTTGCCACCGGTTGGCGTCAGGAGGGTACACAGCATATTGATTGTGGTCGTTTTACCGGCGCCGTTCGGTCCGAGAAACCCGAAAATCTCGCCCTCCAGAACGTTAAAATGCACATCATCAACCGCAACCAGCTGACCGAATTTCCGGGATAGCCCATCAACTTCGATTATGTTCATTTGTTTTCCCTTAATCCGGCGCACAAGCCAAAGCTCGGCGCAAACAGGTGTTAACCCTTCAAAATGGTCTCTAATTCTTTACGGGTGCGTACAACGACTTCGCGAATTTGTCTCAGCTTCTCGGGGCTTGCCTGGCGGAGTTCCTGAACCAGCATCCGACTCAGCCCGTGCAGTTCACGGACGGTTTCGCGGAATTCATTCCCGCCCTCACCGTGCCACCAGGTCCTCATCTGCTCTTTGATTTCAGCGGCAGTCCTCTCATGCTCAACGAGAAACTTACGGCCCTCCTCAGTTATGGAGTAGGTCTTCTTGCCATCCTCTGCAGTCGAGGTCACAAAGCCCATCTCCTCAAGCATCTGGAGGGAGGGATAGACCATTCCCGGGCTCGGGCTGTAGAAACCGTGGAATCGTTCCTCCAGCGCCCGGATAATATCGTACCCGTGACGCGGTTTATCCTTCAATAGTTCCAGGATCACGTACTTAAAGTCGCCTCTTCTGAAGAAGCGGTCTCTCCAGCCGCCGGGAAACGCGGCCCCCTCTTTCCAGAACATGTCTCGCCTCATTAGCGATATGACGCGATATATCGTAAAATATCGTGTTACCTATGTCAAGCCAGGGGCGATGCCGTCGCGCCTCAACGGTTTCCACGTCCTTCGCTGGCGGGACGAACTCACTGGCTTACGGATAGAGGTCGGTGAAGTCTGATAGTATTGCTACCCCGGGGGACAAAAGGTATGATTCGTGATTTGGCGCGCTTGTTGCGGCGTGACAGGTTGCCGTATTGACATTATTAAAATATTTAATTATTTTATAAAGAGTTTAATATCCGGTATCGTCCGCCTCCCGTTTTATAGCTGATTGCAGGAGATGTCCGATGACAGTCTGGGATGAACAGCGTGTGATTGACGCGATAGCCGCCGTGGTCGGGAAAGAGTGGGTAAGCAACGACCCCGTGGTACGCCAGTGCTATTCCCGCGACCCGCACCCTTCAGTGACCGTCAGGAAGCTCAATAAAGACCGTTTGACCGTGCCCGACCTTGTCGTCCTTCCCGCCAGCACCGAGGAAGTCCAGGCCGTTGTCCGCATCATCCGGAGTGCCGGGTATCACCTGATAGCCATGAGCTCCGGCGATAACCTGGTCGGTGTCTGCGTTCCCACCCGCCCCCGGACGGTAATCCTCGACCTCAAGCGCATGGAGCGCATCTACGAGATTAATGAAAGCGATAAATTCATCCGCATGCAGCCGTGGAACTCCTATGCCCGTGTGCAGACGGAGACGATGAAGCGCGGCCTGTGGACCGGAGGTGCCCCGGCCGCCCCCGGCACCAACTGCGTCCTGTCCAACTGCCTCACCTTCGGCGGCGCCTGGCAGACGGCGCAGGCCTTCAGCATCGGGGCGCGCAGTTTCCTCGCCTTCACCATCGTCCTGCCGTCCGGCGAAATCATCCGCACCGGCTCCCACGGCATTCGTCCCGGCGATGGCACCTACTGGTACGGGCCCGGGCCTGACCTGCGCGGCCTGTTCGAGATGGGTGCCTTCGGCAGTCTCGGCATCATCACCGAGGTACTTTTCAAGCTCCACACCTGGCCCGGCGGCGAGTGGCCGCAGGAGGAGGAGTACGGGCACCCGCCGGTACCCGCCAACCACCGCATCTGCTGGTACCGTTTCAACAATGCCGAGGACTGCATGAAAGCCGCCCATGAAGTGGCTTATGCCGGCATCGGCATCGGCGTCAACATCCCGCTCAACGCCGTCAACGCCATGGCCGGGGAGAGCCATCAGGCGATGACCCTCAAACGCTGGGAGGAGGGCTTCTATGAGCCGTTCTGGATGTATATTACGCTCTCGGGCTACTCGCCGGGCCAGCTCGATTACGAAGAGTCGGTGCTCAGGGAGATCATGGCCGAATGTCACGGCGAGCCTTTGAACGAGGAACAGCGCCGCCACGTCGATAACTACAACAACGACGCCTTCCGCAGCGGCGACTTCGTCCGCTGGGTCCGGCACGGCATCTACGCCATCACCTACCTCGGCCGGGGGCCGGTCGAGGACATGGTCAAAATCCATCAACTCAACATGTCAAAGGTCGAAAAGTATGACCTGCCCAGCACCAATAAGTCGTGGCCGTTCTACTACTCCTACGACCGCGGCCATTACTGGATGGAGGAGCGCGATTTATACGGGGACCAGCTTGAGCACGCTGCGCTTATTTCCAAAATTACCGTTGATGTCTTCAGGGAATCGGATAAAAGCCCTTCCGGCTACTGGGTGCTCCGCGAGCCGATGGCCGCCTGGTTCGGCAGGAAAATCGGCCCGAACTATGCGGCTATGGTCAGGCGTATCAAAAAGCTGTTCGACCCGACCGACATGAGCAACCCGGACCGTCTTATCTTTATGCGGCCGCCGGAAAAGAAGGCGGCCCAGGAGGCGCGCCGATGAGCCAGGAAATCAGGACCAGGCTGACCGCAATCGCCGGCGCCGCTAACGTCCTCGACGATGAAAAGACCCTGGAGGCCTATTCCCGCGACCAGAGCTTTGCCCGCCCCTGTCGGCCTTCTTTTGTTGTGCGTGTTGACACGGCCGATAAAGTCGAGTCGGTTGTCAGGCTGGCCAACGAAGTCGGGATGCCGGTAGTCCCTTACAGCTCGGGCACCGACTTCCACGGCGGCGCCGTGCCGTCACTGGGCGGCAGTCTCATCCTTGATATGGGCCCGATGAAGCAGGTGACCGAGCTTGATACCCACCACTGGACGGTCACCGTCAACCCGGGCGTCACCTTCCGCGAGTTGAACAACCGGCTGGCCGGGGTCAACCTGCGCGTTCAGGTGCCGCTGATGGCGCCGCCGGATGCCTCGGTCCTGGCCGCCTACCTTGACCGGGAAGCCGTCCCCGGCGCCGGTGATTTCATCTACGGCAACGAGCTCCTCCAGACCTTCCGGGTCATCCTGCCGACCGGTGAACCATTCACCATCGGCAACCCGGCCATGCCCGGGGCACCCCATGCCGGCCCGATGGGGCCGGCCCTCAACTGGTACCGCCTCTTCATGTGCGGCCAGGGGACCATGGGTATCGTCCACGACATGAATATCCGGCTCATCCCGCTACCCAAAGCGCAGAAGGTCCTCTTCGCCGCCTTCGATAATCTGCCCGATGCGGTGAAAGCCGTCAAGGAAGTCCAGCGGCAGGAGCTCGGCCACGAATGTTTCCTGCTCAACAACTTTGACCTCGGCGTCCTGGTCCTTGAAGAGGACGCCGACCTGACCGGGAGACTGAGAGAGGGCGGCTATATCGGTAGGACCGGCGCGCCACTGTGGTCGCACGACATGCGCCATGCCTTCGATGCCCGGCGCTACGGACTGCCGCCGTGGACGCTGGTGGTCTCGCTGGTCGGCTGGGCGCGACAGCCGGAGGCCAAGGTCGCCTATCAGGAGAAGGACCTGCGCGCGCTGGCGGCCCGGCTCGGCTTCGAGGTGAAGAGCACCATTGCCGGGGTTGCCGGCCTCGACCGCCTCGTTGCCGAAGAGCTGGTCATGCCCTGGCGCATGCAGAAGAAGTTCGGCTTCAGAGGTTCCTGCCATGAGCTCAAGTTCTATGCCACCGGCGATAACCTTCCGAAGGTGCAGTCGGCGCTGGAGACCGTCTGTGTCCGTCATAACTATTCTACCGCCGATATTGGCGCCTACATTCAGCCGGTGGAGCGGGCGCGGTCGTTCTCCTGCTGTTACGACCTCCACAGCTTTCCCGGCCGCCCCGACGATTGGGAAAACGTCAGGACGATATTCGTTGAGGCCAGCGAGGCCATGATTGAGGCGGGAGCCTTCTTCGACCGGCCCTACGGCGTCTGGGCGGACATGATGTACCGCCGCAATGCCGCCTACACCGAATACCTGAAGAAAATCAAGAAGGAGCTTGACCCGAACGGGATTATGAATCCCGGGAAATTATGCTTCTAGGACATCCTCACCCCGGCCCTCTCCCCCCGAAGGGAGAGGGAGGAGGACTGACATGATAAAAGACCTTAAAGAGTACCGACGCTGGGCGTGGAACTGCTACCGCGACTCGATGTGCAAGCACGTCTTCAGCTGGCACCTCAGGAATGCGGCTTTCGACGACATCTGCCCGCCGCTGGCCCGCTACAGGTACGACTGCTACTCCGGCCAGGGCAAGATGGGCGACCTCGCCCGCGCCCTGATCGAAGGTGAGATGGAGTGGACGCCGAAGCTGCTTGAAGTCATCTACAACGACCCGGTCTGCGGCGCCTGCAGTTACAACTGCGGCCGCATCACCGAAATGCAGCCGGGCGATGTCATCCAGGCGATGCGGGCCGATGCCCTGCGGCAGGGGCACCGACCGCCGGGCGGCTTCGGCGAATTACTCACGGTAATGCGGCAGTACATGAACCCCTACCGGAAAGCCGACAGCCAGCGGAACGATTGGATTAAAGGCATCGACCCCGGGCTGGCCCGAGGCCTTTCCGCCGCCGGTACCGCAACAAAGACCCTGCTCTATACCGGCTGTTTTCCCCTCCGCGACGCCGCCGGCGAAAAGATGGCGCAGGACGCGGCTACGGTACTGCTCAGGGCCGGGCTCGATGTCGGCATCCTCGGCGACCGGGAGCGCTGCTGCGGCAACCCGTCGCTGCGTCTCGGCGACGTGGACAACTTTGTGGCCTTTGCCAGAGAAAACATCAGGCAGTTCAACGCCATGGGCGTGGAGACGCTGGTAACGGTGTGCCCGTTCTGTTACAGTACCTTCGTCCGCGACTATGCCGGTGTGGCCGGGATGAATTTCAGGGTTGTCCATATCCTGCCGCTGGTCCTCGACCTGCTCAAGCAGGGCCGGCTCAAGCCGGTCAGGCCGCTCGACATGACCGTCACCTGGCACGACCCCTGCCATCTGGTGAGGCTTGGCGGCGCCGGCATCAGCGGCACCGACGACTTTCAGGGCATTTACAGGGAGCCGCGCGAAATCGTGGGCGCAATACCGGGCATGAAGCTGGTGGAGATGTACCGCATCAAGCACGATGCCTGGTGCTGCGGGGCCGGTTCCTGGCAGAGAAACGGCGACCCCGAAATGGCCCTGTGGACGGCTTCCGAACGGTGCCGCGAGGCGGAAGCGGTCGGCGCCGGTGCCATCGTCACCTACTGCCCCCACTGCGAGGAAAACCTTACCGAAGCCGCCTCAAAGCGCCGGTCCGGTCTCAAAGTACACGACCTGCTGTCCCTGCTGTTGCAGTCGGTCCAGTAATGTATTAGATTTGATGGGTCCGGTAACCGGACTGCGCAATGTTAGAAAATCAGGAACTCGTCTTTAAGGTCCTGATAATCACCGAATTCACCGTTTTCTCGGTAATCAGGATAATCTACCAGCAGTCGAGCATGAAAGCCGGCCGCCGCACCGTGATTGCCGAGAGCCGCCGGTATGCCGTTTATCTGGCGCTATTCATCTGCTACGAGGTGTTCACCTTTTTTGCTTACATCTTCCGGCCGCAGGGCTTCAGCTGGGCGCAGATCGCCCTGCCCTTATGGCTCCGCTGGTCAGGAGCTGTCCTCGGACTGCTTTCGCTGCTCCTGTTTATCTGGGTGCACCGCTCACTGGGACTGAACCTCTCGGCCACACTGAAAATCAAAGAGGACCATGTGCTGGTGGTAAACGGACCGTACCGCTGGATACGGCATCCGATGTATACGGCCTTCTTTCTCCTCCATATCGGGGTGCTTCTCATGACCGCCAACTGGTTTATCGGGGGCACCTGGATGCTCGGGCTGGTAGCGATTATCGCCCTGAGGGTCAGGCGCGAGGAAAAGATGCTTCTGTCGCAGTTCGGTCATGATTACCTGGCCTACATGGAGCAGACGCCCCGCTTTATCCCGAAGTTTATCGCCCGTTCGTCCCTGAAGTTGCGGACGTAGGTCAGAAGGCACCCGCATCAGTTGACCGGCCCCGGCGTAACGTAGCAGTCCGGTCTAATGGTACCGGCCGGGTTTGGTGTACAATTGGGTGCGCTTGACGATAAAATGCGGTCACAATAAGGTAAGGAGTGACTCCCATGGTAATGGTCAACGGCAAATGTCTGCCCAAAGATGACTGGCATCGCAAGTATTACTGGGACCTCCGTAAGAATGCCTGGAACTGTTCCCGGTGTTCCAACTGCAAATGGGTGGACTCCTGGGAGGTCAAGAGCTGGCGCTTTGCCAGAATCTGTCCTTCAAGCCAGTACTACCTGTACGATGCCTTCTCCTGCCAGGGGCGGATGGACGTATCGCTGGCCCTGATTGACGGGCGGCTCAAGTACGAGGACTCCCCGATGCTCCTCGATATCTTCTATCGGTGCAATTTCTGCGGCGGTTGTGATGCCATGTGCAAGCGCGTGCAGGACATGGAGCCGCTGCGGGTTATTCAGGAGATGAGGCTGAAGCTGGTGGGAGATGGCCAGCTCCATCCGGCGCTGACGCCGGTTATCGACAACCTGCGCAAAGAAGATAACCTGGTGATGAAGCCCAGATCGGAAAGGGGCAGATGGGCGGAGGGGCTCGGGCTAAAGGACCTGACGCGGGAAAGGGCGGAGGTGGTTTTCCACGCCGGTTGCCGGGCGAGCTTTGATCCGGCGCTCTGGCCTTCGTTACGGGCCGCGGTGCAGGTGATGCGCCGGGCGGGGCTGGATATCGGCATTATGGGCGGGGATGAGGTCTGCTGCGGCGGCCGGGCCTACGAAATGGGTTATAAGGGGGAGCTTGCCAAGTACGCCGAGCATAATATTCAGACCTGGAAGAACGCCGGTGTCAGAACCGTGGTGACCGCGTGCTCCGATGGCTATTATGCTTTCAAGCGGCTGTACCCCGAGTACGGGTTCAATCTGGAGGTCCTGCACATTGTGGAGTTCATAGATGGCGCTCTGAAGGATGGCCGTCTTAAGCCTGTCCGGAATGTGCCGATTACGGTTACCTATCACGACCCCTGTCATATCGGCCGGCGTCTGCCCGTGTATGTGCCGGGAGAGCCGATTATGGGGCTGTATGAAGAGCCGCGGAATATCATCAGGAGCATTCCCGGTGTCAGGCTGGTTGAAATGGAGCGCATAAAAGAGTATGCCTGGTGTTGCGGTGCCGGCGGCGGGGTATACGAAGCCTATCCGGACTTCAACAGGTTTTCTGCGTTAGAGAGGGTAGAAGAGGCGGAATCGACCGGCGCCGGGGCACTGGTAACGGCCTGTCCCTGGTGTGAGCGGAACTTCATTGATGCCTTATCCGGCCGGAGCTCCCGTCTTGAGGTGCTTGACCTGGTGCAACTGGTGAATAACTCGCTGTAGGCCTGTAAGGGAGTGATATGCCATCGGGCGACGAGAAACACAATCTAATATACAGGAGTCTTTCGGATATACTCGGTCGGCAGTGGGTGTGTGATGACCCGTATGTCGTTGAGGCCTACAGCCGTGAGTCTCAGGCGCCGAGCGTGGCCACGCGCGGACGGGCAGAGTTCATTGTCATGCCGGGCAGCACGCAGGATATACAGGCAATTGTCCGCCTGGCAAATCGGCTTGGGTATCCCTACTCTGTAATCGGGTCCGGTTTGGCCTTCGGCACCACCGCCGCCGTCAAACCGTACTGGGTGCTTATCGATACCAAGCGGATGGACCGGCTGACGATTGACCGGCGCAATATGTTCGCCATCGTTGAGCCGTACGTCACCCACGCGCAGGTATCGGCCGAGGCGATGAAATGGGGCCTGGTCAACGGAGTCCCGGAGGCCGGGGCGCAGTCCTGCAGTCTCGCCAACCACGTGGCGTTTGGTATGCAGGGCACGGCTTACAGGAGCGGGTTTTCTTCCAGGAACATACTCGGGGTTGAGTGGGTGCTTCCCAGCGGCGATATTCTGCGGACGGGCTCGTTAAGTGTTGAAGGTGCCGGATATTTCTGGGGTGAGGGGCCGGGGCCTGACGCCAGAGCGATACTGAGGGGCGTTGTCGGCAGTGTTGGCGCTCTGGGCATAGTAACCAGGCTGGCAATAAAACTGTACCCATGGCCCGGTCCGCCGGTTTTCCCGGTTGAAGGGGTTGCTCCCGATAAGAGGTCCGAACTACCGCGGGACCGTTTCCGGTGGCTGCTGTTTGTTTTTCCCGACATGAGACGGGCCGTGTATGCCATGTATGAGATTTCGCGGGCGGAAATCGGGGGGATTGTCCACATGTGGCCCCCGGACTATTACAACTGGTGGTGGGCCAAATCGCGCCAGGAATACTGGGATGCCTGGGTCAGCGGCTACTGGCAGCAGAATGTAAAGAACTGTGTTGCCGTCTGTCTCTGGGGGTATGCTTCATCCCGACAGGTCGAGTACGAGGAAAAAGTCCTCAGGCAGATTGCGCTGGAATATGATGGCAGGCCGCTGTCCGACGAGGTCTACGGCCGGTGGGTGCCCTGTGCCGCCAACAACTGGGTGCGTGACACCAACGGCTGCCGCATGATGAGGGTTGGCGGCGGCTATTCGCTGACAAATCTCACTTTTGATTCGATTGACGATGCCGAACGAAGTTTTCCGGTGGCATGGGAGATTATCGACAGGTACACCCCGCCGTTTCTGGACAGCGACCATCCGGCCTGGATTGCCCCCTATGACCTCGGGCACTTCGCCCTTGCCGAGTCGGACTTTCCCAGAGAGAAGAACGACGAGGATGATTTGAAGACGGCCATGTGCCTCTTCGAAGCCACATCGTGCGAAGTAAAAGAGCGGGCCGTCAGCGCGCTCAGTGTCATCGGCCCGGGAAAGGTCGTCTGGCCTTCGTACCCGGTAGGGCTCAGGCTGCTGTCCGGCATCAAGAAGGCGCTTGACCCGGGCAACAGGGCTAACCCGACGCGTATCATTGATATGGATACCGTTTCTAAGATCAGGACCTGAAGTTTCTCAGGCGCCTTTTTCGGTCACAGACGCATCTATCTCAGCCGCCCCGATTAACCGCCGCCGGTATTCTCTGCCGGTGCATCCCTGCCGGCGCCTGCCGGACTACCGGTCGACTTTCAATCCACGCCCCCGTGCGGGAAGCGACCTCAGTTGACGTCTATCTTACCATTCATCCGACGGTTCACCCCCACATGCGTGGGGAAGACGTTTTAGCAGACCTAACACGCTTGAAAACTGGCGGTTCACCCCCACATGCGTGGGGAAGACATGGACCCAGTGAACTTTGTGGACCCAGTGAACGGTTCACCCCCACATGCGTGGGGAAGACGACTGGCTGAGCTGGCATATAGTCGGCCTAGCCGGTTCACCCCCACATGCGTGGGGAAGACGGTAAATCCGGAAACGACATCCGGATCAACATCGGTTCACCCCCACATGCGTGGGGAAGACCGAGCAGCCCGCCGCCTCCACCGAGACGGTACGGTTCACCCCCACATGCGTGGGGAAGACGCCGTCAATTACAGTTGCTGAGCGCACCTTACCCGGTTCACCCCCACATGCGTGGGGAAGACTCCCGCAGCACCCGCTTATGCGGGAAGTAACGCGGTTCACCCCCACATGCGTGGGGAAGACGATATCTCATCAATATCGCTCGTGCCGCGTGTCGGTTCACCCCCACATGCGTGGGGAAGACGTTTACTTTCGACCAATGTAAGTAAGCGTTTACGGTTCACCCCCACATGCGTGGGGAAGACGGACTGGTCACTGTGGTGATTGGCGTCGTCGCCGGTTCACCCCCACATGCGTGGGGAAGACGATATCTCATCAATATCGCTCGTGCCGCGTGTCGGTTCACCCCCACATGCGTGGGGAAGACGCGAATATTGGTGGTGACCCATCGCGAGTGCGCGGTTCACCCCCACATGCGTGGGGAAGACTCCATTCCGCTGCGCCTCCAGCGACCACACACCGGTTCACCCCCACATGCGTGGGGAAGACGGTTGGTCCCCGAAATATATGGGATCCGATACTGGTTCACCCCCACATGCGTGGGGAAGACGCGAATATTGGTGGTGACCCATCGCGAGTGCGCGGTTCACCCCCACATGCGTGGGGAAGACGTCACCCGCCAATCGACCCACGGCAAACATGTCGGTTCACCCCCACATGCGTGGGGAAGACGCCAGCACCCGGTCGGCTATCCACTGCGCCACCGGTTCACCCCCACATGCGTGGGGAAGACTTCCTCAGGCCTATACCCATCGACCAGCAAATCCGGTTCACCCCCACATGCGTGGGGAAGACTTGAGCTGATCCTTCTTGCGCCGCCTCTCGTACGGTTCACCCCCACATGCGTGGGGAAGACAGGGCGTGCTAGTATTTTTAAGGATGTGGTAGCGGTTCACCCCCACATGCGTGGGGAAGACCCTAGAAGTTCAAAGCCAAGCCCTAACTACCTCAAAGGTGGTTGAGGCATTCCAGTGTCAACGCCCATGTGCCTGTGTTCGCTGACTCACGCTCACTAAGGTCGGTTATCGGAATGCATTGCCTCCTCCGGCCCGGCGTCGCGCGACCTTATACTTACCAGGGCTAATCCTTCGAAGTCGACCAATTGCCGCCAGTGGTTGCCTGCCTGACGATAGGAAAATCCCTGCGGATTCTTGTCCGTCCAGACCTGCAATATCGTCCCGCTTTCCCTGGTATTTTTGAGCGACCGTGCCCAGAGCTCGTCCCTGACTCTCGCACTCGGATTGCCCAGGAAAACTCCCGTCCTCGGTTCCAGAAGCCACCGTGACAATGCGCCCCTCAAGCTCGTCGGCACTTTCTCCAGTATCATCACTAACACCGAGCACCTCCGCAATATCAGGTAAGATTCGTTCCATTAGTTTGAAGTCGTAAAACGCCTGGCGGCACTCCGTACGTACCGCCCTTTCAATGTCCTGCGGGGCCCGTGCGGCAACCTTGAAAGCAATCGGAATCGTTGTCTCAGTCTTGTACAGGTCCCCGATGTCATAGACGAAGCTCAGCATCCTGCCGGTATGAATAAAGCCCAGCCCCGGGGAGTAGCCTGCAGACAGTATCGCGGCATGGCAGACGGCGTAAAGGCAGGCATTGGCCGCCGAAAGCGCCCGATTTACCGGGTCACCTTTGGCCCAGTCTTTCTGGTCATAGCGCCGTCCTTTCCACTCAACGCCGTACTTGGCTGAAGCCTCGGCATAGGCCCGCCTAACCCGGATTCCCTCCATACCGCGGATCTCCTCAAGGCTGACGATGGTTGGTACGGGCTTCTTGAAACGAAAATTATACATGCGCCAGGCGACTTCCAGCCTCTTTGATTCATCACTGGCCAACCGCGCCTGCCAAATAAGTCTCCGGGAGCTATATGTACCACCGATACCCGCCGAATAAAAACGAATGCCGTCCTGTCCAGTCCAGGCGAGTAAGCAGTTATTCTGGGAGAGCGATTTCACGGCAGCGTGCGTAATGGTTGACCCCGGACCGAGCATCACCACGCTTAGCTGGTCGATCGGCACCGGCGTTACCGAATCACCCTGATGGAAACTCAACCCATTGTCACTGACGTCGAGACGGCCCATTTCCAGATAAAGATAGCTCCAGCGGTCCTTAAAATGCGGAAGCTCATAAAGGGTGCGCACAACTCACTCCCTTGACCGGGCTACGGACAGCAATCCGAAGCCGAAGCCCTTGGCGGGGCCGATACCCTGTATAATTGCACTGCGGAGAGAATCAGCGGCGGTTACACGGAGTTTGCCTTCGTAACGCGCATAGAAAAAGTGCCTCAACCTCCCTTTTGCTTCTTCATCGTCGGCAATCTCACTGCTACCATCTATCTCCTTGCCTTTGGAAGCTACAACATACCCTGTTTGCACGTTATCGAAGCACTCCACGCTAAATCCATACCGGCCGGCACGGCTGGTGAGCCACGCTTCAATTTCATTACGAGGTACTGGGACTCTCCTGCCCCAGTTATTCCTGCCTGCGGGCCGGTTTTCCCTGTCCCTCTTGCGGGTAGGGTTAGCCAACAGCCGAAAAACGAGACACTGTCCGTTCTGAAAATGCGGGTCATATGGCTTAATTGCAGGCGTTGCGGCAAGCAAGTGCATAGCATTACGAAAGGCATAGTCCCAGTCCGGTTTGACCGCTGATTGTACGATTATCATGGCGCGGCCTGAGGGCAGCGGGTCTATGCGGAAGAGAAAGCCACTGCGGTTATCTCGCGGTGAGTGAATTTGCCTGAGGACATCGTCAGGCACCTCCAGCTTCTTTCTGTCAGACAGGTAACGGTCTTCCGGAAAGCGGCCGGGCTTATATGGTTTTAAGAAAAGCGGGTCATGTTCCTTAGATTCCGCCGAGGGGAAGCCCATGCAAAGGCGCTGATGTACACGGTACACGTTCCGTAACCACAGTCGTCCGGGATGAGGGCGGTCGGGGTTGTCCCCCGTATTGACAAGAAGGCACGAAAGATACATGGCTATTCCACCTCCTCCGGACTGAGGCGACGGCGGCGGGTCTCCAACGAGCGAAAACAGATGATTTCACCCCGTTTCTGAATGATTTCATCCCGCCATTTGGGGTCTTCGGGGTTAATGCGATCTAAGCCCATGTCCAGACCGTATTCAATCATAGTGACCGCGTCGTGACAGAGGCGGCACAGCGAGCGCAGGTCATCGTGAGTTTCCCCGCCGCCAGCGCGGCGGTAGGTGATGTGCTGGACGGTGGTGGCGGGTGCCTTGCAGAAAACACAAAGGCCATAGTCTGCTCTTAAACGCGTGGCGCGAGCCTTCTTATATTCAGTGTTCTGATAGTCAGCACGAAGTCGGAGGGGTCTGGGAGTCTCGCTTTGCGCCGGCTTTTCTGCGATACTAACCTCGGTACCAACCCGTAGTTTTCGTCGAATAACAAAGCGGGGAGAATGGGAAGGCGGGTCTAACGTGAGCGGGACATCGTACCACACGAGCGCATCAGTTGGTGCTACAGGCTGTTGCGGCGTCGGAAGCCAGTCAAGCAGGCAATCAACGGTTTCTTGCGGTGGGTCGTCCTTCAGCCGCTTTCGCCATGGGACTGATTGGAGCGCCGAAAGTAAGTCAGGGAAATCACCGGCGGGGTGTTCCAGCAGCGGGCGTGACGGGGGACAGCATTTGCGGCCGAGGTAAAGTGTCCATTTTGGGTTCGTTATCGCCGTTCCTAGTTCCGTAACCAGTGTGGCATCGCCCTGTAGCGCAACGAGAAAACTGGCGTCACACAAGTATTCACGGCGGGTGAGTAAAGTCTCCTTTCCTGATTCAGGCTTCTTGAAGCCACCGTCAGCTTTCCGCATGCCAATCCTGGCGCCGACAGTGTGATAGTCCCACCAGCGAACGCCCGGGCTGTCGATACGGACACCCATTTTCAGGGCAGACAGCTTCGGAAGCCATGTTTCAGCGGCGGCTGACCGTGGTATGCCGAGCGCCGCGCAGAGCAGTCCGATAACCCCTGATTTAGTTGGAGCTTCAGCGGTGCGCCGGACAACAAATTTGGACTCGTGGTTGCCCCACGCCTGAAGTGGACCCTCGAACCGTAAAAACAGGGTATTGGCCATCATGCTGACACCGATAGATTTATGATAGCTTTCTTGGCTTCTTCCCAGTTACAGCCGATGGCGCTGACCACCGCCGGTATCAATTCGTCCAGAGACTTGACTTTGTTCCCTGTCAGGTCGATGTCCTTTTCGACCTCCCTTTCTCCTTCCTTTACCTTTGTTCTGGCAGTCAAGGGATACCGCAGGTTAGGAGAAAACCAGAAGCGCTGTTGTGGCGGGCCAAAACCGGTGTCCAGATCATGGACGTACTGGCCCAGCTGGGCGATGCTCTGGGAGATAATGTCCCGCCCATCTCGAACAACCGGTCGAGCAAAAGCATTGGCATAGTTAACAGGCGTATTGCGAATCTCAACCAGTATGCCATCCGGGTAATTGTGTGCTGCGAAGCTGTTCTGCTTGCCGGTTGGGGTGACCACCGCCGCCCCGCGAAGGAATGCCCCGACGGTGTGGGCCGCCAGGTTGATCTCGCCGCCCAGATTCTTGAGCAACTGTTCCCAGTGGATGGAAAAGTACTTGTAAAAACAGGCGGAGGTAAACATGGCTTCGTCAACGTAGCCTGCGCCCGCATCAGTACCGGGGATGTCATCTGCGGCGACGTAATAGTCTACTTCGGGACGGGCCTCGTGCGTGGAGAAGGCATGTGCAACCTGCAAAGCCGCCTCTACAGTAGTATCAAGGTCTTTCCACAAGTCGCTGGCCTCCGAAGGTTCCAGCATTCTCCCTGACAGTGCCATATCCGGTGCAAAGACGCGTTCGGCGATTAGCCTGGAAAAATCCTTTGCAAGTACGGCGTCGTTTTTCTCGCCGCCGTTCCCTAAAAGTGCGGACATCTCCTTTATGGCGTCACGCGTGGTGTAGACCAGCATCTTGCTCCTGTCCGCGTCCTTCTTTGGCTTGAAACCACAATCGGAAAGGATCTTCTCGGCCTTCTCTACGACTTTGGGGTCGGCTTGTACTTTTTCATCAAACGGGTCTCCTTTAGTACCCCTGGCGATCAATTTCGCCAACTGCCGTGTGCGGACGCCATTGAGTAATGCTTTGAACTCATCGCTCATGCGGATGCTGCGCTTGAGGCACTGGCTGGAGATGCGCGAACGGAGCACACCGCCGAAGTAGCAGGTCTTGGGCGCACCCAGGTCATCCCGGTTCAGATTGGCCGGACTGTGGTTCTGAATCATGTGGACTTCAATCAGCATTGCTATTATCCTCCTTAGTTACCAAGAAATTCCTCCGCCCACTTCAGGCGGGTTGCTTCACGTTCCCATATTGACAGGTCATTCGTCAGTCTTACCCAATCAAGCGGTTTGCCAGTATCGGCTACCTGGGCCAGCGCCCATCGCAGGGCTGGCTCAATACTAGCCAACGGCATAAGCAACATTTCATCGAATTTCTGTTGAAATCGCCTTCGGCTGTTCTCGTCGTCTGGTTGACAACGACGCAATTGGCAAGCCAGCGTGTCACCGGTAGAATGTGGGATGGGCGAAAAGGCATAAAGCTTGGCAATCAGCCAGGCTACTTCCCGCCGCGGTGCAAACGGGCCCTTGTTCTGTAACGGCCACCATAGACCGGCGAACAGGTCAAAGCCCTGGACGGACTCATCCAGACCCTGCCCGGCATGTATTCGCAACAGGCCGAGGTCACCGGACTTCAACTGCGTCAGGATCTCAATGTATTCCTCAGTCGCTGTTGGACCCATTTACTTCCTCGCCTTCCCCTTGCTGGGTTTCTTTGCTGGCGTCGACGTCGATCCCGTTTGAGGGAGTGCATTGCCGATTTCTCGGCGTCGTTTGACTGCTACCGTGGTTACACCGGGCGCTAATGACCTAGAAATGATTTGCATCATGGGTCGGTATTCGCTGGCCGCGCGCTCCCACGCCGTGTTGTCACCAGACAGCAACTCTTCGGCTTTCGCAAAGACCCTGCTTTCAACGTGGGGACGAATAGCGGCGAGCACCGAGGCTATATCAATATGGTTTCGAGATCGTTTTTCGTCAAGCTGCATCAGCTTTCGGCTTAGATTATTGTTTGACTGTTGCCATTGGCTTAGCTCATCGATAGAAACGAATGAGCCTGGCCAGGGGAGAAACAATTCCGATGCCTCGAAGTATTTATTCTGGTCTGACGAAAAGCCAACTATCCACGCTCTGGTCCGCTCCGTTTGGGGATTCTGGAGTAACCCAGCCATTATTTTGGACCACTGCCCGGCACCGGCGTCAGCGCTTCCTATTACGTCTGCCCAATGCAGTGAAGTTTCTCCGTTCTTGGCTGGTTTGTAGATAACGTGCGGGTCACGCCAGACGCGCTTAGTGCCATCATCTGTCTTGGCACTCCCTTTGCCAGCAAAGACGCTGGACAGTATCACATTATCCAGACGGCCACACGAAATGCAGTGTGTCAAAGATTTCTGCGGCTCGTCTAACCAAACTCGGCGTGGGAGCCACGTCAGCCCAGTTAGTAGCGGTACCTCTCCCACCCCGGGAAGTGGCAAGTCCGGCTTTTCCCACGCTGGCGTTCCCAAATTGGACACCTGCCGCCACGAAAGCCGCAAGGTCTCCGCAAGGGTCTCGCCCACGGGAATAGCATAGATTGGCGGCTTTGCGTTGATGCCGGGCGACTTGCCCTGTCCCCCCTGTGTCGCGAACATCGGTAGCCGCAGCAGTCCCAAAGCACAACATGCCGGACACAAGCCTTTAGTTCCGTCTATCGAGTGCCGAAAATGGTTAAAGTTAGTGCCTGATGGTATCTCGTGAATGAGGTAGTTAACCGTGAGTAGTCTGTCGCCCTGTTCCCTGTATTGATAGAATCTCTTACCACCGCCAAGCAAATTGAAACACTCTCTATTGGTATCGAGTTTGGAAAACCAATCAATTGGGAAGGATTCTTCGGGGGCAGTGTCTGTCGTAGTCGGTGGGTCGCCCCGGCACCAGTAAAGCAGAGCCAGCAGAAACCGGAAAATCGCCACGCGGTCCATTGGATTGCTGGCGGCAATCTGTCGAATGGAACCTGCTTGTGTTAGTGCCTCTCTAATCCCTACCCGTGAGACATTGCCATCTGTCCAGAGGACGGGAATCCACTGTTTTTCAAGCAGATTGTAGGTCAACGTCTTTAGCCTCCTGGCCCTATTTGTGACCGCTAGCTGAGGTGGTCCGATACCCACGGTGTATTTTAGCATGGTGCTGTGACACGGTTGTCTTAGCTTGGGAGCTTACCTGCGCCGGCCCTGACGCCCCTTCTTAACCGGTGAGACCGGCGAGACATCATCATCAACCATCGGCTCGGTCGCCCCGCCCATCCCCGCCACCGGCGCATATTTCTCCTGCTGTACCTGAAGCTTGAAGAGGTCCCAGCGGCTGTAGATGCCCATAAGGTCGACGGCA
>DAOUCU010000088.1:0-8082 GCA_034431935.1 Dehalococcoidia bacterium | reverse complement strand
CACCGGAGGTTGTGGTTATATCGGCAGTGTCCTTGTCCCGATGCTTCTCGAGCGCGGGTATCAGGTGCGGGTCTACGATAAGCTTTACTTTGGTGATGAATCGCTAAAGCCGGTCCGGGACAGGATTGAATTCATTGCTGGTGATGTCAGGAGTTTCAATGATGGTATTCTGGATGGAGTCAGCGGCGTCATTCATCTTGGCTCGCTGAGTAATGATCCGACGGCCGCATTCGACCCGTCCGCTACCCGGACCATCAACTACGAAGGCTCGATTAAGCTGGCCAAGGCCGCCAAGGAGCGCGGCATCGAAAAGTTTACCTTTGCTTCAACCTGTGCCATTTATGGTTTCCACATGGAGGGGCTGGCCGATGAGACATTCCCTCCCAATCCGCAGAGCGATTACGCTAAATCGAAGCTGGATACCGACCTGGAGTTACAGAGTATGGCCGACAAGAGTTTCTGTCCTGTGATTCTGCGACAGGCGACGGTGGTTGGTTATTCACCTCGTATGCGATGGGACCTGGTGGTCAATGCTTTTGTTATGCATGCCTTTAAGACCGGCCGTCTCGATGTCTGGTTCGGCGGCGAGGCGTGGAGACCCATCGTACATGTCAGGGATACTGCTGAAGCCCATATCCGGTGTCTCGAAGCGCCGCCGGAAAAGGTGCGCGGCCAGATATTCAACCTTGTCCAGAGGAACTACCGCATCCTGGAGCTGGCCCACCGCGTCAGGAGAGCGCTTGCTAACCTGGGGATGAAGGTTGAGGTTGATGTCAATTATGACCAGGTTGACAACCGGAGCTACCGCACCAGCGGCGAGAAATTGACCCGCGTCCTCGGCTTCACTCCGGCCATATCGGTTGAGGAGGGCGTGAAGGAGATCGTCGAGGCCCTTCGCAAGGGCCAGTACCGGGACTTTGACCACCCCATCTATTACAATATGCGCTGGATGAAACTACTGGTAGATGTTGAAGACCGACTCAAAAGGACCGGTAAGGTCCTGTAGGGTGGTACTGTGAAAGTTGTGGTTATAGGGGCCGATGGTCAGCTCGGTACCGACCTCTGCCGCAAGCTTGAGGGTTTCGAACTTGTCCCGCTCCTCGAAACAGATATAGATGTTACCAACATGAATTCGGTTAGAAGGGCCATCTTACCAGTGCATCCGGATGTCGTGATCAATACCGCCGCGTTTCACAACGTGGATGAATGCGAGTTGGAACCGGACAAAGCCTTTGCGGTAAATGCCATCGGTTCCCGGAATGTGGCCGTGGTATGCCAGGAAATTGGCGCCAAGGTTGTCTTCATCAGCTCTGACCATGTTTTTGGCGCAAGCGTCAGAACTATTCCATATACCGAGTTTGACCAAACAGGCCCCGTCAATGTCTACGGACGTTCCAAGATTGCCGGTGAGATGGCGGTGAGACATTCATGCCTAAAGCATTTTATCATCAGGAGTTGCGGCCTTTTCGGCACCGCCGGTCCACGAGGGAAACGCGGTAATTTTGTGGATACCATAGTAAGGCTGGGGCACGAAAGGAACGAGATAAAAGTAGTCGCGGACCAGGTCATGACGGTATGCTACACATTGGAACTTGCCAAAAAAATCGTCCAGCTGATACAGACCGACCTTTACGGTACCTTTCACGTTGCCAATCGCGGCGAATGCTCGTGGTTTGAATACGCCAGAGAGATCATCGGGCTCTCCGGCTCCGGAGCAAAGGTCCTGCCCGTCACCACCGCAGAATATCCTCAAAAGGCTGCCAGGCCGGCTTATTCAGCACTCGACAACTATCATCTGCGTCTTGTAGGCCTGGATGATATGCGGCCGTGGCGGGAAGCACTGAAAGACTACATGGTCGAGAAGGGCTATATCAAACAGTCATGAGCTCTTCCGGGGCACAGGTAGTCATCATTGGTGCCGGTGTTGTCGGTTGCAGTATTGCCTATCACCTGTCAAAACTGGGTTGTCGGGATGTACTGGTATTGGAAAGGGACGCCATAGGCTGCGGTTCCACGGGTAAATGTGCCGGCGGCGTCCGACAGCAATTTTCCACGGAGACCAATGTCAGGCTGTCCATGGAGAGCGTCCGCTTCTTTGAGTGCTTCGAGGAAATTACCGGCCATGCCGCCGACTTCCGGCAAAACGGCTATCTCATGCTGGCGACATCCGATGAGTGCCTTGATAACTTCCGTCATAACGTAGAAATACAGCGAAAGCTGGGGCTGGAAGTTCACATACTTTCTCCAGGGGAGGTTAAAGAGGTTGTTCCCCAGCTCAACGCCAACGATGTTATGGGAGCGACCTACTGTCCTAATGACGGGCACGCCGACCCTTACTCAGTAGTCCAGGGTTTTGCCTCAGCTGCGAAAAGGAACGGCGTCAGGATTATGGAGGGGGTGGAGGTGACGGCTATTAGCGTTGCCGGTGGAAAGGTTAAGTCGGTGACGACCGCTAGCAATACCTTTGATGCTCCTGTGGTGGTCAATGCCGCCGGACCTTATGCGGCCCTTGTCGGCAGGATGGCCGGTGTCAGGCTTCCTGTGCGTCCATCGCGACGGCATATCTTTGTAACCTCGCCCGTTAGTGAAATGCGCCGTGACCTGCCGATGGTGGTTGACTTCAATAATGGTTTCTGGTTCCGGAGAGAAGGCCTTTCACTCATATTCGGCATGCGCAACCCTGATGAGCCGGATGGCTTCAACATTTCTGTGGACTGGGATTTTCTCAATGGGACCCTGGGTAAAGCGGCCTCACATCGTTTGCCGATCCTGGAGCGCACCGGGATTGTCCGGGCGCAGGCCGGGCTTCACGAGGACTCGCCTGACGACAATGGAATTGTCGGCAGGGTCAAAGAGGTCGAAGGTTTCTATGTCGCCTGCGGCTTCAGCGGACACGGCTTCATGCATTCTCCGGCAGTAGGTAGGCTTGTTGCTGAATTAGTTCTCGGCAAAGAGGTTGACCGCACCATCCTGTCGGACCTGTCACCGGAACGCTTTGACGGTAAGGTCGTGAAAAGGGAAGCCTGCTTCATCTGATAGTATTGGGACAGAGGATGACTGCCATCAAGTATTCTGACAGAATCTGGGTGTTCGTCAAAGATGCCGCCGGTGATTCACTGCACCGCAACTCCCTGCTGTTGACCCTGGCCCATGCCCTGGGTGCCTTCTTTGGTTTCGTCTTCTGGGTCGTGGCCGCGCGTTTCTACCCTGCGGCAGATGTCGGCGTGGGGACGGCGGTGATTTCCACCGTCAGTCTTCTGGTCACGCTGTCCGGTCTCGGGCTCGGGTTCGGCATTATCCGTTACCTGCCTGAAGAGACTGACCGACGGGGTCTCATCAACTCCAGCGCCGGCATTGCGGCCTTTCTTTCGGCGGCACTGGCGATCATATTCGTTGCTGGTGTTACTGTCTGGTCGCCGGCCCTGAGTTCACTTCAGCAGGCGTCCACCGCCATCATTTTTATTCTGGTAGCTGTCTCTAACAGTCTCTTCACCCTGCAGACCAGCATTTTTATTGCTCTCCGCTCGGCCCATTTCGCGCTGGCGCAGGCCCTGCTCTTTGCCCTGAGGATTCCTCTGGTAATCGCCGTCAGCTCTGCGGGCGTGTCCGGTGTCTATGTCGCTTTTGCGGTGGCGTTCATCATTGCCGATGCCGCTTCCTTCTTCTTCATTGCAAGGCTTCTGCCGGGTTACCGTCCTGCGCTGGGCCTGCGGATGGGGGCTGTCAGGAAAATGCTCCGCTTTTCCATGGGCAACTATCTCGGGGACGGTCTGCGTCTGCTTCCTGCCTATCTTTTGCCCATTATCGTGGTCAACATTCTCGGGCCGGATACCGGGGCTTATTTCTACGCAAGCTGGATGATCGCCAACCTGCTCTTTTCTGTTTCCTACTACACCGGACTGTCAGTCGTGGCTGAGGTCGCGTCAGACAGGCAAGGACTGGGCGGACAGGTGATGAAGGCGGGGAAACTCATACTCTTTGTTCTGACCCCCGGGGTGCTGGTAGCCGTCTTTCTGGGCGGTTTTATCCTTTCGCTGTTTGGAGAAAGCTATGCGGTAGAGGGCTTCGGGCTGTTGCGCATTCTGGCCCTTGCCAGTATTCCCGTAGCGGTTAATGAACTCTTCGTCGGCATCAAGCGGGTGGAGCGAAGCACAAAGCAGATCATGGCGCTTTACGGGTTTGTGGCCGCGGCAACCATTATCGGAGGATATTTTCTGGTAGGCAGTTTCGGACTGGTCGGTATCGGACTGGCTTACCTGGGGGCGAACCTGCTCGTTATGTTGGTCAGGCTGCCAACTGTAGTCGCACGGATACGAAGTCCCAAAACTGTTAAGACTGGGCATTTGCCAGGGTGAGACGATGAAGGCCGTTGTCTTGGCCGCCGGGCTTTCGAGCCGATTTTGTGGAGCAAGGTCCTGAGAGAAATGAAACCAAGAACTTTCAAAATACTGGTGAGCGGGATACATTACTTGCGCTGTAATGGGGAAATGGCAATACTGATCGGCCTGATAACACATCTCGGCCATCGATTCCCGTCAGCACACTTCTGGATCGGGTCAATAGACAGTGAGTTTGATGAAATCCAACTGAAACGCATATTCCCGAAAATGCACGATAGAATACATCTTATAAAGGTTCCAGCTTTGGGCGGAATGCATTGGGTCATACGAGTACTAATACTTTTTGTCCGTTATATTTTTGTGTATCCGAAATGCGATCTAGTCATACATCTCGGGACCGATGGTTTTAGAGATGACGTCTTAACAAGCAAGCTATTGTCCATATTGTCGGTAGCCAGCCACAATTACCAGATTCTCCTGGCACGCCTCCTGAGAAGACCAGTAATAGCCTGTTCAATGACTGTGGGTCTATTCAGCAACGCCTTAACGCGGTCCCTATCACGGTTCACTCTAAACAAAGCCAGTTTTATAACTGCTCGGGAAGGGATAACACTCAACTATCTGAAACAAATCGGAGTCAAAAGTCAGATATATCCGGTAGCAGATTTAGCGTTTCTCATGGAACCTGCGGGAACAGAAAGGGTCAACTCACTACTTGCCGGCGAAGGGATATCGCCGGATGAGCGTCTGGTTTTTGTGGCACCAAATCCAATTCACAGGCAAGTACGTAGCCCGGCCGGCAAGAAGAAAACGAATGGTTATATTACAGCGATGGTCGATATTATAGACTATTTGTATGATAAGGATTTAATGGTTATCCTTATCGCCCAGACCACCGGAGACAAACATGACGATATGCCGATATGTAAAAATATCCAAGAGCGTTCAAAAGCTAAACCTGTGATAATCGCCAATACGAAATACACCCCGCAGGAAATCAAAGGAATAATGCGACGATGCGAATTAGGGATATCTGGCAAATTGCACGCCAGCATTTTTGGTCTTTCTTCGGGTGTCCCCACGATAACAGTATCATCCCAGCAGAAGATATATGGTATTATCGGAGAAATGCTGGGGCTTAATGAACTCATCGTTGATTTTAGAGCTTCAAACTTATCGGCACTTACTACGCAATTAATAGAGCTGACTGATAAGTGCCAACTTGAAAAAGAAAGACTCTCACAGGAGCTAGCGAAAAAGTTGCCCGAAATACAGAGGATGGCTCAACAGAATATAGAACTGGTCAGCAGTCTAATCAAGGAGCTAACATTCGATTGATTTGGTTCTATCCGGCGGATGCTTTATTCTACGGTCCTGCCAGGATAGAATCCTGGAAAGGACAGTCTTACTTCGTTTGAGTAATGATTGCAACGTCGGCAGGATTGCTATAATGACATGCCACAACCACGGCTGTGCCCCAAGACGACCAGCTAAGAAGCTGGCAATGGCGCCAATGTAACCGATAAGCCCCGGAGCTGGAAGCCGCAGGTTGTAATGGGGCACCTTTCTCCTCGAGACCCTACGCAGGGACATGAACCCGGCGGCACGTCTTAGTCTGAATGAAGACGGGCACCACTGTTTTATTTGGTCATCAGACAACTGTGAGAGAGCCAATACATTCTTTTGCGCTGCAAGTTTTAGCAGGTTTTCTCCTCTTGCAGTTCTGGAGATGGCTATGGAAGTGCCAATACTATCTTGAATACCGAGCATCCAGGCATCTCCGAATGATATGTCAGCCAGTCTGTTAACTGTATCACAACACATTAGACATCGTAATGGTGCAAAAAGGTCAAGTTCATGCAGAATACTTCTCGAAGGGGATGGAGGTCTGGGTACCGTTACTGGCTCTGATTGACATAACTCCGGGCCAGCCCTGACCGCGGTAGTCTATCTTTCGGACTTCCTCCCTGCCGAGCTTTAACCACTTCAGTATAAAATCAGTCATCAAGAAGCTATTGCTGTGACTACACATGAGCCCCAGGTGAAAGGCTATCTTTCCATTGAGTTTCGGGCTACTGGCTTCGGCTTTTATTATCCCGTGCATATGACATGGTAGACCAACCACTGCGAATCTACCCTCTGCCTTCAGTATTTCGTTCAAAGCTACATTGGCTGGTACCGGGCAATACTTGGACCTGGCGGCGGAAATAAGGTCCTCCCTGGTTCTGGCAATAAAGGATTGTGGTTCCAATGGTCTATCTGCTCTCATTTTGGTAACGAGTGCCCCATCAATCAATTTTCCCTCAAGAGCGAATATGAGCAGGGAGGTAACCAGTCCACCGGAGGCGGAGCTATACCTGATATCTGGATCATACGAATAGCCAATATAGATGTTCAGATAATGCCCCAGGATGACATTCGCCATATTTGCGCCAAAGATATTTCTGGCAAATTGATTGAAATCTACATCATGTCCCGGGCAGACTGAGATGCAGATACCGCATTTGTTACATTTTTCCTTGTCAATACCGGGGAAGTAGAGACCGGTGGCAGAATTCAGATTCATTCTGACTGCATCCCTGGGACAGAGTCCGGAACAGGTGCCGCAGCCCGTGCAAATGCCAGCACCCACCGTGGAATCTACATCAACATTATTCCCAAACACGTAGCCTGACCTTCCGACTTGTATATTTGAGGTTATATTGCACCGTGTTTCTAAACCGGGTCTGAGCTTCTGGAATTATGACCCACCGCGGGGCCACGAAGGCGTAAATAATAATGTAAAGACGATCCGATGCGGGCAGTAAACTCCTTGCCACAGGCAACACTTGACATCGGTTATTTTTAAGGGAGTCTTAATAATCCAATCCCACCCCATGACTGGCCCCAATTTTCGACTATTTCTTGACCGCCATACCGATCTTTGATTTCCTTCCAAAACTGTGGAACACCCCCGACTTTTTCCCTCAATCCAGGGACAATGTCGTGGAACGCCACTAAACCACCTCTTTTGACTAAAGAGCCATACATCTCAAAATCATTCTTTGCACCGTCATAGTTGTGGTCACCATCTATAAATAGGAAATCGAGCTCCTTTCTATCTAAGATAGCCCTAAGTTGTTCCAAAGTCTCTGCCTTGTGCGAATCTCCTCTTAGCAAGTGGATTCTCTGGGCCGACACGGCAAACGATTTATACAAGGGGAGTCTCCATACATGATAACCGCCGCCAAACCGTCCGCCTGGCAAGTCAATGCTCACTATGGTTGCATCCTTGGAAGCGACACGAGAAAAAAGAAACAAAGTACCGCCATAGGCTGTTCCTATTTCTAAAACCACCTTTGGCTTCATCTTATCCAGAATCTTTAAGAAACTCTGAAATTTCGCTGTAAAATTGCATAGGTCTAATTATTAAACCGGTAAGGCTGTCGAAGACAAAATTGAGGAGTTCATCTAGGGTGCAGTCCTCGCGTAGACCCCTAATTTTGTTTAAGGCATAAGGGAGAGCAAGAAAACCCGGCCTCCTGCACACGTAAACTAGGACCTCCTTGAGGAACGGCCTCATCCCTTCTTCCTTGAGAACTCTTATTCCCTCATTTATAGTGTTCACATTCATTGTCCGCTGTTCCCGCTCAAAATGAATGGCCGGGTTAAGGTTTAGCTGTTGGACCGCTCAGAAATTGCTGATGGAGGAGGGAAATCCGCTCTTCATCATACTACAATCTGCAGAGGGATTGGTGAAACA
>DAOUCU010000087.1:0-5297 GCA_034431935.1 Dehalococcoidia bacterium | reverse complement strand
AGGCCTACTGTGTCAAGTGCAGGAAGAAAGTGGAGGTCCAGGATCCGAAGTCGGTCACCCTTAAGAACGGACGGCCAGCCACCAAGGGCAAGTGCCCGAACTGCAGTACCAAAGTTTTCAAGATAGGCTAAGGGGTTGACTGAGATGTATAGGGACAGGGGCCACTGCGAGTGGCCCCTGTCCCTATACAGGATAACCTTCAGTACCCATAATACTTGGGCTTATGGCAAAGCTGTCTTTGCGTACTGGAGTTCTATTGTTTACTTTCTCCCGTACTTCCGGTACAGCTCGATAAGACACACGTTGAAGATAAGCGAGAGCACCAGAGGTATGGCGAGTATCCATACATTCCTGTAAATATCAAGGTCAAAATACCGCGCCCCGAGAACGACGGCAACGGTCAGCACGGACCCGAAGGCCCCGGTGGCAATCGCCAGATAGATATAGGCGATGGAGAGATTCATAAGACCCTGCCCGTCTCCTTCATTGCCGGTAATCTGACGGGCGCAACAATACTACCACAGACGGGCTAGAATCCGTGAGGGTGCTCCGGGCAAGCTATGGGTTGTCAAGAGTGGTGGTGGCAGCGGCTGGGATTGAACCAGCGACCAAGGGCTTATGAGTCCCCTGCTCTACCACTGAGCTACGCTGCCGCGCGGACTTATGATTATATACGGGCAACAGCGGCAAGAGCAAGGCCCGGTTTGACACCCCTTCCGGACACACCTACAATAGCGTTATGCCACTGCCCCACTTTACATAAAACGACAGGAACTATCCGTATCCCGGAGGTTTAGGTTGAACAGACTGGTCATCGATTACGAGAAATGCGTCGGCTGTGAGCTGTGCGCCATGCGCTGTTCCCTGGAAAAGACAGGCATGGTCAACCCATCACGGGCGCGCATCCACATAGTACGCGTGGAGGAAGAGGGCATCATGATGCCCGCCGTCTGCCGCCACTGCGACCAGCCCGAATGCATACCGGTCTGCCCGGTGAAAAACTGTATGACCAAAGACGCTGAAACCGGCCTGGTCAGCATCAACGCCGAACTGTGTATCGGCTGTAAGAAATGCACCGAGGCCTGTCCCTACGGAGGGCCGACCGGCATCCCGCGCGAAAACCCGGGACCGAAGCAGAGCTCGACCATCAAAGTACTCTGCGACCTGTGCCATGGAAACCCGGTTTGCGTCGAGTTCTGCCCCACCGCGTGCCTCCAGTACACCGAGGCCGACCCGGCGCTGGCCGAGCGGGAGAAGAAAGGGAAGCATGAACTGGCGGTGCTGATAGCGCACAGAAAATAATAGGGAGCCCGCCACTCCTGGAACGCTTCCTAGGAAGACATAAGGAGACCTTTTATGACCGAGTTCAATGGCTGGGCAGGCGCTATCCTCGACGTCGACCTGACCAGCGGCAAAATTGAGAGACAGCCTCTCTCTCGCGAGATGGCCATAAAACACATCGGGGGGCTTGGTTTCGGCACCAAAACCCTCTACGACAACGTCGGCCCCGACGTCGACCCGCTGTCGCCGGAAAGCGTCTTCACCATCGGTCAGGGACCGCTCTGCGGTACTTTATCCCCGGCCGCCGGCCGCGCCGACCTCGTGGCCAAGTCGCCCCTGACCGGCATTTTCCTCAGGAGCAACCTCGGCGGCTTCTTCGGCCCGGAACTCAAGTGGGCCGGCTACGACCTCATTATTGTCAGAGGCCAGTCTCCCAGGCCGGTCTATCTCTGGATTAAGGACGACCACTTCGAGCTCCGCGACGCTTCCCATCTCTGGGGCAAGGACACCTGGGAAACCGAACGTATCCTTCGGCATGAGAACAAAGACCATGACATTAAGGCCCTTAAGATCGGGCCAGCCGGTGAGAATATGTGCTATTCCTCGGCCATCATCGGCGACCTTGCCCGTGCCTGCGGCAAGTGCAGTCTGGCCGCTATCTGGGGCGCCAAACGGCTAAAAGCCGTCGCCGTCCGCGGCACCAGAGGCGTCAGAATTGCCCGACCTAAAGAAATGGTGGCGCTGGCAACAGAGCTCTGGGAAAGATTCAAGGAAGACCCGATGTATGCCAGCCACTGCCGCTACGGCACCAACACCTGGGTCGGCGACACCGTTATGAAGAGCATGGGCGGCATCAAGCCGGAGCTTTCATCGCAGGCTTTCGAAAAGCTCTACCATAAGAACATCTCCTGCTCCGGATGCGCCCTGCACTGCAGTCACTGGCTCAAAGTGAAGTCGGGGAAATATGCCGGCACCCAGGGAGAAGGACTTGAGGGCAATACCCAGCTTGTCGGCTTCGACCTCGGCGTTGGCGCCGATTTCATGACTTACTACAACAACCTGTGCAACAGGATGGGGCTGGACACCATGCACCCCGGCGCCGCCATCCAATGGGCCATGTCTTTGTACCGGGACGGCATCATCACCAGAGCCGACACCGACGGCCTCGAGCTGACCCCGGGCAACGAGGAGGCCGTGCTTAAGATGATCGACAGGATAATCAGAAAAGAGGGCTTCGGCGAAATACTTGATATGTACCCGGTAAGAGCCGCAGAAAAGCTCGGCCGCGGCTCCGAAAACTATATCAGCCACCGTAAAGGGTACCCTTCCCCTTACACCGGCTTCATGTCCTCGGTCAAGACAACTTTAGCCCACGCCGTCGCCACCCGCGGCCACGACCACCTCACCGGCAGTCCCGGCATTGAAACGCCCAACCGCCAGCCGGAAATGACCAACGAGATCCTGGAGAAGCTCGGGCGGGAAAAGTACGGCGACCCGACCATGTTCACTGACACGTCCTACACCCCCCAGCGCAAGTACGCCCTCCGCGTCTGGGAATGCGAAAACTACTTTGCCATGGCCGACATGACCGGCACCTGCAAGTTCGCTGCACGCGAGGTCCTGCTCGTCAAGGGAATCGACATACCGGACTTCGCCCGCCTGCTTACCGCCGCCACCGGTATTGAGTTCAGTCCCGCCGACTGCACCCGAGCCGCCGAGCGTGAGATGCTCCTGGAGCGTGCCTTCAACGCCCGCGAGGGCATCCGCCGCATCGACGACTACCCCTTTGCCCTGTGGTACCTCAAGAAGTTCGGCAGGCCACACCCCCGCTTCGACTACGCCAGGCTAAAAATGAGCGCTGAGGACTACGGAAAGCTCCTCGACATGTACTATGAGCTTCGCGGCTGTGACCTGGAAACCGGCATACCACGGGCAGATAAACTGAACGAGGTGGGACTGGACTATGTTGCCGCCGATCTGGCCAGGCGGGGCATATTGCCCCAGCCGACCACGGCTCACGTGTGAGGACTCCCCAAACACCCGGGCAGATTCACACAGACAAACAGCCTCAACAGGCGGCTTCACCGCCATTCGACCAGAACCTTGCCATCAGGACCAACGTTTAGCTAAAAAGACAGCGCAGGGATGCGGTCATTGTGCTAAGGTGAAACCACGAGCTCAGAAATGCTCCAGTCATCCTTACCACTGCAGATTTACGCTATAATGTCAGCGGAGGTCAAATATGATGAAAAGGACGAGATGGTACTGCGTAATGCTGTCCCTATCGCTTTTGATATGCCTGGCATCGGCTTACCACGCCCCGCCGGTACTTGCCGACGGAACAACCGTGGAAATTAATTCGGGAACACCGGTTGTCATTGCTGAAAACGAGACAAGAAGCGACGTACCGATTGCGATAAGAAATATACCCAACCTCGGTGCCGGCAACGGCATCGCCACTTTCTCCTTCGAGCTCATCTGGAACCGTGACGTCTTTCAGATTGACGCTATAACCGGGGTGAGCATAAGCGGCTGGGCAATTTCAGCCGGGACCCCCAACAATGTAACAGGAAGGGCCACCCTGCGAGGAACAGGAAGTGCCAACTATCTGGTATCCAGCGCCACGGTAGCAACGCTCACCATCACCGGTCTCACTGCCAGCGCTGGTCCCGGCGCACTGATCATCAACATCCTTGACCTTCGAGACAATAATTCCATCCCGGTACCAGCGAGCGCGTTAACCGGCCAGGTACTGGTGACCAAGCCAACCACCACCACGGCATCCGGTGCGCCTGGTCCAACCAGCTATTCGCTGACCATCGCCGTCAGCGGCAGCGGCACCGTCAGCCCGGCACCTGGTACTTACAGCCACCCGGCAGGCGCCGTTGTGAACCTGACAGCTACCCCATCGGCAGGCGGCCAGTTCACCGGATGGACAGGCGATGTCTCTAATCCTACCTCCCCGACTACCCAGGTGACCATGAACGCCAGCAAGTCAGTAACCGCTAACTTTTCCACGGCTCCCGCCACATACAGCCTGACCATACTGGTAAGCGGCCAGGGCACGGTAAGCCCGCCAGTCGGGAGTTACTCACAGCCGGCAGGCACTACTATTGAGCTTAAGGCAACGGCGGCGCCCGGATGGCGCTTTTCTAACTGGAGCGGCGAGGTGGCTAACCCCAGCTCCCCCACTACGACCATCACCATCAACGGCAATAAGACAATTACGGCGAGCTTCGTAGACCTGAATGCGCCAACACCTGCACCACCGGGCACGCCATCGCAGCCGGCACCAACACCAGCGACCACACCACCAGCCGCGGGTCAGCAACCACCTTCCCGGGGACTGCAGGCGTGGCAGATTGCCCTGATTGTTGTGGGTGCATTAGCTCTGATAGCTGTCCTCTACTTCATCCTCAAGCGTTTCATCACCATGCGGATGTACCGGGTATAGAGATTAATCCTGCGACAACCGGGATGAAAGCCCGGGACGGAAACAAACGGGCATGAAGTGAGCACAGCACGCGGAGATATACTGGTGGGGAACAGGTGACCATAGGTAGAACTTTTACGCTGGCATTCAGGCTTACCTTTTAGTCACCAACAATCCGCTGTATTTAGATTGTCTCAGGTGATGAGCGAGCTGGCCATACTATCGCGGCTGATGTCGGATAATGGTAGCCAGTCAACATCGCTGAGTTTCATAAAGGCGTGTCGGGAAAGGGGCATGAGGCAGCGCTTCACTCGCTACAACGGCCCCAGGGGCAACAACAATAGGGAGAGGGTTATCAAAAGGATTAAGGAAAATTTGTTGTGGTTTGCGGAATGGATCGACCTTGTTTCCAACCGGTGGAGGCAACGGTAACATGGCCTTACGCTCCTCTCGAGAATCGAATCAGCCGGAGCCACCAGCCAGTAAAGAAGTTATCGTGGACAGTCAAGAGGGTGAAGCTGCTACAAACCGTTGGCACAATGGGGCAGTTTCTGCTGTGCTCATGGCCCACAAGGTGGACAAC
>DAOUCU010000086.1:0-10201 GCA_034431935.1 Dehalococcoidia bacterium | reverse complement strand
TCTACCACTGGCGGGTCAGGGCCATCGACGGCGCCGATAACGCCTCCGACTGGTCCCCGGTCATGTCCGTCCGCGTCGGCATTATGCCCATGTGGGCCTTCATCGCTATCGCCGCCCTGGTCTTTGCTGTCCTCATCGCCGTTATTATCTTACTCGTCGGACGGAGGGGCCGGGTCGCACCCGGGATGAAGCGTGCAAGGATACGGAAGACAGAACCCGAGCCACTATCCGAACCGGGGCCGGAACCGCCAGAGGAGGCGGAAGAGGCGAGCGAAGAAACCGCATCCGAACCGGAAATACCGGTCAGGGCCGCGCCGCCGCGCGCGGCACCACAGGCTCCACCCGTGCCGGAGACCTCTCAGGCTGAGATTGATGAAATCGTCCTCAAGGTAGTCGACGGACTGACTGATGCCGATATCAGCCTTCTATCTCAGAATGAAGACCTGAAACGGCGCGGCTGGACGCTTGCCAAGCTTTATAAAGCCGTCGGCAGGCTGGAACAGGAAGGCAAACTGGTGCGCGGCCAGGATGAGAAATACCGGCGGGCCGTCCCGACAAAGGGTAAAGCGGCGCCGTTCGCACCCGAACCGGAGCCGCCGCTGAAGCGCGCTTCTCCGCCGCAACCGGAAGAAGTAAGTGAAAAGGAACGCGAGGAACCGAAAGAAACGCCGAAGGCCAGACCGGCAACCGCGCCGGCCAGGAAAGCGGCGGAGCCTGAGCCAACCCCTCCCCCACCCGCAGGGGATATCACGGACCCGGAAATCGAGCAGCTGGTGGCAGATTCCGTGGTCGGCATGTCCGACGCTGATATAACCCAGATCGCTCAGTCTGAACTCATCCGCTCACGGGGACTGACTCTCGCCAGGGTCTATAAGATAGTCGGACACCTGGAGAAAGACGGACGGCTGGTCCGCGACGAGAAGGGCCATTACCAGAAGGCTTCGGGCAAGACGGCAACGAAACCGCCAGCCAAAGAAACGGCTGTCTTTGCCCGGGAAAAACCTCAAACAGCAGAAGAGACGGGACCGACCGAGGCGGTTGGTATGGACGACTACAAACCACTGGAAAAGCCGGTAGAGAAACCCCCGGTAGCCAGGGAGGCCAAACCACCGCTAAAACCGGTCGGTATAACCGAGGAGCTTTACGATATTGTTATTGAGGCGATAGTGGACCAGACCGATGCTGATATACCTCAGATTGCCCAGCGACCCGATCTCAAGTCCCGCGGCTTAAACTTAGCCAGACTTTACCAGATAGCCACCCGGTTGGAGAAAGACGGGAAAATAACCCGGGACGACACCGGCCACTACCGGCGGTCAACAGGCAAGCCGCCCACCGCAGAACCACCCAGGCACTTCACAACCATCGAATGGTCCGGCAAACTGCCATGGCAACAGTGGACGCAGTTCTACACCAGGATACTTTCGGCGTACCTTGCAGAAGAAGGGCTCAGCATCAGCGTCAATTTCAGGGTGGGTCCCGGGGCAAGTATCAGCAGCGAAAGGCTCGATGAGACCAGGGCAGCTTTAAGAGAACTGAAACTGAGCGATGAGGTACGGGCCGAACCCCAGGCAGGAGCGACAGCTCGGTTCTCCAGTATCGAATGGTCAGGAAACCTGCCGTGGCAGAACTGGGAGGCCTTCTTTGCCAAAGTGCTCTCACGGTTCCTGGCCGAGACTACCCTCTCCGTTTCCGTAGGCATGAAGGCCGTTTCGAAGGCCGGTTTCAGTCAGAGCAGTGCTGATCAGACCGCGTCCGCTCTGAAAGAACTGGCCCTCAGCCCCAGTCTCAAGGTCTCCTGAACACTGGAGGTAGAGCAGCGCCTGATTCTCCTCACCCCGAGGTACGCGGGTTAGGTTACCCGGGTTCCTCTATATACCGTATCTCCGGCAGATAGCGGTACTTCTCGTCATAGTCTATCCCGTAGCCAACGACGAACCTGTTAGGGACGCGGAAGCCGCGGTAGTCAATAATAACCGGCACCTTCCGTCTCAGCTCTTTGTCCAGCAGGGCACACAGTTTTAACGAGGCCGGCCGCCGCTGGCGGAGGTAGTTGAGAAGATAGTTTATGGTATAGCCGGAATCGATGATGTCCTCGACCACTAGTACGTGCCGCCTCTTAATATCGGTATGTACGCCCTTGGCCATCCGAATCTTACCGGAACTCTCCGTCCCACTGCCGTAGCTGGAAAGCACCACGAACTCCACCTCCACCGGCATCGCCAGCTCGCGTATCAGGTCGGCGATAAACATGAACGAGCCTTTGAGGATGCCGATTATTACCGGATTCTTGTCCTGGTAATCGCGCCTGATCTCCGCCGCCAGGCGCTTGACCGCTTCGGCAATCTGCTCACGGGTGTAGAGGACGGTAGTCCCGCTGTCACTGGTCATATTCTTACCCCCAACTTCAGAGGTCACAGTTTACCAAACATTTCGGGATGCAGGAATTTAGCCACCTGCTCCAGCGCCAGCATCAGCCTCGGGCCGGGCCGTTCTATCACTGGCGAATCAATTTCATAGACCTGTCCCTTGACTCTGGCTTCTACACCGCCGAGACGTGTTTCCGACATTATGGCAGTATAAGTCTTCCTGCGGCTATCTCCCATGCCGCTAACGATAATGACCTGGGGGTTCCGGTCGATTATGGTTTCCAGAGAAATCGTGCTGTAGCTGGACAAATCAGCGGCTACATTGACACCGCCCGCCTTGGTAATAAGGTCGTCGGCAAAAGTATCGCGCCCTGCCGTCTTGATCGGGTCGGCCCAGTTTATGTAGAGAACCCTCGGCCGTTGTTCCGCAGGGAGACTTCCTGTCCTTGTCACTACGGCCGACATGCGAGTTTTCAATTCCGCGATCAACTTGTCTGCGGCTGACATCTGACCGGTTATCCTGCCCGTAAGACCGATACTCTCCAGTACGTCGCTGACTGTCCTGGCGTTAAGTCCGAAGATTTTTAAGCCTACTTTTTCCAGAGCCGGCATTACCTCCTTCTGATGAATCTTAGTTGCCAGAACTAGGTCGGGAGACTGGGAAACGATCCTTTCAATGTCAGCGGTTGCGAAGCCGCCTATTTTAGGCTTGCTCGCGGCTTCCTCCGGAAAGTCACAGTACTGCGTTACTCCGACCACTCTATCCCCCAGACCAAGCGCGAACAGGATTTCGGTATTACTCGGCGCCAGCGAGACCAGCCTCTGAGGCATCCTTTCCAGAGTGACGGGACGGCCAAGCATGTCGGTCAGGGTTAGCGGAAAACTGGCCTGAGGCAGGGGACTTGCCGGCACAGCAGGAGACGGTGAGACCTGTACGGCCGGCGGGCTTGCCGTGGCCGGTGCGCAACCGGATAGCACCACCAGCATGGCGACAGCAATCAGCACAATGGTAACGATTGATTCCTTATTCACTTTTTTCTCCCTTCAGTTTCACTGGAATACCAGCAATCATGAAATAGACTTCATCTGCCCTGTTTGCTACCGTCGTGTTAGCCTCACCAAGGAGGTCACGATACAAACGACCAAGCGGGTTATCCGGCACGATACCAAGGCCAACCTCGTTGGAGACCATGATAAAAGTTGCTTTAACTCTGTCCACGCACCCGAGCAATGAGTTGATTTCCCGCCGGACACGCTGTCTGGTCTTTTCAACACCCCCGCCCACACCAGCAAGGTTCGAGACCAGCAGAGTGAGACAGTCAATAATGACGACCCCGGCATCACCCGCATGCTTTTCGATTCCGCTACCAAGGCCCCGGGCAAGCTCCAGAGTCCGCCATGCCGCGGGACGCGCCTTCCGATGCGCCTCGATTCGCTCACGCATTTCCCCGTCCAGCGCCCGGGCCGTAGCCACAAAGAGCACCTCGCCGCCAAGGCTTGACGCCAGCTTCTGAGCATAGTCGCTCTTGCCACTCCGTGCTCCGCCGAGAATTAAGATGCACCGGTGCGCCATATCCTGCTCCTCACTCTGGCCCCAGCACTTCAAGGAACCATCTCCCGTCCCTCAGAACCCGCGCTGTCTTCCCGATAGCTACAGGCATCTTGAACAGCGGGCCATCGACAACGAAGGTATGGTACTCACCCGATTCCCCGCAGGGATTGAATCCCGTGCTTTCCTGAAGTACACCGAACTCACCAAGCAGATCCCCAACAACCTCCCTCCCCAACCACTTTTCACCCAGGACATCGGCTTTGGTGGCCACGATAACCGCTTTGAAGCCGGCGCCGATGAAGCCGTCAAGAACAGCCCACGGAGGCCAGCGCCATAGCGGCAAAAGCAACTCCATCCCGGCTTCGGCGCACACTTTCTCCAGCCAGTCCCGGTGCTCCTGAAGCTCCATGTCCCCCGCCACCACGCCGGTGACGCCCCGCGAAGACCTCAGCCCTTCAAATGTTGCCTTGAAAGCTCTCTCATAACCACCACGGTCCACCACCGGCTGCACGATTGGCATCTCAATCGCTTCAGCCTGGCGGGCCAGCAGGGCCGCCGGCAGTCCGTGAGACCGCGACCGACCATCCTCACCGACAAAGTTGACCAGGCACGAGACATCAAATCCTGCCCGCATCGCGCAATAGCCGGCGTAACAACTGTCCTTGCCACCGCTCCACAGGCATGCATACTTCGCCATTTACGACCACCTAGTTACTAGTCTTTCAATCACCATGACCAGAACTACGACCATTACCTCCGACACTTCGACAATCGCTCCGTAGCTATCGCCGGTAAGCCCGCCAAGCTTGGATTTCAACAGGGCGGCAATGCCGCAGATAATCGCCCACACAAAAAGCATGACGGCGAGTCCCATTAGCCAGAAAGCCGCCAGCGAGGCCACTAGGGCAATGACTGTGGCGATAAGGAGGTGCTGCCAGCGAACACCCTGCTTGTACGGCGCGCCCAGGCCGGAAGCGCGGGCATAAGGGAATGCGAAGATTGTACCGACCACTGCCCAGCGGCTGAGGACCGGCATCAGGAACAGGGCGGTCCGGTCGCCAACTGAATAGACCGCGGCAAATTTCAGCAACAATATGATGCCGATACCGGCAGCGCCGAAGGCGCCGATGCCGCTCCGGGTTATCAACTCTAGCCGCTCCTCAGGGGTCCTGCCACTCACCAGCCCATCGCAGGTATCCGCCAGACCGTCAAGATGATGTCCGCCGCTGAGTACCGCCAGGGTCAGAACCAGCAGGGCAGCGACCACCGCCGGCGTGAGTACGTATCCCAGCACATGGTCCAGCCCGAACAGGATGAACCCCAGGAGAAGCCCGACTGCCGGGAAATATGCCAGTGAGGCGCCGAGCTTACCGGCATCCACAACGCTTATCTTCGGCGTCGGGATAATAGTCAGAAACTGCAGTGCTAACCAGAAAGACATTTACGAATTCTCGATATCGGATACCCCGGCTTCCTTAAAGGTGGCCATTTCCGCCAGCGTTTTGACCGCGGCCTCAGCCAGGAACATCCCCAGAGCTCCACCGGTGCCCTCCCCCAGCCGCATCCCGAGGTCCAGCAGGGGACTAAGACCGAGATGCCTCAACATGAGCCCGTGACCGGCTTCAGCTGAGAGATGGGCCGCAATCAGATATTCTGTTACCTGCGGGCACAGACCAGCCGCCACCATCGCCGCCGCTCCGGAGACAAAACCGTCGATTACCACAGGAATCCGCCGCGCCGCGCTGCCCAGAATAACCCCCGCCAGCCCCCCAATCTCAAACCCGCCAACCTTGGACAGGACATCCAGCGCATCTCGACGGTCCGGCCTGTTGACTTTGAGCGCCCGCTCGATAACTTCAATTTTGTGCTGCAGTTGAGCATCATCCAGTCCCGTACCCCTGCCTGCCACCTTCGCCGCCGGCTCACCGCTGAATACAGCACAGATGGCTGCGCTGGCGGTGGTATTACCAATACCCATATCTCCCGTGCCGACGATGTCCAACCCGCCAGCGGCTTCCTTCTCGACGATTCCAATACCAGCCTCAACCGCATCCAACGCCTGCTGACGCGTCATTGCCGGACCGCGGGCCATATTCCTGGTACCAAAATCAATCATCTGGCAGACCAGCCCCGCCGTCGGCGGGAAACCGCCGACAACGCCCATGTCAACCACGACCACCCTGGCCCCGACAAGCTTTGCCAGAACATTGATGCCGGCGCCGCCGCGGATGAAGTTAAGCACCATTTCGCGGGTCACCGCCTGGGGATACAGGCTTACGCCCTCGGCGACCACGCCGTGGTCGGCGGCCATCGTAATTATTGCTTTGCGCTCCAGCCTGGGTGTCGGATTACCGGTAATACCGGCAATCCGGACCGACAGCTCCTCCAAACGCCCGAGGGAACCTCTCGGTTTAGTTAGCCAGTGCTGACGCTCCCTGGCCGCCACCATCGCTGGCCCATCCAGCGGCCTGATTGACTTGATGACACGCTCGAGATAACCGGACATAGTTTCAGCCTTTCCTGCGCTTATTGCGTTTATTCAGAACTCGATACCACGCCGGGCGGACAGTCCCTGGGTAAACGGGTGTTTGATCATCAGCATTTCCGTAACCAGATCGGCCGCCTTGACCACCTCCGGCGGTGCGTTGCGGCCGGTCAACACCAGCTCTACCTTCTCCGGCTTTCTGTTAATAAGGCCGATTACCTGCGCCCCATCAAGCAGGCCGTCCCTGACCGCCACCAGTATTTCATCGACTATCACCATGTCGTACTGGCCGCCGGTGAGGGCCTTTTCCGCAAAGTTAAAGGTCTCCTCCGCCTCGCGCCTCAGTTGCTCCTTCGGGGTGGCGAAAACATCGCTCTGATGGAGCTGGACCATCTCGAAGGGATGGTATTTCTGGACAAAGCGATGCTCCCCACACTCTGGGTCGCCTTTCATAAACTGGATGAAGATGACTTTAAGACCCTGACCAACAGCACGCATAGCCAGCCCCAGCGCCGCCGTTGTCTTGCCTTTACCATCGCCGGTATAGACCTGCACCAGCCCCTTTGAAAGGTTGCCGTTGTCAGACATTACTGCCTCCCAAAAATAATTTCGTAGACACGCTTCACATCGAGACTCTGCCTTACCAGATGCGCCAGCCGGTCATAGCGGTCATCATACGCTCCCGTCTCATGCAAGGTTGCGTCCGGTTTTCTCAGCCGCCTCACGTTGTCCAGGAAGCGACCGGTGAAATCCGCGTTACGGAATAGCCCGTGAATGTACGTACCGAAGACCAGTCCGGAGCCGCTGACACTGCCATCGAAATAGCCGCTATCACCACGAGGCGCGGTAACAACGCGAAATAATGCCCGGCCATTTCCGGAACTGGCTCCCATATGTATCTCGTAACCGGCAACTTCGATTCCATTCAGTCCGGCAAAAAGCCCGGTATCACAGACCACCAGCGCCCTCACCTGTGCCGTCCGCTTTTCCGGCCGGAATACCGTTTCTGTGTCGAGCAGACCCAGCCCCGGTACAATGCCGGGCATGCCCTCGGCCCCTTCGGGGTCGCTGATGGTCTGGCCAAGCATCTGATAACCGCCGCAAATACCAACCACCGGCACCCCCTCCCCTGCCAGAGTGACAATCGCCCGGTCAAGCCCCTGCCCACGCACGTACGCAAGGTCGGCAACGGTGCTCTTGGTGCCGGGCAGGATGACTATATCGGGCACACCCAATTCGCCGGCGGTACGGACATAACGCACATGGCACCCGGCCTCTTCCAGCGGGTCAAAATCATCATAATTACTTACCCGCGGCAGGTGAATAACAGCGATATCCAGCGCACCGGACTTGACCCTCGACTGACGGCGCTGGTCGAGATAGACCGAGTCCTCCTGGGCCACGGCGACATCCCGGGAGTATGGGACCACGCCAAGGACCGGCTTGCCTGTCCTCTGCTCCAGAAAGTCCAGGCCGGGCCGGAGCAGGTCCGCATTGCCGCGAAACCTGTTGATGATGAAGCCTTTTACCAGGTCCCTGTCGTCAGGCCTCAGCAATTCCAGCGTGCCCACCAGCGAGGCAAAAACGCCGCCCCGGTCAATATCGCCCACCAGCAGCACCGGCGTATGCCGGAGATGGGCGATGCGCATATTGGCGATTTCCCGTTCTGTCAGGTTGACCTCGGCGGGACTACCGGCGCCCTCGATGACAACCACATCGTAAGCCGCACACAGCCGGTCAAGCGCGCCTTCAACCACCTTCAACAGTTCCGCGGTGTGTTCATAGTATTCGTCGGCTTTAAGCCTGCCGGCTACTTTTCCCAGCACGATGACCTGAGAAACGGCGTCGGCTTCCGGTTTCAGCAATATGGGGTTCATATCCACTGCCGGCTCGATACCGGCGGCCTCGGCCTGAACTGCCTGAGCCCGCCCAATTTCACCGCCATCCCAGGTCACAAAGGAGTTAAGGGCCATGTTCTGCGACTTGAACGGTGCCGCACGGTATCCGTCCTGCCGAAGAATACGGCACAGGGCAGCGGCAATGACGCTCTTGCCGACGGATGACGCCGTCCCCTGCACCATAATCGTCCGAGCCGTCATTGCTCAATCACTCCGCTTGCCTCTATGGCCCCAATCAATCTGCGGCACTCGGGCAATGTCCTGACTCCAAGACGAATGTAATCGGGCAGTCCGAAGGAGGCGCAGTCACGCACCAGAAAGCCACGCTGCAGTAACTCACGTCGAAACCGTGCCGCGTTTCCCACCTTTACCAGAAAGAAGTTGGCCGCCGATGGCACCGTCTCCAGTCCCAAACGCTCCAGTTCCCCCATCAAAAACGTTTTGGCGGTCTCGATGCGTTTCCGACACTTCTCAAGGTAACCGTCAGCCTCCAGCACCGCCAGGCCAACCGACTGGGCCGGAGCATTGACGCTCCATGGCGACTGCACCCGTTCCAGCGTCGAGATGACCGACCGGTGGGCCAGCGCGTAACCGAGCCTCAGGCCGGCCAGCGCATAGTCTTTGGTCATGGAACGGACCACCAGCAAATTGCGCCGATCGGTAAACGCCGCTGATGACCAGCGCTCAGCTACGAAGGCCGCATAGGCTTCGTCCAGAACCACCAGCGTCTCCGGAAATGCGTCAAGGACTGCCCCGACATCTTCCCGGGATAAGTACTGGCCGGTCGGGTTGTTGGGATTACACAGAAAAAGCAGGCGCGGCCGGCGTCGGCGGAGGAGACTAATTACATCCGACGGGCTCAGGCGCAGGTTCTTACCTCCGGCGCGCGGCCGGGCCAGCACCACCGCACCGGCCAGTCGGCAGGCGATTTCGTAGTCACCATAGGTCGGCCGGGGAACCATAATGGTATCGCCGGGTCCGGCGTAAGCCAGAGCCGCCATACGAATGATATCGGTAGAGCCGCTGGCCACCAGCACGTTTCCTTCACTGACATTGAAATAAGCCGCCAGGGCACGCCGGAGCATTGTACTGCGTGAGTCCGGGTAGCACACCAGATTCGCCGACATCAGCGCTTTCCGGACCGACGGCGGCGGCCCGAACGGGTTGGTGCAAACGCTGAAATCAACAACGCTCTCCGGTCTGATGCCAAGTCCCTCCACTTCGGCGAAGTCGATGCCGCCATGAACGCCGTGAGGTAGCCTGACAATATGCGGCTTAGGCAAAGGCGGCACGCAGGACCTCCAGAATAAGACACAGACCGGCCCAGATGACTGCCTGAACGGTCAGCAGGGACAGTGAGGCATCAATCGCCGCCACCGTTGGCGCCGCTCCTCCACCAAGACAGTAGTACCCGACCTTCTCAAGCCTGAGCCCGAGGGCGCCGGCGGCGGCACTCATCGTCCAGCCGGCATTTGGACTCTCTGTAAGGCGGTGGTCACGCCGCATGGCGCGCCAGGCCCCGGCCAGGTTCTGGCGCGAGACCCCGGCGGCCAGCGTCAACAGAAGCGCACTCAGCCGGGCCGGTATATAGTTCGCAGCGTCATCGAACCGGGCCGCAAACTTGCCGAGGTATTCCCACTCGCCATGATGACCGACCATGGCGTCGAAGGTATTAATGACCCGGTAAGCGACGGCCCCGGGCACACCGAACAGGATGAAATAGAAAAACGGGGCAACGAAACTATCGCAGCTGTTCTCTGCTACCGATTCCACCACTGCCGATGCCATCTGGGACTGGTCAAGTCTGGTTGTGTCCCGGCCCACCAGGGCCCTCAGCTCAAACCGCGCCTGATTGTCCATCCCCCCTGACAGAAGCCGCTTCACGGAGACCGCCGCC
>DAOUCU010000085.1:0-14637 GCA_034431935.1 Dehalococcoidia bacterium | reverse complement strand
GAAGACTGCCAGGCCGACGACGGACAACACGGCTAAGGCTGAGCTGAAGGCGAAGGGGGCGGCGGGGGTGAAGGTCTGCCACAGCCAGCCGGCGATGACCGAGGCGGGTAAAAGGCCGATGCCGAGGGCGGCGTAATAGATGCCGTAGGCGGTGCCGCGGTGCTGGGAAGGGACAATATCGGCGATGAAGGCGCGGGCAACGCCTTCGGTGAGGGCATAGTAGAGCCCCCAGGCGGTGAATAACAGCCATACATGCCAGTGCGCCGAGGCGGCGGTGAAGCCGAAACGGACGGCGGCGAAGACGAGCCAGCCGACAATGATGACGCCCCGGCGGCCGAGTCGGTCGGAGAGCACGCCGAAGGGCACGGATAGTCCGGCGTAGACGGCGTTGAAAAGAATCAGCATGAGCATGATGGTGAGGGTGGTGTTCCCGAGGTCCTGCGCCCGCAGGACGAGGAAGGCATCGCTGGAGTTGCCCAGGGTGAAAAGGAACACGATGCCGATGAAGGTCCAGTACCTGCGTCCGAGGCCGGCTTTTAGTGGTCCTGCCGCCGGAGCCGGGGAGGTCGGGCCTGGCGACGATGGGCTGCCCCGCCTTTTTTCTCTGACGAAGATGAACATGAGCAGGGCGAGCACCGCCGGGACAATACCGATGACCACCAGCATCTGGTAGGTGGCACGCTCCAGGAGCAGGCTGTTCTGCTGGAGGAGGAAGATAATCAGGGCGGCGATGGCGATGCCGAGCATGGCGCCGGCGGTGTCCATGGCGCGGTGGAAGCCGAAGCCCCGGCCGCGCTCGTTGCTATCGAGAGAATGGGCAATCAGGGCATCGCGCGGGGCGGAGCGGACACCTTTGCCGAAGCGGTCGGCGAAGCGGATGCCGAGCACCAGGCCCCAGGCGGTGGCAACGTACATGAGCGGCTTCATGGCTGTGGACAGGGCATAGCCGGAAAAGGCCAGAAGCTTGCGCCGGCCAAGCTTATCGCTGAGCCAGCCGGAGCCGATGCGCAGGAAGGCGGCGGTGCTTTCGGCGACGCCTTCGACAAGGCCGATGATGGTGGGCGCCGCGCCCAGGACGTTGGCCAGAAAGAGGGGGAGCAGGGTGAAAATCATCTCACTGCTCATGTCGTTGAGCAGGCTGACCAGCCCGAGGAAGAATACGTTGGCGGCAATGCCGAAAATGCGCTGACGTGTCATGAAAGCACCTTGTCCGTTGAGAGGAGACAATACGGCAGGAGAGCGTTGAAGTCAAGAAGATAAAAGATGAGAAAGCCGCCGTGCGGCGGCTTTCCCCAAACTACCGATTATTTAGTTTCGGTTCAGATAGCCTGCTCGTCCCCAGCCCATCCCGGGGTTATACCCGAATCAGCCCTGCTCCCTTTGCCGGGGGCAACCGGCTAACTTATCTCAAACGGGCCAGGATACGAGTTCCGGCCGGCCCCGTCTCATCGACGGGGCTCTCTGAATCCACCTGGAGTATTCGGTACACGGTCTGTGTACACCACCTCCTTTCGCCCCGTTTTTTCACCTCCCCACGTCACGCTAGATAATACCACAACCACCTGATTATGTCAATAATCGCGGTAAATCCCCAGGCCCTTGTGGTCCGGTATTTTGCCACCACAATATAAAGGAGTCCGTGCTCAGGGCGACGGGTTAGCCTTGCATGGTAGAACGTATGTGCTATACTCGGAACGAGGAGGGGCGATGAGGCTGCTCAAGATAGCGCTGGACAGCGGCCGGTTTGACCTGGCGGCGCACGTCCTGGTCTACGGCCTGGTCATGGCCCATCGCCGCAGTTACCGGAAAGGCAATGGCCACAGGAAAGAGCCCGAAGAGGCGAAACCGGAAGAGCGAAGCCTTCTACGGCCGCGCTCTTGACGAATCGGAAAAGCTGAAACTCGAAGAGGCGCACCGGATTGAAGGCCTTGATGAGGAAATCGCCGTCCTGCGGGTCAAGCTGCGCCAGCTCATCGAGTCACACCCGGAACGGCTTGACCTGTGCCTCTCCGCCGCCAGCACCATCGCCCGCCTGGTCAAGGTCCGTTACAACATATCCAGGGAGCAGAAAAAGTCCCTCAAGGAGGCCATCACCAGAGTGCTGACCGAAATTGCCATACCCATCGGCGGGGCCGTCACCAAAGCCGTCCTGAAGCAGTGAAACTGAGGCCGTACCAGATGGAAGTCATAAGGGCGGTTGCCGAAAGCGTGCTCGAGAAGCGCGGGACCACCTTCACCGTGGAAATCGCCCGCCAGGGCGGCAAGAACGAGCTCTCCGCCCACCTCGAAATACTTATGCTCACCACCCACATCGTCAGAGGCGGCACCGCCGTCAAGTGTTCACCAACCTTTAAGCCCCAGACCGTAATCTCAATATCCCGCCTCAAACAGCGCCTGGACGACTTCGGCTTCGAGGGAATATGGCGGTCGGAACAGGGCTACATCATCCGCCTTGGCAACGCCCGCCAGGTCTTCCTGTCTGCCGAGGAATCGGCCTCAGTGGTCGGCCACACCGCCGATATCCTGCTGGAAGTGGACGAAGCCCAGGACGTGCTAAAGGAGAAATACACCCGGGACTTCCGCCCCATGGCATCGGCCGCCAACGCCACCACCGTCATGTACGGGACCACCTGGGACGACCGCACCCTGCTTGAGGAGACCAGGCAGTTAAACCTGGAGCTGGAAAAAAAGGACGGCATCCGGCGCCACTTCAGCTTCGATTGGCAGGAAGTGGCCCGCTACAACCCGGCCTACGGCGCCTTCGTCGAGGCCGAGCGCCGGCGCCTGGGAGAGACCCACCCGCTCTTCCTCACCCAGTACGCCTTAAAGCCCATCAGGGGCGGCGGCGGTTTCTTAAGCCGCGCCCAGCTTGCCGTCCTTACCGGAAGCCACCCGCGCCAGGCGCAGCCGTCAGCCGGCGAGATATACGTTGCCGGTATCGATATTGCCGGAGAGGCCGAGACCGGCACGACGTCACCCGGACGGGACTCAACCGTCATCACCATCGCCAGGGTCCGGCCGGGGGAGGCCGGTCCCGCCGTGGAGGTTGTCGAGCACTACGCCTGGACCGGAACCAGGCACCCGGAGCTTTATCAGACCATGACCGACATCCTCAAAACGTGGAACTGCCGGCACATCCTGGTCGACGCCACGGGGATCGGCGAACCGGTAGCCTCATTTCTACGTAAGGCGTTAGGCCCCAGGGTTGAGCCGTTCGTCTTCACCCAGCATTCCAAGAGCGAGATGGGGTTCGAGTTCCTGGCGGCCGTCAATTCCGGAAGGCTCAAGCTCTACCGCCAGGACGGGTCAAAGGACTACCAGGAGCTGCTGTATGAGCTGGAGCGCGCCCGGTCAACCTACCGCCCCAACCAGACGCTCAACTTCTACGTGGACCCGTCAGACGGCCACGACGACTATCTCATGAGCCTGGCGCTGGCGGTAAAGGCGGCAACATGGTGGACGCCGAGGAAGGCAACCGGGGGTTGAAAAGAAGGGGCCGGACCTGAGCCGGCCCCTTTAAGATAGCTACATAAGGGTCGGGAGCTGTTTGCCGATTTCGTCGAGGTCCTTGAGCTGGGTCTGGGTCTCCTTGGCGCGCTGTTTCTGGCTGGCGACGATGGTGCCGGCCCGCTCGTAGTATTCGCGGATGGCCTGCACGTTGGCAAGCTGGGAGAGGATGACGGTCACATCGATGGAGCTCCGCTCGCCGGGGAAGTCGCCGCCGCGGATGATGGCGCCATCGGTCAGCTCGCGGAGATAATCGCCGAGACCCTTGACGATGTCGATGGTCATGTCCCGGTGCGGGGCGGCGAGGAGATACATAGCCTTGCCGGCGTCGCGCGGGTTACAGGTCACGGAAAGCTCGCTGATGGCGGCATCCATGGTCTGGACGCCCTTGAGGGTCTCATCGGTCTTGGCGCGGAACTGGCGGGTACTGCGCCACGGCAGGCGCAACGTTGGTATCTCACTGCGGCCGACACCGATGGCCGTCCAGCCTTCGAGTGTCTGCATGATGTCGCCGGCATCGACCACTTTGGCGCCGACATGTTTCACTTTGGTCACCTCGCCGGCGCAGAGCAGGTCATAGAACGGCTCGGCAATCTGCTTGTTGATTTTGTCCAGGTTGTTGGCCAGGCTGGCATCCTTGCGGACGTAGCGCTGGTTATCGGCGAGGAAGACGGCATCAGCCACCTGCTTGATGCTTTTCAGGCAGGTGGCGGCGTTATAAACGGTCCGGACCTCGGTCGCCTGCTCGTGCTCGAAGGGGAGGACGCAGAGGGCGTAGAGCGGCTTGCCGACATAGCGGTCTTTAATCATCTGGGCGATAACGGAGATGGAGCCGGAGCCGGTGCCGCCGCCAGCGCCGGCAATCAGGAGGAAGGCGTGGGTCTCATAGAAGCGCGGGGCGGCACGGATGGCATCGACGACCTTATCGCCGTCTTCGCGGGCAAGTTCGGCGCCGACCTCGTTGATCTTGCCGACCCCGTGGCCGCCGGTCTTGCGGGCGCCGATAAGGATGCGGTGCATGTAGTCAGACTGGATGTAGGTAAGGCCGGTGAGGTCAGTCTTATCACTGTTGACGGCGTAGGCGCCGGTTAAGATAGTGACGTTGCGCTCGGCCTTGGCCTGGCGCGCCATCCGGGCGAACTGGTCAGCGATACGACAGCCGCACTGACCCAACCCGATTACGAGTAGTTTCATACGACTCCTCTTCAGTTGTATTGACAGAGCGGGTCAGATTAGTTCCTGGCACTAGAGTATTACGCTGGTAGCCGTTTGTCAAGGTAAGTCCGGGTATTGCCGAAGTGATGTGGTGGCGCGGGTGGCAACCGGTCTATTGCCTATTGCCCGCTGAAAATGGCGAAAAAGCGGTCCTGGTACTCTTCGAAAACACCCCAGCGCCTTAGCTCCCGGGCAAGCTCGGAGGCCTGTGACGGGTCGTGGCGGGCGCGGGCAAAGAGTTCTTCAATGTGCTGGCGCGCTTCGACGGGGAGGCCGCCCTTATCGATATCGAGCAGTCCGCGCGCATGGAACTCGGCGACATTGCTGTAAAGCGACTTGCGGGTGAGTTCATAAGTAAACTTGATGAGGGAGACATCCCAGAACTCTTCGACGCCTTTGATGACGGCGGCAAGCGGGTCGCGCTTGCTTTCGACCATGGAAACGACATTATCCAGCGCCTGCTGGACCGGGCCGGAGACGATATCCATCTGGCGCGGCTGGTTGCGGTAGCGGTAGAAAACAGCCGGCTCGTGCGGCGATTGCTCGGCCATCATCTGGACAAAGCGGCGGGCCTGGTCGCTGAAGCCCTCAAGGTTGATGAGGTATCCGGCGGTAACGATACGCGGCTTTTCAGCGATGACATTGCCTTCCCTGACGATATTGACGACCTCGGTCAACTCGGTGACCAGGTAGTAGTTGATGTTGGTGGTGCCGAAGGTGGCCAGCGTCTGCCGCGGCGGACGCACTACCACGGTCGCCTTCAGCGCCTGCTGGATTCTGTCATCAAGCTCCATTCCGTATCTTGCGTTACCCTTCTTTTTTGGGAGGGCTGGACCCTCTTTAATTCTCTGCCTATGTAAGGCGCGCAGGAAATAGAGGGTTGTGCCCTTCCCGGCACTATTTTACACTAAGAATAGTTTTACTGCCTGAAAGTTGCGGACGACATTCTGCCTGCCGGTGATGATACTGCCGTACTCGGTGCTGTGTCCGGGCAGGAGGTATTCGACATCGAGCCGGGAGAGCCGTTCGATGCTGTTCTTGAGGGCCATAAGGTTGCCGCCGGGGAAATCGGTGCGGCCGATGCTGCCGTAAAACACGGTGTCGCCGGTGATGAGCACTTTTCTGTCCGGCCAGTAGAAGGCCACCGAGCCCGGCGAATGTCCCGGAACGGCGATCACCTGAAGGGTCAGGCGGTCCCTGATGCCGAGCTCCAGAGTCCCCTCTTTCAGGTAGAAGAATGGCTGGTACTTCGGCTTGGTGGCGCCGAAGGCGGCGTAAACGTGGTCGCTCAGGGTCCGGCCCCATTCCTGGTCTTCCCTCGTCATGGCCAGGAGGGCATGGCTCTTCTCCGTGATGGCTTCGCCGGCGGCGTAGTGGTCGGTATGATAGTGGGTATTGAGCACCAGGCCGGTGTCTTCCACCCTGAAGCCGTCTTTTTCGATAGCCTGGGCGAGGCTTTCGAAGCAGAGCTCGCCGGCCTCGTTGGTCACGGCGCCGGGGTCGATGATGACATGGGGCGCATCCCCGCGCAGGACGTTTGGAAAGAGGCAGGTATTGCAGTTGTTGCCGCGGCCCTGCCAGACGTAGAGGATGAGGCCGTCGACGACCGGTATCGCCTTATGGAGAATCATTCATCCTATCCCCGTAGCCCCTTCCCTTCCAAGGGAAGGGGCGAACTATGTAAGAGGGTGCGGCCCTCTTGAACGCCCGTTTCATAGGGAAGGGGCGAAGTGCTCAAGAGGGTGTGCCCTTCCTGAGTGCCCTGTTAAGGACAGGGATTGATGAAAGGGCCGCGCCCTTTTAATTTCTCCCTCCAGCTTTGGATATTATCGGAATTATAGGGTAAAATCGTTACCGAGCGCTACATGGACCTGAGGAGCCGAGGTATGAGTTTTATCAGGAGTGCCAGAGAAATTGCCGCGGAAAAGGTGGAGAAGATGGGCCGGCTTACAGCCGACGAGCGGAAGCGCCTTCGGGAGCAGGAGCTGGGGCAGGTGGGGGCGGCGCTGGTGGAAAAGTATTTTGGTAGCAACGATGAACGCGTCCTGGAGAGCGGTCTTGAGCGTTACGATGATGCCGGGCGGAAGCTTCTCAGCAGGGTGGTGCTGGAGAGGCTGTTATCGGCGGTTGAATTGAGGTCGCCGGGGCGGCTTGATGCCGTCATTCGGGGCATCGCCAGGCTTCCCGGGGCGGAGCGGCTGGAGGCGGGCGCGGCAAGGCTCCGGGATGTGTTCGCGCGCTATCGGCAGGCGGAAGATGAAGTGCGGGGCCAGATTGAGCGCGAGGGCAGGGAGGTGCTCCACCGGCTCAGGGTTGCCGGTACGGCCGTGGAAGAAATCAATATCCGGGCCAGACCGGAATGGGAGCAAAAGGTCAGGGGACTGGCGGAACCTTTCGTTCAGGAGCTGGAATCAATCAAGCAGGAACTGATGTCGGCCGCCGGTTGACGTGGCCGGGGATGGTGGGATCTGACATCATAAAGGAGGGCGGCAATTCATGGATACCCTGTGGGCGCCCTGGCGGATGCAGTATATCGAGCGGGCCAAGCACGGCCAGGCGGAGTGCATACTGTGCGACAAGCCGAAGCAGGCCGATGACAGGGCCAGTCTCATCCTGTTCCGGGGCAAAAAGAACTTTGTGCTGATGAACCTGTTCCCGTACAACCCGGGACATCTCATGGTGGCGCCGTACCGTCATGTGGCGCGTCTTTCCGAGCTGTCTCAGGAGGAACTGGTGGAGCACTTTCAACTGGTCAGCCGGTGTACGGAGTGGCTCGGCCAATTGCTCAGGCCTGAAGGCTTTAATCTGGGAATGAACCTGGGGAGGGTAGCGGGGGCGGGGATTGATGGGCACCTGCATACCCACATCGTGCCGCGGTGGAATGGTGATACCAACTTCATGCCGGTAACCGGTGAGACCAAAGTTGTCTCCGAGGCGCTGGATGCGACATATCTAAAGCTGAAGGAAGTGATCGGCTGGCAACAGGAGACAGAGAGCGATGGATGCGGCGAAGCGGGTCGCTGAGCTGAGGAAGCGGATCAATTACCATAATTACCGGTACTATGTTCTGGACAGTCCGGAGATAAGTGATGCTGAGTACGACCGTCTCATGCAGGAACTGCGGCAGATTGAGGCGGAGCATCCGGAGCTGGTTACCCCCGATTCGCCGACTCACCGCGTCGGCGCGCCGCCGGTTGAGGCCTTTGGCGTCGTGGAGCATCCTCAGCCGCTCCTCAGCCTGGCCAACGCCTTTACCGATGAGGACCTCGAGGCCTGGTATCGCCGTGCTCAGAACCTGCTTGGCGGCAGGCAATTCGACCTTGTCTGCGAGATTAAGATAGACGGGCTGGCGGTGGCCCTGACCTACGTCAACGGGCTGTTGACCACCGGCGCCACCCGGGGCGATGGTTTCAGGGGTGAGAACATTACCCAAAACCTCAAGACGATAAAGAGCATTCCGCTTTCGGTTTCCGGGGACATCCCGCCGAGGTTTGAGGTGCGCGGCGAGGTCTACATGCCTAAGGCCAGTTTCAAGAAGCTTAACGAAGAGCGGGCTAAAGAGGGCCAGCCGCTTTTTGCCAATCCCCGGAACGCGGCGGCGGGTTCGGTGCGCCAGCTTGACTCGCGTATCACGGCGAAACGCAACCTAGATATCTACATATACGGGCTGGGCTGGGCGGAAGGGCGGAAAATGCCGGATACCCACTGGGATGTCCTGGAGTACCTTAAGTCGCTGACTTTTAAAGTCAATCCGAACACGAGGCTGGTGCACAGTCTCGATGAGGCCAAACGGTATTATCACGACTGGGTGAAACGGCAGGAAGAATTGCCGTATGAGGCTGACGGTGTGGTGGTCAAGGTAAATTCAATCGCCTATCAGGATGAGCTAAGTTACGTGGGGCGGGAGCCGAGGTGGGCGATAGCCTATAAGTTTCCCTCTACCCAGGAAACGACGAAACTGATCAGCATTGAAATTAACGTGGGGCGCACCGGAAGCCTTAATCCTTTCGCGGTGCTGGAGCCGGTCTCGGTCGGCGGCGTGACCATCCAGCACGCGGCCCTGCACAATGAGGAGGATATTCACCGCAAGGATATACGCATCGGTGATACCGTGGTTGTCCAGAGGGCGGGGGAGGTAATCCCGGAGATAGTCGGGCCGGTGACCAGCCTGCGGACCGGTAATGAGAGAGTATTCCATATGCCGTTGAAGTGCCCGGTATGCGGGGCTGAAGTAATCAAACCGGAAGGTGAGGCGATGCACCGGTGCACCAACGCCGCCTGTCCCGCTCAGGCGCTGGAGCGGCTCAAGCACTTTGTCAGTCGGGGCGCTATGGACATCGAGGGCATGGGGGAGAAGCTGGTGACGGCGCTTTTCAACGCCGGACTGGTTAAGGACGCCGGCGATATCTATTACCTGACCAGAGAGCAGTTGCTGGGGCTGGAGCGTATGGGTGAGAAGAGCGCGGATAAGGTGCTTGCCTCCATCAGCGGGAGTAAGAAACGCCCGCTGTCCCGGCTCCTGTTCGCACTCGGCATTCTTCATGTGGGCGATGAGACAGCGGAACTGCTGGCTTCGCATTTCAACAGGATTGACGACCTGGCAAATGCCAGCTATGAGAAGCTGAGGTCGATACCGACCATCGGTCCCGCCACCGCCGAGAGCATCGTTGCTTTCTTCCGGCAGGAGCAGAACCGACGCATCATCGAGAAGCTGCGGCAGGCCGGGGTCAGCCTGGAGCAGGAAGCACCGGCTGCGGCAAAGCCACTGCCGCTGACGGGTGTGGAGTTCGTGATTACGGGGACGCTGGCGGCCTTTCCCCGCTCTGAGGCCGAGGCCAGGATACGGGCGCTCGGAGGCCGGGCCGGCTCCGATGTGACGCGGAGGACTACGTATCTGGTGGTCGGAAGAGAACCGGGTTCCAAGCTGGCGAAGGCAAGAAGCCTGGGCGTCAGGGAGATTGACGAGGCCGAGTTTGTTAGAATACTGGAGGAGGCCAATCAGGCATGGTCAAAGTAATAGTAGAGCGAAAGGTGAAGAAGGGCAAAGAGGCCGAGTTGATGCGTCTTCTCAGGGAAGTGAAGTCGGCGGCGACCCTGTATCCCGGCTATATCTCCGGTGAGACGATGACTTCGGTGGACGACCCGGCTGTATTTCTGGTTGTTGCCAATTTCACCGATATCAAGTCATTTGAGAAGTGGCGGGACCATCCTGACCGTCTCAAGATTACGGCTAAGATTGATGCCCTGCTCGAGTCTCCCGCCAGGATTGGCGTGTATTCGGTAATCTCGTGAGAGCGGTGCGCACTCGCCTGATACGGCCGGGGGTGCCTCATCACTAAGCTGTTAGTCGGCCTCGGCAATCCTGACCCTAGCTACGCCCATAACCGTCACAACATCGGGTTCATGTGCGTTAGCCGTTTTGCCCGCCGGCATTCTATTGATTTCAAACACCGCCACTGCCGGTCGCGCGTGGGCATCGGGAGGGTCAACGGGGTCGATGTGGTGCTGGCCAAGCCGCAGACTTACATGAATGCTTCGGGTGAGGCGGTGGTACAGCTTGTTGACCGGTACCGGGTCGCCCTCGAAGATATCCTGATAGTCCATGATGACCTCGATTTGCCGCTGGGCCGTATCCGGCTGAGGCCGTCGGGGAGTTCCGGTGGTCATAAGGGGTTGAAGTCGATTATCGCCGGACTTGGCAGTGAGCACTTTGCACGGTTGAGGGTGGGGATAGGGCGTCCTGAGCGTGGGGAGGGTGCCGGAGCGGTAGTCGAATACGTGCTCGGTGATTTTACCCGAGACGAAAGAGAGCTGGTTGATGGGGTGATTGAGCGTGTGGCGGCGGCGATGGAGTGTTTCATAACCGGCGGTATCGACGAGGCGATGAATGAGTTTAATGCCCCACCCCCTTCCCGGCGGGAAGGGGAAGAATAGCAAGGGACGGTGCCCCTTGTGGGCTTCCATGTCCTTCGGGAACGGGAAAGAACGCAGTAAGCGATGTCTCCAACCGGTGACGTAAAGGGCTGGGTGTTTGACATCCAGCGGTATTCGATTCATGACGGCCCGGGAATCCGGACTACGGTCTTCTTCAAGGGATGTCCCCTGCGCTGTCTCTGGTGCGACAACCCGGAGTCGCAGAAGCCGGTTCCCGAGGTACTCTTCTTCGAGCCGCTTTGCCAGCGGTGCTACCGGTGCGTCCGGGTCTGTTTAACGGGCGCGACCACAGTGGGGAAGGACGGTGCTGTACAGATTGACCGGAGCAAATGCACCGGGTGCGGGAATTGCGTTGAGCAATGCCTCAATGAGGCAAGAGTGCTTTCCGGGAAACAGATGACGGCGCTGGAGGTGGTGGAGGTGGTCAGAAAGGATGCGCTTTTCTACGCCAATTCCGGGGGCGGGGTTACCGTGTCCGGCGGTGAGCCTTTCTACCAGCCGGAGTTTCTCAAGGAAGTTCTCAGGTTGTGTCGTGAGCAGGGGATACACACGGCGGTTGAGACGTCGGGACAGGCGAAATGGCAGGTCATTGAAGGCGCCCTGCCCTACATTGACCTGTTTCTGTATGACATTAAGCACGTTGACCCGGAGCGTCACCGAGAGCTTACCGGGGTGGACAATGCGCTGATTCTGGAGAACCTGCACAGGGTGGTGGCCGCGGGTAAGCGGGTCGTTCTACGGGCACCGCTGATACCGGGGTGCAACGACCGGACGGAGGACCTTGAGGCGCTGGCCGCGCTGGCCAGGGAACTGGGCATCAGGCGGGTAGATGTTATGGCCTACCACCGGCTCGGTGAGAAGAAATACGAGCATCTGGGGCGGAGCTACCCGCTTGAAAATGTGACCCAGTACCGCGAGGAGGAGGTGGCGGCGATGCTCGGCGTGCTGAAAAGCCACGGACTGGATGCGAGGCTGTCCTGAGAAAGAGAGGTCTCAAGGACCAGCAGCCAGATTCCGAAAACAAGCCTGCAATGTACGGATAGCTGAGGAGTTCAAGTGAGCAATCGAGCGGGACCGCTAATAGGGGTTATCGGCTCCGGTAGCTGCTCGCCTGAGGAATCTGAACTGGCCGAGGAGGTGGGCCGACGGCTGGCAAAGGCGGGTGCGGTAGTGATATGCGGTGGATTGGGCGGGGTGATGGAGGCGGCTTGTCGCGGCGCGGTGGAGGAGGGCGGGTTGACCGTCGGCATCCTGCCGGGGCCGGACGTAGGGAGTGCCAACCGGTACGTTGTGGTGCCGGTAGCTACCGGGCTTGGCGAAGCGCGGAACGTCATTGTCGCCAGGTCGGCGCAGGCGGTCATTGCTATCGGCGGTGAGTACGGTACGCTGAGCGAGATTGCCTTTGCCCTTAAAGCCGGGGTACCGGTGGTCGGGTTGGGGACATGGAAGCTGTCACGAGCGAAGCAGGTCAAAGACCCTGTTGTTCGGGCGAAGAATGCGGCCGATGCCGTAGAGAAAGCCCTTTCGATGACCCGGAGGTAGGCAACCTTTGGTGCCGGTGCTAAAATACACCGAGCAACAGCCAAAGGTCCGACCCATAGGAATAACCCAGCGACTTCCAGCAGGTCAATGGATTATGCAGGATACTTCACTTATCAACAGCGTTGTGGCCAGGGAGATACTGGACTCCCGCGGTAATCCGACAGTCGAGGTTGAAGTAACGTTGGCGGGCGGTGCCGTCGGCCTGGCGCGGGTGCCTTCGGGGGCGAGCACTGGCAGTCATGAGGTTCTTGAGCTTCGGGACCGCGATGAAAAGCGCTACCGTGGCCTCGGGGTACTCAAGGCGGTGAATAACGTGAACACCGTCATCGCCAGAGCGGTGGTCGGATGTTCTGTCCTGGACCAGGCCGCCATTGACCGGACGATGCTGGAGCTGGATGGCACGGCGAACAAGTCGAAACTGGGCGCAAATGCCATATTGGGCGTTTCTCTGGCAGCGGCCCATGCCGCGGCAAAAGCCCGGGGGATACCGCTCTACCGTTACCTCGGTGGCGACTCTGCCCGGTTCCTGCCGGTCCCGATGATGAATATCTTGAACGGCGGCAAGCATGCTGATAAGTCAACTGATTTCCAGGAGTTTTTGATTCTACCGGTCGGCGCTACCAGCTTTGCTGAGGCGGTGAGGATGGGCGCCGAAGTGTACCAGGCGCTTAAGGGCTATCTCAGAAAACGCGGTCTTAACACCAATGTCGGGGATGAGGGTGGTTTTGCCCCTTCGCTGGCTTCTAACCGCGATGCCATCGAGTCTATTATCAGGGCAATTGAGATGGCCGGATACAGGCCAGGCAGGGACTGCTCGGTGGCGCTGGACCCGGCGGCTACCGAGTTTTATAGGGAAGGCAAGTACGTGCTGGCGCGGGAGAATCTGGTGATGACCGCCGGGCAGATGGTGGACTACTATGAGAAGTGCGTGGCTGACTACCCGCTGGTAAGCATTGAGGACGGTCTGGCTGAGGACGATTGGGCAGGGTGGCAGATGCTTACGGCGAGGCTGGGGAAGAAGGTGCAACTGGTCGGGGACGATATCTATGTGACCAACCCGGAAAGGTGTGCCCGTGGTATCAAGGAAAAGGCTTCTAACTCGATACTCATCAAACTCAATCAGATTGGTTCCCTGACTGAAACACTGGCAGTTATCAGACAGGCACAAGAAGCACACTGGACAGTTGTCATAAGTCACCGCTCGGGGGAAACCGAGGATACGACCATCGCTGACCTGGCGGTGGCGGTCAATGCCGGGTTTATCAAAGCAGGTGCTCCCTGCCGGAGCGAGCGCGTGGCCAAGTATAACCGACTGCTTAAAATCGCTGATGAGCTTGGAGCCAGCGGGGTGTATCCCGGCAGAAAAGCCTTCTATAATCTGGAGGAGTAATTTTGGAAATCGTTCAGGGCGTTCATCAAATCAAGATACCGCTGGGTCCAGGCCCGCTTAGCTCGGTCAACGCGTACTTCATCGCCGGCGAAGATGGGAAAGGAATGCTCATCGATACCGGCTGGGACACGCCGGAGGCCTTTCAGGCGTTGGTCGAGGGGTTGCGTGCCTCGGGGGCCGGGTTCCAGAACATCGACCAGATTGTGGTGACGCATCTGCACGCCGACCACTACGGCCTGGCGGGCAAAATCAAACAGCTCTCCGATGCCAAGCTGTGCCTGCATGAGGCTGAGGCGGCTATAATCGAGCCGCGCTATGTCAACGTCGAGTGGCTTTTGCAGGAGACCGGCCGTTTCCTGTCGCGGCACGGTGTGCCCGTGGACCAGATGCGCGACCTCCAGCAGGCATCAATGCCGGCGCGGAGGTTTGTCATCCCCACGCCTCCCGACAGGGTGCTTAAGGGAGGTGAGGTCTTTAAAGTGGGGAGCTTTGAGCTTGAAGCGCTCCTGACCCCCGGACATGCCCCCGGTCATATTTGTCTTTACGAGCGTAATAAAAAGCTCCTTTTTTCGGGCGACCTCGTTCTGCTCGAGATTACGCCTAATGTTGGTATGCACCCCCAGTCCGGTGAGAACCCGCTGGCGGACTTCCTCAAGTCGCTGGATAAAGTGCTGGGTCTTGAAGTCAATTTTGTTTTCCCGGGGCATGGCTCGATATTCAGCGGCCTGAGGCAGAGGATTGGCGAGCTCAAGTACCACCACCAGCAGAGGCGTCTTCACATAACTTCCGCTATCCGGAACGAATTGAAGACGGCCTACCAGATAGCCTCGGAATTGAAGTGGATGAACGGGGCGGTCACGCTGAGAGAGCTGGGCATTCTCCACCGCCGTCTGGCAGTAATGGAGACTGTGGCTCATCTTCAGTACCTGGTGGCCGAGGGGAAGGTGAAGCGTGTTACCGAGGGTGAGATTTTCAAGTATTGGGCAGGGGGGTAGGTGATGAAGAGGGAAGACGGCTTTGAAGGGATAAAGAAGCGGGTCAGCGGCCTC
>DAOUCU010000084.1:0-19231 GCA_034431935.1 Dehalococcoidia bacterium | reverse complement strand
GCGAAACCAGCATCTCTGCCAGAGGCGCCGCGTAGTTGCGCGGCGTAGTCAGGAGAATCCGTTTACCCAGCAGGGGAAGAGTGCCACGATCCACTAACTTCTGCAGAGAAGTCACCCGGCTTTACCCTCGATAGCTATGCCTATAACCCCTACCAACGGGCGTCCTTAATGTACAGCTGTGCCGATTCAGCATTGCTGTTGGGCAGCATCTTTACGTATGAGTTCGGCGGATACTTTGAGACATACTCCTGATAGAAGTGCTTGAACAGGTCTCCGGGTATGACCGGGATCGAGTGCCCCCTACGATACGAGGCAATTGGTATCGTCGCTTCAAGTATCGTCTGCAGGCCTGAATTCGCCTCAGCCATCATACGACCGTCGTAATCGAAAATAGCTGACCGCCCGGCGCCGTAGTCCTGAATCAGGTCATCCATATTGACGGCATTATTAACAAAGCACCCATAAACACTGTTCTGCATGCATGAAGCGGCAAAATCAATCCGGTAAGTGTTGCCTAATCCGCCGCGGTAGGAAATCGGCCGGGTTCCCCAATGGCCGGCGCCCAGCGTCATGTACCTTATCAGTATCTCGGCACCCTTCATGGCGAAGATACGCGCAACCTCGGGTTCCATTATCTCCGGCATGATGGCCAGATTACCGATATCGGTCCGCGCCACGGGAAAGACCGCATCCCATCCGTAACGCTCCACGTACTGGTCAAGAACATCATAGACTGTCGTACCAAAACCCAGCCCCGGAAGATTACGCAGTTTCCACCTCACATGCTCCACTTTACCGCTCGGCCCGACTATCAGACCCATATAATGAAAATGGCCCGGCCAGTCCGGCAACCTTCCCTTGGCGCCGAATTCGATATAGCAGTTATACTGTTTAGCCTTCTGACCAAGCAGCTCCGTCTCAGGCCCAGGCACATCGATCGAGGCCTTCATTTGCTGCTGTCGGTTCCACCTGATGTCGGAACCGGTCAGCGGGAACTCATGGAAGACCAGCAGGTCCTTATGGCGTCTTGACTGAATAGTGTCGATGAGACGGACCATCAGGTTCAGGTTCTCCTTTATCCCTTTCTCGGCGTTATCGATGTCCACGGTGACCTGCTTTGACTGCACAACCACCACTACAATTTCATCCTGACGGAGAGGGACTACAGGGTAATTGGGCAACGGTTTTTCGGCCATGGCAACCTCCTGTCTCGCTGATAGGTACCGCCTTATGCTTCCGGTTGTAAGGCCGGGCAGTTTGGGGTAATATATCCCGGTCGAATTTGATTATCGAATTGGATAATACCTTTCGGCACGGAGGCGTGTCAAGGCCGTCTTCAGCACCGCCAATCCTTTCTGGAGGCTGTTATGGGCATCTGGAACTCGCTTCGCATCGAGACCTGGCGCGACGTTATGGAATGGTGTGCCCGCATCTACACCGATAAACCGGCAGTCATCAGTGTTGACACCGGCAAGAAGTGGACATTTACCCAGCTTAACGAGCGCACCAACCGTCTGTGCAATGCTCTAATCGGACTCGGCATTAAGAAGGGTGAACGCCTCGCCACTCTGTCCACTGACTTCCCTGAAATGCTCGAGGTCGCCTGCGCCTGCAAAGCTGGATTTGCCGCCGTACCGCTCAACTGGAGGCTTAAAGACACCGAGGTCGCCACCATCCTTAACGACTGCACACCGTCAGTCATCTTTGTTGAACAGCAGTTTGCTCCGACTATTGACTCAATTCGAAAGCAGGTACCATCGCTCCGCAAATTAATCTGCTTTGATGGCTCACCACAGGGCTGGCTTAACTACGACAGCCTTATTGGTACTGCCTCGGGTGCCGACCCCGGCATTGACGTCTCCGAAAATGACCTCCTTGCCATCATTTACACCAGCGGTACCACCGGCGTACCCAAAGGCGTCATCAAGAAGCACCGGGACACGCTTCGTTTCGGCCGCCTCGTCAACTGGCCGGGACAGATTAACAGTCATTCACGCTGCCTTGGCATGTGGCCGCTTTTTCACGCCGCCCTGCTCCACGCCAATTTCCCGTTCATCATGTTCGGCGCTACCACCTACCTCATGAAGCGCTTTGACGCTGAGGGTGTCCTCAAGCTCATCGACCGGGAGAAAATCACCCACCTGGCCGGTGCGCCGACTATGCTAATACGTATGATGAACCACCCAAACCTACCAAAATATGACATGTCCAGCCTTCATTCTATCGCCTACGCTGCCTCGCCTATGCCAGTCGAAGCCCTCAAGCTTGGCATGAAGGTACTGGCGCCGGTCTTCCATCAGGGCTTCGGTATGACCGAAGGCACAGGCCAGACAGTCCTCACCTCAGCCGACCATATCCGCGCCATTACCGAACCAGGCAAAGAACATATTCTAGCGTCGGTAGGCAAGCCACTTCCCGGCTGCGAGATGCGCTTGGTCGACGATGACGACAACGACGTTCCACCGGGACAACCGGGAGAGATTGTCTTCCGGAGCGAGGCTATCATCGAGGGCTACTGGAACCGCCCCGAGGAAACCGCACAGCTCCTAAAAAATGGCTGGATGCACACCGGTGATATCGGCCGCCTTGATGAAGAAGGTTACCTCTACATCGTCGACCGCAAGAAAGACCTCATCGTCAGCGGCGGTGAAAAAATCGCCTCCAAAGAAATCGAAGCGGTGGCCTACACTCATCCAGCAGTACTCGAAGCCGCCGTCGTCGGAGTACCTAGCGACCAGTGGGGCGAAGAGCCAAAACTAATTGTCAGCCTGAAGCCAGATATGAAGCTCACGCCCGATGAACTGCTGGCCTATTGTACCGAGCGTTTGAGCGGATTCAAGAGACCTAAGACTGTCGAAATCTGGCCCGAATTGCCCAAGAACCCGGCCGGCAAGATACTGAAGCGCGAGATACGGGAAAAATACTGGGCCGGCCGCACCAAGAGAGTAAATTAGCTCACTGAAGTAAACAGGAGGAGAGATAATGCCGTACTCTGCCGCACCGAACTACGAGTGTATACCTCTGCGAAGCGATGAAATCACCGTGGCTGTCATCCAATCACGCATCCGCAACATTGACATGTCAACGCCGGAGACCATCCGCAAGGGCAAGATGGAAAACATTGCGCACATGGCGGACCTCGTAGCACGCGCCCAGGGCTGGGGTCGAAAGGACCTGGTCTGTTTTCATGAGTCACCCATCGGAGGTTTCGACACACGCTGGAACAAACAGCAATTCCTGAATGCTGGCGTCGACTTCCCTGAAGGCGAGGAAATGGAGGCCATTGGAAGGATCGCCCAGCGCTGGAACTGCTACATTGAATTCGCCTGCTATGCCAAGCTAAAGGACTGGCCGGGACACTTCGTCAACATGGCAACCATTATCGGCCCCGGCGGCAAGGTTATTTACGGCCGGTGGAAGACTCGTAATTTGTCAGGCTTCGCCGACCTGGGGACCACCGTGTACGATGTCCTTGATGAGTTCGTCAAACGCTACGGCTGGGATGCTATCTTCCCTGTGGCCCGCACTGATATCGGTAATATCGCCATCATCCCGGAGATATGCGAACCTGAGATGGCCCGTGTCTACGCCATGAAGGGATGTGAGATTCTCATACGCTACATGACGCTCGGCGCCGGCCACTGGAGTACCAGCCCCCTGCTCGGACCCCGCGGCGGCGGCGACAACACTTTTGTCATCGACATGCAGGGGATGTGCATCGCCAGCGGCATCTGGGGCATCTTCGTCAACAATGCCCTCGACCGTGAAGGCGATATCATCTGGGACGTCGGCTCCGGCAATTCTTGCATTATCGACCCCGACGGCCGCATCATTTCTCAGGTCAACTCGCCGTTCGAGACGGTCGCTGACGCTACCATCCCGATGTCCCTTTACCGGAAGCGACACTGGATACCGCGCTTTCCCAAAGAACTCTATGCCCACGCCTATGACAGCTACGTGCCGCGCTTCCCGACCAACTCCTACCTCCAGTCCCAGCCGCAAAACATCAAAGAGCTATCAGCTCATTACAAGAGCATTGCCCGCTGGTAACCGATAGAAATGTTAAAAAAAGAGGCCGGCGCTTCAAAGTGCCGGCCTCTGTTTACATTCCGGAAATGCCTTATTATGGGCTTGAGCCCGCTTTCCCTCTCCGTTTCAACTCCAGCCGCGCCCTGCTTTCAAGCTTGTCGAGTAGTCGCTTCAATTGTTTCTGCTCATCAGATGAAAGTTCCCCCATTATCGCATTAATCGATTCGCGCCGCGTCGTATGGCGATAGGCAGTGTGGCCTTTGTTGGTCAACTCTACATGAATGACGTTGCGCCGTTCCTGGTCGCTGATCTTTTTCACCAGCCCGTCCTTCTCCATTCTGGTCAATATACTGGAAATGGTATGCGGTCGGCGTTCCAGGAACTGAGCAAGCCGGGTCAGCGTGGCATCACCGCCAAAAGCATGCACGGCGAAAAGGGTCGCTACCTGTCTGATAGGTATGCCATAACGCCTCAACTCCCTCTCCCGAGCCCGGACAATCAAATCAACCACCCGGTGAATCTGGACCCACAGGTTGTAAACCTCGTCGTCAAGAGGCGCCCTCGAAAGGCGGGCAGAGGAAACACGCCCGATAGCGTTGATACTCTTTGTAGCCATAGATGTAACGATCATCCTTGACATCGGCGCTGGCCGATTGGTAATATTCGCGCAGTGTCCGATTCGATAATCGAATTCGAGCGATATTCTAGCACCCCGCATAAAGGATGACAATGCGGCTATTCCCCGAAGCACCCCTCAGGTTGTGTCCAGTCTGTGAGTATGGATAGGAAAGGGCAGCGCTATGAAGTATGATCTTATTGTTGCCGGTGCCGGGCCAGGCGGGCTTATGGCGGCACGGACCGCCGCCCGGGACGGCCTGAAAGTGGTCCTCATCGAGCGCAAGAGGAACATCACTGAAATCAACCGCGCTTGCGCCCAGATTTTCTACATCAACAAGCTCACCGCCAACCCTGTTACCGGCAAGCCTACCCCAAAATCCGATGGCTACATCGAGCAGGTGTCCTGCGAGGTACTCCCTAACCGGGCTAAATTCAATTACCTCGACCTGGGCATTTCCCTGGACTACGAAGGCCCCCTGCGTCCCTACTCCAACTGGCTTCAGTATTCTCCCTCCGGCCACTGCGTTTTCCGATACAGGCAGAACCATTTTCCCTGGGGATACTTCTACTTCAAAGAAACCTTCTTGGCCGGTCTGCTCAAGGACGTCGAAGCCGCTGGTGTCGAGGTAATGACTGAGACTACAGCGCTCGGGGCGACCAACATCTCAACCGGCGTCGAAGTCCGCGTCAGCACCGCTTCCGCCGAGCGCGTCATCGAGGGCAGGGCCTTGGTTGCCGCCGACGGCCTGTCATCACGTATCGTCGAAAGCCTGGGCCTCAACAAGGACCGGCCCCAGCGGCCGCCGCGACAGATACTTGTTTACATACTGGAGGGCGTTGAATGCCCTTATCATGACAGCGCCTGGATATCCTGGGCCATCCCCAGCCTGACTGGATCGGGAAGCATCTGGATGGCCCTTACCGCCAACAATCTAAACATGCTTGGCTCCGGCTCAAGCAAAGACAACCCACCGGCATCGATAATCGACCGCTTGATGAAGCTTCCACCATACGCACCATGGTTCGCCAGAGCGAAGATAGTCGGGAAAATGGGCTGTTCTGTAGCATCACGCCCCCCCCTCAAGCAGGTCGTCAGCGGTAACGTGCTGGTCGTTGGCGATGCTGGCGCCGCCGTCGAGACCTGGATTCAGGGTGCCGTGGCCAGCGCCTACAAAGCGGTCAAATCGCTCCAAAGGCAGTGGGCCGGAGAAAAAGGCTTCGATGAGTACCTGGCATGGTGGCAGAAGGCCTTTGCCTTCAACAAGCCAGAGTACTTTCAGATTATCGCTACGTCGTCGTCCCTCATCAGCCGCTTCAATGACAGGGACATGGACGACATTTATCAGATGTTTAAGGACGAAGTGGGCATTCCAACCCTTATGGTCGCCGCCAACAGAGAGATGCTTAAACAGCGCCGCCCGGACCTCTACGAGAAAATGACAGCTCCGCCGAAAGGGCATTAGTCCAGCAGAAGGGGGACACCATGCCTCACAACATCGACTTCGAAAAGAAACTGGTTCCCAAGAAAGAACTGCCGCTGCTGGGCAAGCGGGTGTTCCTGACCACGCCGCGTAATTACGCCGGTCTCCTGACGCAACTCCTTGTCCTGCGCGGCGCCCGGCCTGTCTGGGCACCGACCATAGAGATATGGCCACTCCACGATTACCGTGAGCTTGACGATGCCCTTGGCAACATAACGCGGTACCACTGGATTGCCTTCACCTCGACTAACGGTATTGAGGCCGTTTGTCAGCGCCTTCGTGATACAGGCAAGCCAATTACCGAACTGAAAAAGGTCAAACTGACCGCTTTCAAGGCGGACGCTGCGGCTCTCGAGAATGAAGGCCTGAAAGCCGACCTCATACCTCGGGTCGGCGACCCACAGGGTATGCTTGACGACCTCAAGAAGATTGGCGTCACGGGCAACAAAGTGCTCGTGCCTGTACCCGATGTGCACGGCGTTGCCGAACCATACGTCGTGCCTGAGTTCATAAAGGACCTGCAAAAGATCGGCATGGAGACCCACAGGGTCGCCGTATATGAGACATCCGCTGTGACCAAAGGGCTCGACTTTGAACTGGAAGTACTTAAGAAAGGTCAGGCAGACATAACCGTTTTCACCAGCTCCGCCGAAATCTATGCCCTCCTCAAGCTCCTGAACAACGATAGGACTGCCGTTAACCGTACCACAGTGGCCTACATGGGCGGCTACACCGCCAGAACGGGCCAGCATGAAGGCATCCGCCAGGATATTATCCCTGCCGATATGACCATGCCGGGCCTGGTTGCAGCGATTGAGGAATATTTCCTGACGCGGTCCTGAAGAGGTCATAGCTCCTCCGGCAGGTCGACGTCACGGCATTTCCCAGCCAGCGTCTTTACGGTATAATGGGGCTGAGGAGGATCAGTCCTGAAGACCGTAGAAAGAGCACGACGAATCGTCGATGCCGTGTCTGAGAAGCAGGCCAGCGATGTTGTCCTGCTCGACACCAGCCAGGTCTGCTCTTTCGCCGATTACTTTGTGGTATGCTCCGCTGAAAGCGCCCGCCAGGTCAACGCGATTGCGGAGGATATAGATAAGCTCCTCAAAGAGCTGGGCAGTAGTTCCCACCGCCGCGAGGGTACCGCTGACTCAGGCTGGGTCCTGATTGACGATGGTGACATCGTTACCCACGTGTTCTCTCCTGAGACCCGCGAGTTTTACCAGTTCGATAGCTTGTGGAGCAAGGCCGCGGTGCTAATGCGGGTACAATAGAAGCGTTCTAGAATCCGCCAATCCACCTGTCAGCATCGCGTTTGTAGTCGCATATCTCATCGGGCCTGAAGAACAGGGCAATCTCTCTGGCCGCGTTCTCCGCTGAATCCGACCCATGTACGATGTTATAGCGGATCGTCAGCGCCAGGTCTCCCCGAATGGTGCCAGCGCTCGCTTTCGCGGGATCGGTAACCCCCATCGTCTGCCTGACCACCGCTACCGCCTGCTCGCCAGCTATGACCATGGCCACAATTGGCCCCGAAATGATGTAATCAACCAGCTCCCCGAAGAAGGGCTTCCCTTCGTGGACAGCGTAATGCCGCTTCGCCAGATCCATATCCATCCACAGCATCTTCATCGCCACCACCTTCAGCCCCCGCCTTTCCAGACGGCCGACGACATCGCCGATCAGGCCACGCTGGACGCCATCGGGTTTCACCAGTACCAGAGTCTTCTCCATGGCTAACTCCTTTTCGCAATCGGTTTAGTCTAACAGAGGACACCGTCAAAAAGGAAGCCCCCTCTGCATCGCAGTGAAGGAGGCCTCGTTTCCTGACCGCAACTTGGAGTTATCTGATTTCGTAGACGACCTGCATTGAAAGCCTGATTTCGCTTTCGCCGGCGCTGATTGGCGTCGAAACTGGCGCTGGCACTGACGCTCCGGGCGCCAGCTTCATATCATAGTTCACGATTCTCGGCTGTGGAACATAGAGTTGCCCTTCAGAAATGTAAGTCGGTCTGCCGAGCTTGATATCGGCTCCGGCCGCAATCTGCTTGGCCCTGGCCATGGCATCCGCCATCGCCTTATCGCGAGCGTCCTTATAATACTTCGCGGGATCGTCGATGGTAAAACCAATACTCTGAACCCGGGTAAGGTCGCCGCCGGCCGCGGCCACTGCATCGATAACCGTTCCTGTCTTATCCAAATTGCGGATTTTAGCGGTGACCATGTTGGTCACCTGATAACCGACGACCTCATCACGATTGAGGTCTTTGTTCCACCTAGTAACCTGTACGATGCTGAAACGCTGGGTCTGAATATCCTTATCAGCCACCCCGTTGCCAGTGAGCGCTTTCATCACCCTGTCCATGGCTCCGGCCGCCTGGTTCTGAGCTTCAGCGACTGTCTTAGCCTGAGCTTCAATCCCAAGGCTAATAATGGCTACATCCGGCACAGCGCTGACTTTACCTTCACCAACCACCCAAAGCCCCGTCTGCTGGCCCGGCTGAAGCACCACTGTTCCCGAGGATGTCTGCTGTGGATTTGCTGTGGCCGGCACGCAGGCGGCAAGCCCGGCCAAAGCTGCGACTGCCATTACTCCCAGGACTGCATACTTCAACTTGTTCATCTTGTTCTCCTCCTTAGCTGGCTGATTTCCGCCGTATTATTCTTACGCACCTATCATAACAGGTAACGCCGCCAGGAGTGCAATAGTTTAGGCCTCCTGCACGCCTCGGTTGACGAGGCTACGGCCTGATAATACACTATTACTACTTTCCATCGCCTTTCCGGGAGGGGTTCGTTTGCCCAGGGTTGCCGTGGTCACCGATAGTAGTGCCCTGATTCCACCGGAAACCATCCGACAGTACGGAATCGAGATTGCGCCATTGCATCTGCTGTGGGATGGTAAGATATACCGGGACGGAATTGACATGCAGCCGGACGAGTTCTTCAAACGGCTACGGAAATCGCCGACTCTTCCCACGACCTCAGGTGCTATTCAGTCCGAGTATGTCCGCATCTTCGAAGCGCTCCGGGGACGGGTGGAAAGCATCGTTGTCTTCCTGCTCAGCCAGGACCTGAGCGCCGCCTATAACTCAGCCATGGTGGCCCGCGACCTGTTCCCGGAGGTGGACATCGAACTCGTTGACACGCGGACTTCTCTCATGGCCATGGGTTTCGCTGTCCGCGCCGCCGCAAAGTCGGCCCTCCAGGGTACGGGCAAACAAGCCGTCATCAAAGTTGCCAGAGATATCCTGGCCAAAGCGCACCTGTTTGTCGAGCTGGACACGCTTGAATGGCTCAGGCGGGGTGGACGCATCAACATGTCGGCGGCGATGATGGCCAAATGGCTGAAGGTCAAGCCGATAATGACCATTAAAGACGGCAAAGCATCGCCCGTGGCCAGGCCGCTCACCCGTGCCAGAGCGATGAACCGCCTGATCGAGCTGGTAAGGGAGCGTTTGACCGACACCCCACTCCATATCTGCGTCCATCACGCCGACGCCGCCGAAGAAGCTGAAATGCTCAAAAAGCGGATCATCCAGGCATTTCATCCGGCCGAGATACTCACCCGGCCGTTCACGCCGATTATCGGCGCCCATACCGGCCCCGGCACACTCGGAGTCGCCTTTCATAATGATTAGATGGCAATCCACACCCCATCTCCCCCCCTCGTTTGGCAAAGGAGAAGGGGCTGAAGATACTAGAGGGGCAAACTCCTCCCTTGACTGTACCTCGACAGACCAGACCGACAACCCGCGCTCTGGAAGCCGCACCCTGCTCCTGCTCTTCGATGGCAATGCCATCGTACACCGGGCCTTCCATGCCATCCAGCCGCTCACGGTCAGCCGCACCGGCGAGATGGTGAATGCCGTCTACGGTTTCGCCGCCACTGTGCTCAAAGTCCTGAGCGAAATCAAGCCAACCCACTGGGGCATCGCTTTCGACCGGCCTGTGCCGACCTTCCGCCACCAGATGTTTGAAAAGTATAAAGAGCAGAGACCACCAACCCCTGAGGAGCTCAAGAGCCAGATACAGCGCGTCCGGCAGGTGGCCGATGTCTTTGGCATCCCCAGATTCGAGGTGGATGGGTTCGAAGCCGATGACGTACTGGCGACCCTTGCCGCCCAGGCCAGCGAGCAGGCCATCGATACCATCATCGTCACCGGCGATGCCGATATGCTTCAGGTGGTCTCACCCAGAATAAAGGTTCTCTACCCGAAGCGCACTTTCTCCGACCCGGTCCTGTTTGACGAGGCCGGTGTCCGTGAGAAATACGGCCTGAGCCCTTCCCAGCTGGCCGATTTCAAAGCTCTGGTTGGCGACGTTTCCGATAACATCCCGAATGTCAGAGGCGTCGGCGAAAAGACCGCCGTAAAGCTAATCCAACAGTTCGGAGGCATCCAGGGTATTTATGAGCACCTCGACCAGGTATTGCCGGAACGGATACGCACCGCCCTGGAGGCAAGCCGCGAACAGGCCGTCCGTTCCAGGGAACTGAGCACCGTGGTGAAGGCCGTCCCCGGCGTTGCTCTCAATCTTGACCAGTGCCGCGTTACCGCTTACGACCGTGCCGCTGTGGTCAACCTTTTCCGTGAGCTCGAGTTCGCCGCACTTCTCAATCGCCTGCCCCAGGAAGTCGGTGTTGCCTGTGCGGCCCGCGCGTCCGGACCAACCAGTGTTGACTGTCATCTGGTCAATACCGAACTTGATCTTGACCGTCTCATAGCCAGACTGGGCGCCACTCCGCGTTTTGCTCTGGAAGTCATTACTACAGATAAAAGTGCCATGAGCTCCCAATTACTCGGGCTGTCAATTGCCGTCGAGCCGGGCGAGGCGTTTTACATACCCCTCGGCCATCAGGGGCTGGAACAGCCGCCGCAACTGCCGATCCAGGCCGTTCTGAACAAACTCCGGCATGTGTTCGAGTCGGAGAGGCCTGCCAAATCATCGAGCAACACCAAACTGGCTGTCATCATTCTTTCACGCGTCGGGGTCCGTCTCGCCGGAGCGGACTTCGATACCGGCATTGCCGCCTACAGCCTGGGCGAAAAAGCGGTGTCGCTGTCCTCACTAGCCTTCAACCGGCTCGCTGTCGAATTACCGCCCCTGACCGAACTCACCGGCACCGGGAGCAAGTCTCGCCCCATGAGGCTTGTCCCGGCCAGCGAGGCCGCCCGGTACGCCGGCAACCTTGCCAGTGCCGTTATCAGGCTCGAATCCGTACTCCGCAGGGACCTGGAATCCCAAGGGCTGTCCCGGCTTTTCGCCGAGATTGAAATGCCACTGGTCCCCGTACTCGCCGAAATGGAGATGAACGGCGTCGCCCTGAATGTAGACCTCCTGCGCCAGCTTTCCGAAAGCATGGGTAGAGACATCGCTACCCTTGAGAAGCAGATTCATCAGGTTGCCGGCCAGGAGTTCAACATCAACTCGCCCCAGCAGCTTGGCAAAATACTCTTCGAGCATTTGAAGCTCCCTGTTGCCAGACGTACCAAGAGCGGTTACTCCACCGATGCCGCTATCCTCGAAGAACTGCGCAAGCACTACCCCCTTATTATCGGCCCCGTCCTCGAGTACCGCCAGCTTACCAAGCTCAAGTCGACCTACCTTGATGCCCTGCCCTCCCTGATTAATCCCGCCACCGGCCGGGTGCATACCAGCTTCAACCAGACGGTCACCGCCACCGGAAGACTGTCTTCGAGCGACCCGAACCTGCAAAACATCCCGGTCCGCGGCGAAATCGGGAAAAAGATACGACAGGCCATCATCGCCGCGCCCGGCAGGACGCTCCTTGCCGCCGACTACTCCCAGATTGACCTCCGCGTCCTGGCCCACCTGTCTCAGGACCCGGCACTACTGAACGCCTTCCTGAACAACGAAGACATCCACACCTCCACCGCCTCGCAGGTCTTCAACGTCCCCCCGTCTCAGGTGACCGCCGAGATGCGTCGTGTTGCCAAGACGGTCAACTTCGGCGTCATTTACGGAATGAGCGACTATGGTCTTGAGCAGGCCACCGACCTCAGCCGGGAGGAGGCCGCCCGCTTCATCGAGACATACTTCCAGAAGTACCCGAAGGTCAAGGAGTATCTTGATAGCACCAGGGAGCAGGCCCGCCGGCTTGGGTACGTCCAGACCCTTACCGGCCGACGCCGCTACATCCCCGAAGTCAACTCACCCAACCGTCAGGTGCGCGAAGCCGCGGAGAGGATGGCCATCAACATGCCCGTCCAGGGCACTTCTGCCGATATCATTAAGATTGCCATGGTAAACCTCCATCGCGCTATGAAAGACCGCAAGATGTCGGCATTGCTTATCTTGCAGGTGCACGACGAGCTTGTCTTCGAGGTAACTCCGGCCGAGAAAGACTCCCTGACTAGCCTGTTATCTGCTATCATGCCCGGAGCCATGAGCCTGGCCGTTCCGCTCAAGATAGATATCAAGCAGGGACGCAACTGGGGCGAAATGGAATAACCTCTGGAAAGGCCGCCTGATATGCCGGAACTGCCTGAAGTCGAGACCATAAAGAATGAAATCGCCCCGGCCCTGGTCGGCCGGTGTCTTAAAAAAGTGACCGTCTTCGATGCCAAACCCTTCAAAGATATTTCTCCGGCTGATTTCGCTACCAGTATGGTTGGACGGACCATTAACGGCCTGCGTCGGCGTGGCAAATACCTCATCCTCGACCTGTCGGCACCATCAGCGAAATGCCCTGTCAGAGATGGGAGGCACGATATCAGCCTTGTCATCCACCTCAAGATGAGCGGTGCTCTGCTCGTCAACCCGCCCGAAGACCGCAAATACCGCAAGGTGCTGTTCCAGCTCGATGACGGCACGCGGCTCATGTTCGTCGACCCCCGCCGGTTCGGGAGCATATGGCTGGCCAAAGACCCTGAGACAATTGTTGGCAAGCTCGGCCCCGAGCCTTTCAGCGACGGCTTTACCATTGATGCCCTCGCCTGCAGACTCAAAGGGCGAAGCGCACCGGTGAAAGCCGTCCTGCTCGACCAGACCCTGCTGGCCGGCGTCGGCAATATGTATGCCGATGAAGCCCTTTTCGCCGCCCGAATCCACCCGGAACGGCGGGCGGCTGACTTGACTCCTCCCGAGATAGAACGTCTTTACAACGCTATCAAAAAAGTCCTGTCTCAAGCCATTGAGCGGAAAGGCGCCAGCACCCGCGACTACATCCGGCCCGACGGCCGTCCCGGTGACGCCCACTCGGAGTTTTGCGTCGCACATCGCGGCGGTCGGGCCTGCCCCGTCTGCAACAGTCCTATTACCCGCATCGTCGTCCGCAACCGCGGCACCTACTACTGCCCGAACTGCCAGAAGAAGTAGCGGCCCGGATAACTAGTGGTGACTATTATGTCAGGAACTAACTCTACACCTATGGCAGAGGGCTAGAGCGAGGATAAATACTCTACGGGCACGCTTTTGCAAACCAGGAGAGCGCCCAGATTCTACTACGGCTGGATTGTCGCCATGGCCGGTGCTTTTGTCCTGCTGACTGCCAGCAACTTCCAGTATATCTTCGGCGTGTTTGTCAAGCCGATGGCCAGTAATTTCGACTGGTCGCGAAGCGCCATCTCCGGCATCGCCTCCGTACGCAGTGCTGTATTCGGCATTCTCTCTCCCATCACCGGGACGTTAACCGACCGCCATGGCCCGCGGCGGCTTGTCTTTGGTGGGGTCATCATCAGCGGACTCGGCTACCTGCTGGCCGCTCATATCTCCAATCTCTGGCAGGCCTATCTTTTTCTCGGCGTCTTCTCGGGCATGGCCTCGGCGGCAGGCTACCTGCCCACCATCACCACCGTCACCAGATGGTTCGGCAACAATGCCGCCCTGGCCAACGGCATCGTCCTCTCCGGCTTCAGCCTGGCCCAGATTGCCCTCCCGCCGCTGGCCATCTGGCTTCTCCAGGACTACAGCTGGACAGTCTGCCTGACGGTCATCGGCATCACGGTCTGGGCCGTTGGCGCCATCGCCTGGAGCTTTATTAAGAGCCCACCTCCAACCATAGACTCCGAAACATTTGTGAAGACTCCCAGCGCTCCGGCCGAGGAATCATACCGGCACCAGTACACCCTGGGTCAGGCCGCCCGCAACCGGTCGTTCTGGACACTTTTCGCCGTTTACGCTGCATATGCCCTCTGTTTCCAGATGTTTACCGTCCACGTGGTCGCCGCGGCCATCGACGCCGACATCGGCCCGACCTCAGCCGCTCTCATCCTGACACTCACCGGCATCACCAATACCATCGGGCGCCTCTGCTCCGGGCTGGTAATCCTGAAACTGGGTAAGAAGCTGTCGCTAGCAATACCTCTGGGCACCCAGATAGCTCTCCTGTCTTTTCTGGCAGTCTCAACGAATACCGGTATGTACTATTCGGTTGCTCTTGTTTACGGGTTTGTCTACGGCATCATTCCGCCGCTTATTCCGGTCATCATTGGCGACCTGTTCGGCAACAGGTCACTCGGTGCTATCTTCGGGGCCATGAATGGCGCCTATTCGACCGGTATGGCCATCGGGCCCTGGCTCGGCGGGTTTATTTTCGACCAGACCGGAAGCTATGTTGCCGCCTTTTCCATCGCCGCGGGTCTTATGGCCGGCGCTTTCTTATTTAGCCTGACTGTCAAGCCGCCCGCTGGCCAGAACGCCTGAGTCACTTTATCCGGTTTGGAAGACGCTGCGCCCTGTGATGTATAATGCCCCTTCGGTTTGCACCGCGCAGGGAGGCAGTTTAAAGCCAGTTGGACCGGGCCGCCATCGATTCAATAGATACCATTTTCAACCCACGGACGGTTGCTGTCATCGGCGCCAGTGATGTCTACGAGAAGTGGGGCTTTCAGGTTTTCAGCGCCGCTCAGGAATCGTCGGCCGGCACGGCACGCAGGGTCTATCCCGTCAACACCGGCGCTTCTGAGGTCCACGGTGAGAAATGCTATGCCAGCGTCCTCGAAATCCCGGGGCAGGTAGACCTCGTCCTCATCACCATACCCGCTCCGCTGGTGCCAAAAGTGCTTGACGACTGTGGCAGGAAGGGAGTGCGGGGAGCGGTCATTATCACCGGCGATTTCGCCGAATCCGGCCCGCAAGGTGCCGCCCGCCAGGCAGAAATGCTTGCCACAGCCAGAAGACATGGCATACGCATCGTCGGGCCGAACATCATGGGGCACATCAGCACAACCTCCGGCCTTATCACCACACCTTTTATCCACGATATCGTCAAAGGCAAAATCGGTTTCGCCTCCCAGAGCGGCAACATCGGTGTCCAGGTGCTGCAGTACGGTTACAACGATAATATCGGCTTCAGCAAGTTCGTCGGTACCGGCAACGAGGCCGACCTGACGCTTGAGGACTTCGTGGAGTACTTTGCCCAGGACAGAGATACCGCCGTCATTGCCCTCTACATCGAGGGACTCAAGAACGGCCGGCGGTTCATCGACCTGGCGCGGCAAATCACCCCCATCAAGCCAATCGTCGTCATCAAGGCCGGACGCAGCGAGGCTGGTTCGAGGGCCGCCCGGTCCCATTCATCGGCGCTGGCCGGGTCGGATGCCGTATACGATGCCGCCTTCAAACAGACCGGCGTGATAAGGACCGGCACGGTGCTTGACTTAATCTACACATGCTCGGCCCTTTGCCGCGAGCCTCTACCGCGGGGCAACCGCATCGGCATCATAGTTATTGGCGGCGGCATTGGCGTACTTGCCGCCGACGAATGTCTACGGCTGGGACTGGAGGTCCCTCCATTATCGCCGGAGACCATCAGACGCATCGATAAAGTACTGCCGCCGTTCTGGTCCCACGGTAACCCTGTCGATATCGTCGCTGAAAGTAGTGCCACCAACGAGTGCATTCTGGCCCTGCTGGACGATAATAATATCGATGCCGTCATGTGCGTCAGCACCCCCGGCCTGCGGCAAATCCTGACCAAACGCATCAACCATGTCCCTCCGGCCATGCGCGATGCAACAGTTGCCAGACTCAACCGGACGATTGACACAGCTATCACGGATCTTGACCGCGTCATCACCCGAATGGACGAAGTAAAGAAGCCCGTTATCTTTTGCAAGACCAACCCTGTGGAAGAGAAACTGAACCCCCGTGTCTTCGCCCGGCTCAACGAGAAAGGTTTTGCCGTTTTCCGGACTCCGGAGCATGGGGCGGGCGTCCTGGCCAGACTTCTCTGGTACAGCCGGTACCTCCGCCAGCGACAGCCACAGAGAAATGGCGCTCAATCGTAAGAGATACACAATCGTTTTCCTTCCCAGCGCCAAGAGGGTGGTGGTGCCCGCCAACACCCATCTTTTCCGGGCTGCTTTCCTCGCCGGCGTCACCATAGTAAACGTATGCGGTGGAGCCCGTGTCTGCATGCAATGCCGGGTACAGATTCTGAAGGGCAATGCGCCACCTGACGACGACGCCCTCGCTTTTCTCTCACAACAAGAGCTACAAGATGGCTACGTACTGGCCTGCCACACGCCTGTTAACGACGACCTTGAAGTTTTCGTCCCCGAACTTCGCTTTTCTGAAAACGGCAGGTAACATGCCTTCGACTTAAGCCGACGTCGGTGGCGCGCCTGGAGGGATTCGAACCCACGACCCCCGGTTCCGAAGACCGATGCTCTGTTCCACTGAGCTACAGGCGCGTACGTGCAAAAGAAAGTGGGGTGGACGGAGGGATTCGAACCCTCGGTCTCCAGGGCCACAACCTGGCGCCTTAAACCACTGGGCTACGCCCACCGCGAGCAGGGCGGAATTATAGGTGATTGCAGTTCCTGTTTCAATCATAGCCAGACTCAGGAAAGACACGGGCTACTGGAGCGGTACCAGTTCTACCTTGCCCCACAACCCCATCTCACCACCCTTAATCACAAGAACACCGAGCAGGCCCGGGACGCCCTGAGCCCACTCTAGGGCTGGGCCAATATCTGCTTTGGACCTGACCCGGTTGCCCAGTGCTGTGGCCGCGGCATCCGCAAGGTACGCAGAAGGTGCCAGCACCACGGCTGCATCGGCCTTACCGAAGCTCAGGGAATGACCCACCACCCCCGAAGAGGTCGCCACACCCATCGGCGTGTCTTCAGGGTGAATACGTACCGCTATCTTACCGGTGAACGGAGAATCGCCGGCATATACTCCTACCAGCCGCTCCTTCGTCACCTTCATAAAGATATCGCCGCCGTTCTCGACAATCACTTCGGGCGAGAACTCAAGCAGGTCCTTGCCGACCTCTTCAGCAATAGCTCCGGCTACCGCCGCCATCGGGCCGACCCCAACCACCGCCGCGGCCTGTGCCATCCCGCGCACTATCGCCGGGGCATCTTCATCAACCGAGTACGGTTCAAGAGTGGCGAGAAAGACCGGATGACCGGCGATGTATTTTTCCAGCGGCCCACGGTGCTTGATAACTGAATTGAGCGCTTTGCTCCGCAACCTACGCCGTGACCGTATCCAGAGGTCGGTCTCCTTCACCACTATATTGAAGGAAACAAGGTGGGTGTCACGGACCCAGTCACGGTAGAAACGCGGCTGATAAGAGCCGGTCTTCAAATGAAGCCCCACAGGCTAGAAATAGAGCTCCATTGCCCTGGGTGGGCAGGCCTTGACGCACATCTCGCAAACAACGCATTTACCCTGGTCGAACAGCACCTGCTTCGTTTTGGGCTCGAAGGAGAAGGCACCGGTAGGGCAGACCGCCACGCAGACGCCGCAGTGGGTGCACCTGGTCTCGTTACGCACCACATCCTGACTGAGCGATTGTATACGGACGCCAACATCACTGAGGTACTTGATACCTTTGTCATAGTCGCGTGGCTCACCGGCAAGCTCCATGACCAGCAACCCCTCCTCACCCGGCGTCACCGAGGCTTTAAGTATGTTGAAGGTCAGATTAAAGTCTTTGACCAGCTTGTAAACAATCGGCTCATCAATGAGCCGCCTTGGAAAATGCAGTACGATTCTCTTGCCCTTGGTAACAGCCATCTCTATATCTCCTCAGTTCAGTCCAGGATAGGACGCTCTTCAAGAGAGTGCAGGACAATCCCCGAATCCGGACCGGGCAACGGCGCCACGGGATCAGTGAGCAGAAACTCACCCTTCTTGATCCAGTCTTTCAGAATATTGCAGATTTCCACCGCTTTGTAGTAGCTGGACAGCGGCGCTGTGGGAACATCCTTACCCTGGAACTTAATGCTCCCACTGCGGAGTTCGGCGTAGCTTACTTCGCCAAGTATATCCGGCTTCCGGTTGGGATAGGCTTCGGAGTAGTCCACAATCGGTGCTAGGATGTCAGCATCAGTTATCAGCGTCTGGTTCAGGACATCCTCGGACAGGATGGGAATCGGCACACCGATGCCTACGGTCAACGTCGCCCCGTAGCCATAGAAACTGCTCCCTACCAGCCATTGCGGCTTCATTTTCTTAAGGTCGCCGATCACCGCCAGTGTGCCAGAACCCCTCCTGGGAATTCCCTTGCTGGTCCTCGGCACATTCGGGTTGTGCTGAGTCCCCTGCCAGGCGATATATCCGGTACCACCACCAAGGAATATCTTTGTGCCGATACCCAAGACCTTGTACAACGGATCGTTGAACAGCGGCGAGAGGTGGCCAGCAGTCGAATAGTTGGCATTGCCAAGCCTGGGCTTCAGAATGCCCATGTAAGTATAGATGGTCTTATCAGACAGGTTGACCGCCACGTTATAGTTCTGATAGGCGTTTCGTACATTAAAAAGCACCGCCTCGTTCATGTCCTTGATGTTAACCCATGTCTCCAGCTTGCGCCGTGGGTAGCAGTCAGTCCCATAGCCGGTGGCTACCAGCCGCACGTCCTTGCCGGCCACGAGTTCCTCGATGACATGCCCACCGCCGTACAGGAACTCGCCCGGTTTGGCCCGGTTGCGCGGGTCTCCATCCGGCAGGGCCGTAGCCCCAAGAAAGATATCGACGGCGGCCAGACCGGTATAAGCAGGTACATCGTTCAAATAGACACTGCCTCCGCCGAACTTAATCCTCGGTTTGCTGTGTCCCAGATTAAAGTAAGCACCGGAAGAACACATCGGTCCGAAGGTCCCGGTGGTCACAACATCGATTTC
>DAOUCU010000083.1:0-12398 GCA_034431935.1 Dehalococcoidia bacterium | reverse complement strand
GCCGAACGTTGTGGCCCGGCTCCGGACGGTCTTGACGGTGCCGGCGCTGCGGCGCCGGTGGCGACCGTGGACGGGGGTATGCCCGCTTCGCTGGTTGGGTTAGTTGTCATTGTCTGTGAACCTCATTACTACTTAATAAAACCACCGGGACTCAAAATCGCGGCGGTCTCGCTGGTCTGCTCAGTCTGTGGATGGAGCCTACAGCGATCGAACTAATATCTAGAAGTATCTAGAAGGGTACATCCTCGGGCTCAATCTGGTCGCCTTCGGGCATTTCCCCGGGTATTTCGCCCTCAGCCGGCAGTGCCGCCGTTCCGGGGGCGCGTTCAAGCAACATCACGCGGTTGGCAATCACCTCGACACGGGACCGCTTCTGGCCGTCCTGGCCCTCCCACGACCGGGTTTGAATACGCCCTTCAACATATACCTTCTTGCCTTTGGCAAGCAACTGATTGCATTGCTCAGCCAGCTTGCTCCAGGCGACTATGTTAAACCACTCGGTTTCTTTTTTGGTCTGTCCCTCTGGTGTCTGGTACGTCCGATTGGTAGCCAGGGTGAAACTGGTCACCGGACTGCCGGTAGGTGTGTACCGCATCTCCGGGTCTTTCCCCACATTGCCGATGAGCAGTATCTTATTCAGCGTCACCGCAAGCCCCCTCCGGTTATTTCTCCTTTTTCACCAGGAGATGCCGCATGACCTTCTCATTTAGCTTGAGGGTTGTTTCGATTTCACCGGCCTTCTTCGGCTCAAGCTTGAAACGCATAAGAAAATAATTTCCTTCCTTGTACTGTCCGATTGGGTACGCAAGCTTCTTCTTGCCCCAGGAGTTAACCTCACCAAGTTCGCCTTTGTGGTCGGCGACCAGGGCCTTGACTTTCTCGATAACCACTGCGGCGTCTTCGTCGGCTACATCGGGTTTGATGATAGTTACCAGTTCGTAATCGCGCACCTTTACATCCTTGACAATCAAAAAAGTGCGCTCATTATAACACAGCCTTGAGAAGGCCAACAAGGACGTGTAACTGGTTTGCCAAGCACGGTATTGTTTCATAAAATAGAATATGCTGGTCAGAGGACGGTGTCATCCACTTTCCAATCCTCTCCCATAACAGGAGAAGAGCAGAACGGTACGTAGAAAAAACTAAGGAGGGTAGACCTGATATGCCGACTTATGAATATTCATGCGTCGAATGCCAGGAAGAATTCGAGCTGATGCGTCCCATGTGTGATTTCGATAAGGATGCCAAGTGCCCCAAGTGCGGCGGCAAGGCGCACCGGGTGGTCTCGGTCTTTGCTTCAAAGGCGGAGTATTCAATCAAGGTGCCTACCAAAGAGGCTTTTCGCGGTGAGAAGACGAGGGCGTCCGTAGCTAAATCGGAGGCTTCAGTTAAAACAGCGAATAAACCGGCGAAAAAGGCGGTTAAGAAAAACAGTCGAGGCTGATTTTGACAGGAGCGAAGCTTTCGGGCATAATGCCCGCGCTAATTCAAATAGAAAGGTAACTTCTCGACAAGAATATGGTAAAGATAAGGTTGCGGCGGGTTGGCGCTAGGAACAATCCCAAGTATCGTGTCGTTGTGGCCGACTCGCGTGCGGCCCGTGATGGTCGTTTCATTGAGATCGTGGGTAACTACGATCCCGTTCGTAATCCCGAGGTGCTGACTCTAAAACAGGACAGGATCAAGGAATGGCTGAAGCGCGGTGCACAGCCGACTGACGGCGCTCTCAAGCTTTTCTACAAGGCCGGTCTCATGCCCAGACCGGAACCGTCGAAGATAACCAAGAAAGAGGCTGCTCCTCAAGGGGGGACTGCGGAGGCTCCAAAGGCGGCAAATAAGGCGAAGGCCGAAGCCCCGACGCCCGAGAAATCGGAGACACCCAAGACTGAGGCCAAAGCAGCCACCAAGGAGAAGAAATGAAGGAACTGGTTGAGTACGTGGCCAAGGCTATCGTCAACGCACCCAATGATGTCAAGGTCACCGAAGAGACGGTTGAGGGCACAATCGTTATCAAGCTGGAAGTAGCCGCCGATGACAAGGGCAGGGTTATCGGCAAGCAGGGCCGTGTGGCGGAAGCGATGCGCACACTACTCCGTGTGAATGCGGCTAAGGCCGGTACCAAAGTCCGCCTGGAAATCGTTTAGTTTCCATCTCATCTGGCCGGATTTCTGGCTGGCGCCCGAAGGGGTGATAGTTTCCGTATTGTGACCTGCTGCCAGATTTCTGGGCATTGACCATCGGATGATTACACTCTTGGCGGCCCTGGTTTGGCGCGGCGTTTCTGGGCAACCTTAAGACGGGCGAGGGAACGGCGCAGGGCGGCCTCGGCGCTGGCAAGATCCTGAGGTGCCGGATGGGTATGGATGGCGTCCTCGGCCCGCTTCCTTGCGGCCTCAGCGCGGGCGATATCAATCTCGTCGGCGCGCTCAGCACTGTCGGCGAGAACAATTACCTTGTCCGGGCGCACTTCGAGATAGCCGCCTCCGATGGCCAGCGGTATTTCCTCACTGCCCTTCCTGATGGTTAATTCGCCGGGTTGGAGCACGGTCATTAGGCGGGCATGGTGTGGGAGGATGCCGAGCTGTCCCTCTACGCCCGGCGCGATGACGGCATTCACCTCGTCGCTGAAGACGAGCCGTTCCGCGGTGACAACTTCAAGCCTTATCGTTGCCATGTTTAAGCTCCCAGCTTCCTGGCCTTTTCGATAGCGTCTTCGATAGTGCCGACCATGAGGAAAGCCTGCTCTGGCAGGGCATCATGCTTGCCTTCAAGGATTTCTTTGAAGCCCTTTATCGTTTCTTTGATGGGCACGTAGCGGCCGGGGGTGCCGGTGAAGGTCTCGGCAACGAACATCGGCTGGGAGAGGAAGCGCTGGATACGGCGGGCGCGGGCGACCGTGCGCTTGTCCTCTTCGGAAAGCTCTTCGATGCCGAGGATAGCGATGATGTCCTGAAGCTCCTTGTAGCGCTGGAGGACCCTCTGAACGCCGCGGGCTACGGCATAGTGCTCCTCGCCCACGATGCGAGGGTCGAGGATGCGGGAGGTGGACGCCAGCGGGTCAACCGCCGGGTAAATGCCAAGCTCGACGATAGAGCGCTCCAGAGCGATGACGGCATCGAGATGAGCGAAGGTGGCGACGATGCCGGGGTCGGTGTAGTCGTCGGCCGGGACGTAGATTGCCTGGAACGAAGTTATGGAGCCGCGCTTTGTAGTGGTGATACGCTCCTGGAGCTCGCTGACATCGGCGGCCAGAGTGGGCTGGTATCCCACGGCCGACGGCATGCGGCCAAGGAGGGCAGATACTTCCATATTTGCCAGTACGTGACGGTAGATGTTGTCGATGAACAGAAGGACGTCCTGCCCCTCGACATCACGGAAATACTCGGCCATGGTGACACCGGTAAGGCCGACTCTGGCGCGGACGCCGGGCGGCTCGTTCATCTGGCCGAAGACCATGACGGTCTTGTCGATAACACCGGAGTTCTGCATTTCGTGAAGCAGGTCGTTGCCTTCTCGGGAGCGCTCGCCGACGCCGGTGAAGACGGAGAAGCCGCCATGCTCCGTGGCAATATTGCGGATAAGCTCCTGGATGATGACTGTTTTGCCGACGCCGGCGCCGCCGAAAGCGCCGACCTTGCCGCCCTTGGTAAAGGGGGTAATCAGGTCAAGTACTTTAATGCCGGTCTCAAGCTGCTGAGGGGTGGTGACCTGCTCTTCCAGTTTTGGCGCTGGCCGGTGGATGGGCCAGGTCTCTTTGGCGTTGACCGGCCCCTTGCCATCAATGGGCTCGCCGAGGACATTGAAAAGGCGTCCCAGGTTGGAGCGCCCCACGGGCACGGCTACCGGGCGGCCAGTATCGATGGCTTCAACGCCGCGCCCCAGTCCCTCGGTCGGGGCCAGTGCGAGACATCGTACCCAGTTGTTGCCGATGTGCTGGACGGCTTCCATGACGATACGCTTGCCGTCCAGCATTAGCTCGATTCCGTTGTTGATGGCAGGCAGACCGTCCGGGGGGAACTCGACGTCCACAACCGTGCCGATTACCTGGATCACTTTTCCTTTACTCATTTTTTGCACCCCATTAGGGATAGTCTAACCCTTTTTCCTTATTATCCATTTGCCAGCGCCGCGGCGCCGCCGGTGATATCAAGCAGCTCGGTGGTAATCTGCTCCTGGCGGGCCTTGTTCATCTGAAGCGTAAGGTCATCGATCAGTTCCTTAGCATTATCGGTGGCGTTGCGCATTGCCACCATGCGTGCCGACTGCTCCGAAGCAATGTTCTCGAGTATAGCATGATAGATTTCCATCTCGACGAAGCGAGGCAGAAGAGCGTTGAGAACATAGGATGGGTCGGGCTCATAGATATAGTCTGCGCTCTGGCCCCTTGGGACTTCCGCCGGCGTGACCGGCAGAAGCGGCTCGATGACGGGCCGCTGGACCACGGTGCTGACGAACCTGCTGTAGGCAAGATAGACCTGGTCGCACTTGCCGCGAGTGTAGTCTTCAATGACAATGCGGGCAATGGGCAGGATATCGAGGATGCTTGGTCTATCGGACAGGCCGGTGAACTCGGCTTCGATTTCTCGCCCGTAGCGACGCATAAAGTCACGTCCCTTGCGTCCCACCGTGACCATGGTTACCGGCACCTTCTGATCCAGGATAAAGCCTCCGACAAGACGATTGGCGTTGGCATTGAGGCCACCGCAGAGGCCGCGGTCGGTGGTGATGTGGATGATGGCAATTCTCTTCACGACCCGCTTTTCGAGGAGAGGGTGGCTGGCGCCGTTGATGCTGTGCTGGGCGGCGAGGTCAGCGATGACCTGGCTGATTTTGTCCGCATAGGGGCGGCCGGCCGTGGCCTGGTCCTGTGCCCGCTTCATCTTGGCGGTGGCGACAAGCTCCATAGCCTTGGTTATCTTGGCCGTGTTCTGGATACTGCGGATGCGGCGTCTCAGGACGCGAGTGCTTATCATTTCGTATTACACTGCGGTGGTCTTTTTGAATTCGGTGACAGCCGCCTTGAGCAGTTCTTCGAGGTCTTTCTCAATTTTCTTTTCGGCGGCGAGGCGCTTACCGATTTCAGGCTTTGAAGTCTCCATCCATCGGAGGAAGGCGGCTTCCCAGGCGCTGACCTTTTCTACCGGAACATCATCGAGGAAGCCGTTGTTGACGGCGAAGAAAATCATGACCTGCTTATCGAAGGTCATAGGGGAGTATTGGGGTTGCTTGAGAACTTCGGTGACGCGCTGGCCGCGGGCAAGCTGGGCCCGGGTGGCTTTATCCAAATCGGCGGTGCCGAACTGGGCGAAGGCGGCGAGTTCGCGGAACTGGGCCATGGCCATTCTCAGGCCGCCGGCCACCTGACGCATGGCGCGTATTTGGGCGGCGCCGCCGACGCGGGAGACCGAGATGCCGGCGTTGATGGCCGGGCGGATGCCGGCATTGAACAGGTCGGATTCCAGGTATATCTGGCCGTCGGTGATGGAGATGACGTTGGTCGGGATATAAGCGGAGACATCGCCGGCCTGGGTCTCGACGATGGGCAGGGCGGTCAGTGAGCCGCCGCCGTTTTCCTTGGACAGCTTGGCGGCGCGCTCGAGCAGGCGGCTGTGCAGATAGAAGATATCGCCCGGGAAGGCCTCGCGGCCCGGCGGCCGGCGCAGGAGCAGGGACATCTGACGGTAGGCCCAGGCATGTTTGAAGAGGTCGTCGTAGATGACCAGTGCGTCCTTACCCTGCCACATGATTTCCTCGCCAATAGCACAGCCGGCGTAAGGGGCCATGTACTGGAGCGGGGCCGGGTCGGAGGCGTTGGCGGCAACAATAATCGTATGGCCCATGGCGCCGTACTCTTCCAGAATGCCGGCGACCTGGGCAACCTTGGACGACTTCTGACCGATGGCGACATAAATACAGGTCAGGTCGCCGCCTTTCTGGGCAATAATGGTATCCAGGGCAATGGCCGATTTGCCGGTGGAACGATCGCCGATTATCAGTTCACGCTGGCCACGGCCTATCGGTATCATGGCGTCGATAGCCTTGATGCCGGTGCGGACCGGAGTATCGACCGGGGCGCGGGAAACAACGTTGGGCGCAACGATTTCGATAGGGCGGGTCTTGTTGGTCTTGATGGGGCCTTTGCCATCCAGCGGCTGGCCGAGGGGATTGACGACACGGCCGATAAGAGACTCGCCGACCGGCACCTCGGCAACGCGGCCGGTGGTGCGGACTTCATCGCCCTGCTTGATCTCGGTGTAATCGCCGAGTAGAGCGGCGGAGACACTGTCTTCCTCGAGGTTGAGGACAATGCCCATGACTCCGTGGGGGAACTCGAGTAGTTCCCCGTTTCGGGCCTGGCTGAGCCCGTGGATGCGGGCGACGCCATCGCCGATTTCAACGACGGAGCCAACGTTAGCTACAGCGGCTGTGACCCCAAAACTCTCAATCTGCTGTTTAATTACCGAGATGATATCCTGTCTGCCGATTGTCATGGCGGTACTCCTTAGCAGTTCCTTATCTCAAACAACCCTCAGGCGAGGCTCCTTTTCAGTTCAGCCAGCCGGCTCCGGATGCTCCCATCGATAAGCTGATCGCCGGCTCGGGCGACCAGTCCGCCGATGATGCCGGGATCAACCCTGGTGGTCACCAGAACCTTCTTGCCGGTGACGTCTGAAAGGTACTTGACCAGCTTTTCTTTTTCGGCCTCATCCAGTGGCACCGCCGTGGTCACCTCGGCGGGCTGGAGACCGTAGTGGTGGTTGAGCAGGTCTTCGTAAGCAGCGGCAATATCCGGGGCAAGAAGGGTCTTGCCGCGGGTGGCGAGCAGAAACGCCAGATTGAGGACCATCTGGTTTTGCCCCTCGAGTTTTTCTGCAAGAAGCTGTTTCTTGAGGCTGAGGGGTACCCGGGGGTTTTCCAGGATGGCCTGGGTCTCCGGATCACGGGTAACCTGAGCCAGCGCCTGCAGGCGGGCCCGCCAGGCCTCAAGCTCTCTCTTTTGCAGGGCGATCTCCATGACCGCCTCCGCATATCTCCGGCTGGATGTGCTGGTGTGCAAGTTTGACTAACCTTTCAGTTTCGGGCTCTTTTCGAGCACGTCTTCAATAACCCTGCGGTGTTTTTCCTTGTCCAGAGTCTCCTTGATGACCTTCTCCGCGGCCATGATGGCAATGTCCACAAACTCTTTGCGGAGCTGGTCGAACGTCTCATCACGCTCGTGCTGGATTTCCGCCCGAGCGCGGTTGATAACCGCCTCGGCCTCTTTGCGCGCTTCTTCTCTGGCCTCGGCCTTGAGGCGCTCGCTCGCCTGGACAGCCTGGGCGAGGATTGCCTGGCCTTCCTTCCGACCGGCTTCAATCTGGGCCTTTACCTCCTGCTCCGCTTTGATCGCCTGTTCTTTCATGCGTTCGGCGCTTTCGAGCCCTTCCTTGATTTTGGCCGCACGTTCGTCAAGCGTCTTGAGAATCGGCTTGTAAAGCAGGTATCCCAGCAGGCCGAACAGGAGCAGGAAATTCACCAGGAAAGCGACCAGCAAGGGCAGGTTTATTCCAATACCTTCCATAATTGCCCCCTGACAGGGCCCCGCGCGCAGGTCTGACCTTTGTGCGGGGCTTTGCTCCCATATGCTATTTAATTAGCGCCATCACCGCGAAGAGAACCAGCATCAGGCCGGCGAAGGTTATCGCCCCGGTGACCACGGCGCCTACGATTGCCATAATGCCCGCAGGCAGTCCTTCATCTCCCATGGTTTAACTCCTTAATCAGTTACCGACTGCCTTAGTGGATAACCATGCCCAGGAGAATGGCGACAATAAGGGCGTAGATGGCCACGGCTTCAGCCAGAGCGCCGATAAGAATCATGTTGGTCAGAATCGGACCTCTGGCCTCGGGGTTACGGCCGATGGCTGTCATAGCACCGTAGCCGATGATGCCCAGCGCCAGACCGGGCCCGACGAAGCCGAGACCTGCGGCGATACCCACCGCCAGCATTCTTGCGACATCCGGAGTCATCTTTTTTCCTCCCTTTAGTTTTTGCAGACGTTAGCGTCCTTCATGACTTTCTTCACCGCCGGCTCTGACAGCAATGGTAGCGAATACCAGCGTCAGGCCGGCGAAGATGAGCGCCTGAATGAATCCGACCAGAAGTTCCAGCCCGTAGAACGGGATGCCGGCGATTAGTGGCACCAGGAAGCACATCATGACCAGCAGGATTTCACCGGCGGTCATGTTGCCGAATAGACGGAATGTAAAGCTGACAATGCGGATAAAGTGGCTGAGCAGTTCTATCAGGCCGATAAAGATATTGATGAAGCCGAAGAGAGCATCCCTGATGCCATCCTTCAGCCTGCCGGTGAACAGCTCTTTGATGCCAATGGCGAACTGCTTCACATTGAAGAACTCGCCGAGGTAGTGCATGGCGCCAAGCGCTTTCAGCCCCCAGAACTCGATGAAAATGAACGCGCAGAGGGCGATAGCCAGGGGTACATTGACGTCCGTATTGGCCGAGCGGAAGAGCGGTACCCAGCCTTCTTCGGTATGGACAAGGATGGTGTTGTAGAAAGGCAGGAGGGCGAGGTAGGCGTTGAACATGACGAAAAGCAGGATGGTGGCAATCATCGGGAAGAACCTGCGGCCGTATTTCTTGCCGGCAATGCTTTCGATGAAGTTCAACAGGGTCTCCAGGCCAAACTCGATGAATGCCTGGAAACGGCCGGGCACAAGCCGGATCCGGAACTTGATGGTGATGGCAATGGAGAGGAGGACAACCGTGGTCAGCAGGGACGCCAGCAGGGTGTTGCTGAACCTAAAGCTGCCAACATTGAAAATAGCTTCGGATGGTAACTGGACATGGGGGGTGGGCACCTTAAGCCAGTCCGGCGCCGGGAAGCTCTTAAAGAGGGCGGCACCAATGGCGCCGCTCATCAGGCCGAAGATGAAGAGGACAATGAACACTACCGAGAGGATGATGATAAGGCTAGTGGAACAGCCGCAGCCCTTTTTCTCGGTTGTCACCGCCCCGTCTCCACCCTAACGTCAACTAGTGACTTCACTTCTGCCGTGTCTCCCCTGTGTTATTCCGGTCCTGGCTGGACTGCTCGGCCTGGAAGCGCTTCAGCATCCGATAAAGGCCAGTGAAGGCAACCAAAGTGCCGACTCCAAGCCCGATTAACGTAAACAGAGGGGTACTTTCGAACACCCCCCGGTCTAACCAGTATCCTATGCCCGCCGGCACCACCAGGCTGAGGGCGACGTACCAGCCAACGGTAAACAGGAACCAGAAGGGCCGAACCCATTCACGTGTCATCTCCCCATCCTGGGGCTAAACTAAAGTCCATTATAATAGCGCGTAGGTACACGGAAATCAATCCGCTTTTCCACGTAAATGGGCGGTGGTGTTCTTCAGGACAACAGAGAGAGGCCGGCGATAACTGGAATGCTGTTACCGCGCCGGCTCTCCCCTCATTCCGGTCTTGAAATGGTTTATCCGTGAAAATGCCGTCTCGATCTTCAGCGAGAGGTCTGGTGGGCTCCAGCGATTCCTAATGCTGGAGCAGTCTCTTGAAGTCGCCATCAAACTCTTCGAGGAAATAGTGAATGTTGAGGACATCGTTAGCGTTGATGGCGGGAGCATTGGCGAAACGGGCGCATTCGTCAGGCGTCAGGTCGGTGGCGGCCGGTTCATGACCCAATCTCTCGACCACCGCCGCCACAAGGTTGAGGGAGCCGCAGAAGGAGCACTGCACGTTGACAAGCCAGGCGTTGTCCTTTCGGGACAGAATGTTGACGTCAGTCTCCCGATAGCTACATCCGCATGAAGTGCATTTGAGTACGGAGATAAGCTGACGTACAACCTGGCCGGTCATTTCATCCACGGTTGTTACGGTTCCTTTAGCCCCGCGATACTGCTTCAGGACTTGCGCTTGTCGAAGTCTTCCAGGTTCAGGCTGTCGATGAAGTCCTTAAAGGCCGACATGCGCTTAAGTTCCTGCTCGTCCGGCTTGCTTTTGGCTTCACCGGTCGGGGCCTTGCCGTTGCTCTCAGCTGGCCTGGCGGCGGTTGTCTCCTGGTCCAGAAAGATGCCGGCTTTGTCCAGCACGGATTCCTCGACGAAGAGTGGAGATTTTGTCCTGACCGCCAGAGCAATAGCGTCGCTGGGGCGGGAATCGATTTCTATCTGGCCGCCGTTTACGCTGAGGACAATCTTGGCATAGAAGGTGTCATCTTTCAGCTCATTGACAACGACGAAGGCGACAGTGGCGCCGAGCGAACCGATGATGGAGCTGAGCAGGTCATGGGTAAGGGGGCGTGGCACCGTCATGTTCTGAAGCTTAACCGCAATAGCGTCGGCCTCGGACGGTCCGATCCATATCGGCAGGTACCGGCCGGCAGTCTTTTCCCTGAGGATGACGACTCGCTGGGAACTAATCATACTCATCCGGATGCTGTCGATGGTCACTTCTATCATTTATCTAAAGGCCTCCTGCCTTATTGGTCCTGCACTAACGGACGGCTTCAACGCGGCTCGTCGTATGAAGCTGAACTCCGCGTCTGTCAGTCCCCTCCCTGCGTAGGAATTCTACTCTGGCACCGGCCCGATGTCAATTCATTGTACTCGCAATATCCATACCCGTTGACGCGTGTTAGAAGCAGACGTTATAGTATGCGTAACCTACTATGCGTGTCACCGGCGGCGTCGCCAAGGGCCAGCTTCTTAAGGCTCCAAAAAGCAAGCACGTCCGCCCGACGACAGACATGGTGCGTACTGCGGTCTTTGCTCTGCTGGCGGACGCTCCGGACTGGTCAAGGGCGCTTGACCTTTTTGCCGGGAGCGGCGCTCTGGGCATCGAGGCGCTTAGTCGGGGGGTGGGGTGGGCCGATTTTGTTGACCAGCAACCCCAGGCGTGTGCTATCATAAGAGACAACCTGAGGAAGACGGGACTCTCCGATAGGGCGCACGTGTATTGTGCCGGGGTCAACAGCGCGCTGGGCTTTCTCAAGGAACGGTACGGTCTCGTGTTTGTGGATCCACCCTACGCCCAATCCCAGGTAATCAACATGGTGCTTAAACGACTGGCTGGTTCGAATTTGCTGACGGAGAGCTCTCGCGTGGCGGTGTGCCATGCTTCCCGCACACCGCTGGATACAGGCTATGATGGGCTTACCAGGATAAAGGTACGCCAGTATGGCGATACCACCGTATCAATTTTCATGAAGGAGGCACGCACTTGACCATTGCCCTCTATCCCGGCAGTTTTGATCCCGTGACCAACGGTCATCTCGACATTATCAAGCGTGCCCTGGTACTATTCGACAAAGTGGTCATCGGTGTTTACGACCGGCCCGACAAGCGCCTCCTCTTTAACACCGCGGAGAGAGTGGCATTGATTAAAGGTGCTACCAGGGGCCTCAATAACGTCAGCGTCCGGAGTTATTCTGAGCTCACGGTGCATTTCGCCCGTAAAGTTGGGGCCAGAGTGATGGTGCGCGGCCTCCGCATGAGTTCCGATTTCGAGCATGAGTTCGAACTGGCGATGATGAACCGGAAGCTGGCGCCGGACATAGAACTCGTCTGCATGATGTCGAGCATCCAGTACCAGTTTCTCAGCTCGAGCCTGCTCAAGGAAGCGGCCAGCCTAGGCGGCTGTATCGACGACCTCGTCCCACCTAATGTGGCAAAGGCGCTACTGGCCAAGTTAGGGACCAGAGCTTAACATAGCAATTTCTTAAGGAGGAACACCACACCATGGCTTTCAAGATTACCGAGGAATGCATCTCATGCGGCGCCTGCGAGGCGGAGTGCCCTAACAAAGCAATCAAAGAGGGCGATACCGTTTACGTTATCGACCCGGCCAAGTGCACCGAGTGCGTCGGTTCCTTCGACCATTCGAAATGTTCTGAGGTCTGCCCCGTGGATGCTCCTCAGCCTGACCCGGCCCACAAGGAGACCCGCGCTCAGCTTCTGGAAAAGTGGAAGAAGCTTCATCCCGGCGAGACCCCTAAGGCCACTTAGGACTTCGGTCCGAGCTCGGGATGTGGTCGATGTGGTGTTTTATCCCTGCTTGTGCCGCCTGAGTTCGAACATCAACTGGCATTCCGCGCCGGGGCATGTCCTTAGATGGACATCTCTGTCTCTGGCCATGGGATAGTCGGCTCCGTAGCAGAAAGGCATAAGCACGTAGTTGAACGATTCGTAGGCCCAGGCGCACAGCTTCTGCTTTCTGGTCGGGTCGCCGAGCCACTTTGGCGTTTTTGGCTCGTCCACCAGCCATGAGTCACCCGGTTTATGACCCATCAGGCATGCCTTGCCCGGAGTATCCACTACTGTGATTGTGACGGCGTAAGGAGTCTTAGCCATTTTACCTGCTTTCCAACCGCTTGACCTCGAAGACCACGCGGCA
>DAOUCU010000082.1:0-18705 GCA_034431935.1 Dehalococcoidia bacterium | reverse complement strand
AGAGGTTCCCACCCATTCATCATCCACCCCTCAAAGGCGAATTGTATACAAAAGGAAGAAACGGATAGTGTAAGGGCGGAATAGGTGCAAATGGCAACCTTATTATAGAGTTTTTAGACATACCTCTATTCTAACACAGGGTATCCACCACATCTTTACTAAACCTCCTGCCCCTTTCCCTTTGCTGAGAAAGAGGAGTTTTAATAAAATGGGGCGGGCTTCTCCGGGCTCTCCGAGAGGCGTTCTCTATCCCACCACCATATTATTCCGGTGTATCGCCTCGTCGCCGTATTCATAGCCGAGTACCTCGGCGATCTTATCTGAATGGATACCTTTTATCTTAATGAGATCGGCCGCGCTATAGTTGACAATACCGCTTCCGACATGTCTGCCGGAATCATCGAGGATGTCCACGATGTCTCCGCGCTGGAAGTCGCCGGCAACAGTGGTGATGCCGGCTGGGAGCAGGCTTTTGTTTTGGTCCTTGAGGGCACCGAGAGCGCCTTTATCGATGGTCACCCGGCCCTTGCATGCCAGACCGCAGAGCAACCAGCGCTTCTTGGCTTCAAGGCGCGATGTTTGAGGCAGGAAAAGTGTGCCCTCTATCTGGCCAGCGGCGGCGTGTGTCAGTACGTCCGGCCTGTGACCGTTGGCGATGACCATGGTGATGCCGGAACTGGTCGCCAGCCGGGCCGCTTCCAGCTTGGTCACCATGCCGCCGGTGCCCAGATCATCGGTGGTGCCGCTAACCAGCCGCTCCAGTTCGGCGTCAATCTTCTCGACGCGGGGTATCAGGCGGGCCGCGGCATCTTTACGCGGGTCGGCTGTGTACAGGCCGTCGATGTTGGTCAGAAGCACCAGCAGGTCGGCGTCGACCAGGTTGGCTACGGTCGCCGAAAGATTGTCGTTGTCGCCAAACTTGGCGGTCTCGATTTCGTCGATGGCCACAACATCGTTTTCGTTAACGATGGCGATAACGCCCATCTCGATTAGTGCCAGCAAAGTATTCCGGGCATTGAGATAGCCGGCGCGGTCGGCGAGGTCGGCCTTGGTCAGTAAGGCCTGGGCCACCGTCAGGTTATACCAGCTGAAAAGCTGTTCATAGGTCTGCATCAGGTAGCTCTGACCAACGGCCGCCAGCACCTGCTTAAAGGGAAGGCCTTTTTGCTCCTTCTCTTTGCTCTCTTTGCGGCTGATACCAAGCTTTTGCCGGCCGGCGGCGATGGCCCCGGAAGTGACGATGACAACCTCCTTGCCCTCGCGGCGCAACTGCGCCACCTGGGCGACAAGGCTCGACATGACTTTAAGGTCGAGCTGTTCTGTGCCGCCGGTGAGCAGGCTGGTGCCGAACTTGGCGACAATCCTATGGTAGTTGTTGCGCTGCATGGTTGGGAATTATAGCACAGGGAGTACGTACTGCCCCGGTCGCCGGATTCTCTGTTTGCCAGCAACACGCGTTTAACATACCATACAACGTTGTTATGGACCTTTCCTGTCTCCTCCCGCTGGCAAGCGAACAGGCTGCCCTGAAAGGCCTGTCAGACGACCTGCGCCGGACCAATGCCAGGCCGCGTGTCACCGTGCTCAAGGCTGCCCAGCCCTATTTGCTGGCTTTTCTTTATCAACAGCTGGGTGTGCCGGTGCTGGTCATCACGCCCGACTACGAATTTGCCCGCCGGCTTTATGACCAGCTTACGGTATGGTGGCCGCCGGCGGCGTCACCGAAACTGTTCCCTGAGTTTACACCCGATACGGAAGACGGAGTTCTGACTGAGGGGGCAGGTGACAGACTGAAGACTCTGGCCGCCCTGGTGATAACTCATGACGGAGATACACCACCGCTGGTGGTGGCCTCGGCTGAGGCTGCAGCGGGGCCGGCCATGGCCCGCGAGACTTTCATCTCGGCCGAGGTGGTGTTAAAGCCGGGTGATTACGTTGACCCGATGGCGCTCCTCGAAACACTCCGGAGGAATGGCTACGAAGTCGAGCCAACAGTGGAAGTCCCTGGCGCGGTTGGCCGCCGCGGCGGCATAGTTGACGTATTCTCTCCTCATGCGGAGTACCCGTTCCGCGTTGAGTTCACAGGCAACCGGGTTGAGACCATCCGGACCTTCGACCCCAGGACGCAGCGTTCCCTGAACCGGCTCGACGCGGTCCATATCGTACCCGCGCGGGAGTTACCTGAGAGTATGACCGGGACCCTTCTTGATTATCTGTCGGCCGAGGGGCTCCTCGTGCTTGATAACCCGGGGGCTGTCGAGCAGGCGTTGGAAAGGCAATTGCGTGAACTGCTGGAGGCGGCGATAGCACAGCGAAGCCGGGTACTGGAGCTCCTGCCATGGTCCGGTGAGGCTCCGGTACTGCCGTTCACGCCGGTGCCATCGTACGGCGGCAGGCTTGAAGAGTTCGTTAAGGCACTTAAAGCTCTGCCCCGGGATGGCTCGCGGACTATCATTATCAGCCATCAGGCGCGCCGGCTTTCGGAATACCTTCAGGAGAATGACGTTGTCGCCGCACCGCTGGCCGAGCTTTGCCAGTTGCCCCAGCCGGGGTCATTGACGCTCCTTCAGGGCTCGGTCGCTGAAGGGTGGGCAATTGACGGCAGTCTCCGTCTCTTGAGCGACCGGGAAATCTTCGGTTTCGTTAAACAGCGCCGGCAGGTTCAGAAGCGCCCGGTTCGCTGGCAGACTCTTCTTAGCCAGCTGCATCCCGGCGACTACATCGTCCATGTCGAACACGGCATCGGTCGGTTCGTCGGACTGGTCAAACAATCACAGAATGGGACCGAGCGCGAGTACCTGGTGCTGGAGTATTCTCAGGGCGATAAGCTCTACGTGCCGGTCGACCGTATTGACCGGGTGAGCCGGTACGTCGGTACCGGCGATGAGCCGCCGGCACTGAATCGCCTCGGTACTCAGGAGTGGACCAGGACCAGGACAAAGGTCAAGAAGGCGGTGGAGGAAATCGCCCGCGACCTCCTACAGCTTTACGCGGCGCGCGAAGCCACGCCGGGCCATGCCTTCTCGCCCGATACATTGTGGCAGCAGGAGATGGAGGCGGCCTTTCCCTACGTGGAAACGCCTGACCAGCTTGAAGCGGTCCGTGCCGTCAAAGAAGACATGGAAAAACCCCGCGCCATGGACCGGCTGATATGCGGCGATGTCGGTTACGGCAAGACCGAGGTGGCCCTGCGTGCTGCCTTCAAGGCGGTGATGGACGGCAAGCAGGTGGCGATGCTGGTGCCGACAACCATCCTTGCCCAACAGCATTACACGACCTTCACTGAGAGACTTCAGGCCTACCCGGTCAGGGTGGCAATGCTCAGCCGCTTCTGCAGCTCCAAAGAAGAGCGGAGTATTGTTGAGGGGCTTGCCGCTGGCAGTGTCGACATCTGCATCGGTACCCACCGCCTGCTCCAGAAAGATGTGGTTTTTAGAGACCTTGGGCTGGTCATTATTGACGAGGAACAGCGCTTCGGCGTCGCTCACAAGGAACGCCTCAAGCAGATGAAGCGTGAGGTGGACGTGCTGACGCTGAGTGCTACGCCCATTCCGAGGACACTCTACATGTCAATGGTCGGTGTCCGGGACATGAGCACCATTGAGACCCCACCGGACGAGCGCCTGCCCATCAGGACGCACGTCGGCCAGTATGACGACAGCCTGGTGCGGCAGGCCATCGTGCGCGAGCTCGAGCGTGGCGGCCAGGTCTTCGTCGTCCACAACCGTGTCCATAGTATCGGCGGCGTAGCCGCCAGGCTTCAGGCGCTGGTGCCCGAGGCAAGGATCGCCGTAGCCCATGGTCAGATGCCGGAGGAACAACTCGAGGAAATCATGATGAAGTTCGCCGCGGGCGAAGCTGATGTGCTGGTCTCGACAACCATCATCGAGTCCGGACTGGACATGCCCAACGTCAATACCCTGATTGTCACCGATTCCGACCGGCTCGGGCTGACGCAACTGCACCAGTTGCGCGGCAGGGTTGGACGCGGAGTTGACCGCGCCGCCGCCTATTTCCTGTACCCCAGAGACAAGCGGCTGACGCCGCAGGCGACCCGGCGTTTGCGGACCATTTTTGAGTTTACCGAGCTTGGCGCCGGCTTCGGCATCGCCCTCAGGGATTTGGAAATACGCGGGGCAGGGAACCTGCTCGGTGTCGAGCAGAGCGGCCACATCGCCGCCGTTGGCTTCGACCTGTACTGCCGGTTGCTCGGGGAGGCCGTGGCCGAGTTGAAAGAGAAAGGCGCTCCTGCAGAGGTATCTCTGAAACCGGTAGAGCTTCCCTCGGTTGATTTGCCGCTTTCGGCACATATCCCGAAGGACTATGTGGAGGACGAGGACGCCCGCGTTTCCCTGTATTACCGTCTGACGCGGATGCAACGGTTGGAGCAGGTTGATGACATGAGAAAAGAACTGGCTGACCGTTTTGGTCCTCTGCCGGCGCCGGTGGCCAACCTGCTGTTCGTGGTCGAGGCAAGACTGCTGGCTCGGGATGCTGGTATTGAGAGCATCTCCTGGGATCATGAGTATGTTGTCCTGCAACTGACTGAGCAGCGGAAGGAGCGGCCGGTCCGGGTTACGCCGGAGCGCTATCGTGGGCGGGTGCGAACTGGTATTGGACAGGTGCGGCTGGACACCCATAATATGCGCGACCCGTGGCAGGACATGCTGAGGGAGTTGCTGAATGAGCTGGCCGGTTCGGCCGGCTCGGTTCTATCACAATGAGGGAGGAATCATTCTGTGTCAGGTAAGGTTAAGATTTTCGATGCGAAACACAAAAGTATTGTTGAAGTTGAAAGGGTTGAGAGAACCCCGGAGGAATGGAGAAAGGTGCTTACGCCGGAGCAGTACGAGGTTACTGTCCTCAAGGGGACCGAGTATCCAGGCTCCTGCGTGTTTAGGGAAGCCACCCGACACGGTATTTTCAAGTGTGTCCGGTGCGGCACTGACCTTTTTGGCAGTGGAGCCAAGTATGAGTCGGGCACGGGCTGGCCCAGTTACTACCAGCCGGTTTCGCCGTTAAATATACTGGAGGAGCCCGATTACAGCCACGGGATGCTGCGGACCGAAGTACTTTGCGCCCGTTGCCGTGCTCATCTCGGTCACGTTTTTAATGATGGTCCGCCGCCGACCGGGCTGCGATACTGCATAAACGGTCTGGCCCTCAAGTTTGTTCCGGAGGACGAAGTCTAATGGCTGGTCGGAAGGAAACAGCCACCCTGGCCGGGGGCTGCTTCTGGTGTCTCGAGGCGGTCTTCAGTCGTGTTGAGGGCATTGAGAAGGTCGTTCCCGGTTATGCAGGAGGGGTAGTTGCCCAACCAACCTACGAGCAGGTATGTTCCGGTGCTACCGGGCACGCCGAGGCGGTACAGATAACTTACGACCCCTCGCTCATTACCTACCGCGAAATCCTGGAGATATTCTTCACGGTCCACGACCCCACCACCCTGAATCGCCAGGGCGCCGATGTCGGCACTCAGTACCGTTCGGCGATTTTTTGCCATGACCGGACACAGAGAGATATTGCCCGGCATATTATTGAAGATCTGGAACGGGCCGGCGTCTATGATGGCCCTATCGTTACCCAGCTTGTTCCACTGGAGACTTTCTATCCGGCTGAAGAATACCACCGGGACTACTATTCCCGTAATCCCGAACAGGCATACTGCCGCATGGTTATTTCACCCAAAATAGCCAGGCTTCGCGATAGATGGAGTTCCAAACTTAAGAAGTAGAGAAATGGACACCCCGAGACGTCTTATAGCCGTTGTCTTAATGATTGTCCTTGTCACTCCCGCAGTTGCCTGCCGGGGTGCGGCGTCGCCGTCATATACGGCTCCGCCGATTCCAACGCCGGCCCGGGTGAGCCCGAACCCTGTCGAGTTCAGGGTTATGCCGGCGCAGATCCCGATGTCGGACGGGGCGAAGCTGGCGGCGGACGTCTACCTGCCGCAGACAGAAGGGCCGTTCCCGGCCATCCTCATCCAGACCCCTTACGATAAGAGCCGGATGTGGCCGGGGTTAGTCGAGGCGATGAAAGGAGGCAAGGACTCTTTCGGGTTTTTCGAGAGTAGTAAATACGCCGTGGTTGTCGTGGACTGGCGCGGGAAGTTCGCATCAAAGAATAACCCGCCGGGGAAGCCCCTGGTGCAGGGAGGGCTGGACGGCTACGACTGCGTTGAGTGGGTGGCCAAACAGCCCTGGTGCACTGGCAGGGTGGGGACATGGGGTTCTTCGGCTCTGGGGAACATTCAGTACCAGACGGCAGCACGTAAGCCGCCGCACCTGAGGGCTATCATGCCGCGGGTGGCTGACTATTCCAACAGCTATGACAAATACTACACCGGTGGAGTTCTACGTAAAGAGTACATGGACGCCATGACTCTTATCGGCTGGGGGGCTTTCAGCCAGCAGATCCAGGCCCATCCGTTCGATGATGGTTTCTATGACCGGATTGACTACATCAATCCGAAGGAAGTCGAGGTGCCGATGATGCTGGTTGGTGGCTGGTTCGATATCCATGACCTCACCAGGACATTCCTCGATTTTATGAAATACGGCAGCGCTCTGGCCAGGAAGGACTTTCACCTCCTGGTCGGCCCGTTTACTCATGAGGGAGTCGCCAAAGACGAACCGCAGGGAGAACTGCTCTTTCCCAACGCCGGCGGGTTTGCCAGGGAAGAACAGCGCAAGTTCTTCAACCGGTGGCTCAGCGGCATAGATGAGGGTACCAGGGCTATCCCACGGATTACCTACTATCTGACGGGTAGAAATGAATGGCGCTTCAGTGAAGTTTGGCCGCCGTCAGGCGTTACGCCGGTAGCGTGGTATCTTCAGGCTGGCGGTGGTCTGAAACCGTCCCAGCCAGCCGGGTCGATGCCAGATATGTTCGTCAGTGACCCGAAAAACCCGGTGCCAACGGTCGGCGGCAACAACCTGAATCGCTGGACTCTTATTGCCGGACCTGCCGACCAGAGCCGGCGGGTCGAGACCCATCCCGATGTGCTCATCTACAGTTCGGAGGCCTTGCCGGAAGCTATCTCTATTGCGGGCGATATCGAGGTCAGGTTATATGTGTCTTCCGATTCGGAAGACACCGACGTTGCCATCCGTGTGACTGATGTTCATCCGGATGGCCGTTCCATGCTCGTCTGTGACAGCATTCAGCGGATGAGTCTGCGCGAGTCATTAAAGGCACAGCTGTATCTGACACCGGGTCGGGTCTATCAGGTCACTGTTAAGGCCCCGGCAACGGCTCATACTTTTCTCGAAGGCCACAAAGTACGGTTTATCGTTTCTGGCAGCAATTACCCTCGCTACGCGCTTAACACCAACAGCAGGCAGGGAACGCCGAAGGCAGCGACCAACCTGCTCTACCATGACCCGGAGCATCCCTCAGCGCTGGTACTACCGTTGATGAAGTAGCGTCTGGCCGGGTGCCGTCTGTCACGTATGGCTCGATTGACGCTGACCGGCCTGTTTTCTTATACTACCTGCCATATGACCATCTTGCGCACCCGTAAGACCATGGTATCCCTGCTCGGCGCACTGGTGCTCCTGGTAATCCTTGATGGTCTCCTCACGCTGTTCTTGGTCAGGAGCGGCATCGGACATGAGGGCAATCCTTTTCTGGCATCATGGGTCGGCAACAATATGTTTATGGTACTTAAGATAGTCGGCGCCCTGCTCTGCGCCGGCATCCTTTGGGACGTCTACCGCCAGTTCCCGAAAGTGGGTATGATTGCCACGTCCTGTCTGACCGGGTTCTACGGCCTTATTGTAGCCTGGAATATGGCAGTGTTCTTTATCTGGGGGTAAAGTGGCGATGAACTGGGTTGACATCATTATCATACTGGTGACTCTCGGCTACGCCTTTTCCGGCTTCTCCCAGGGGGCAATCCGGACGATAGTTGGTCTTATCGGGCTTATAGCCGGCATCGTCCTTGCCGGTCGGTTTTATCCGCAGTTGTCGGTGGGGCTTTTTGGTACCTCACAGGGCTGGGAACCGGTCGTTGCCTGGGTGATTATCTTTGCCGTCGTGAATATCGCCGCGGCCGTGGTCGGGTGGGTGCTGGCGCGCGTGGTCAAGGCGGTGATGCTTGGCTGGGTGGACAAGCTCATAGGCCTGGTCATCGGTGTTTTTGTCGGCCTGCTGACCTGCGCCGCCCTGCTGGCGGTGGTGATGAAGTACCTGCCGGCGACCGACGCCACAATAGCCGGTTCGGGGCTGGCCACGTTTTTACTGGACAAGTTCCCGATTGTCCTCGGTCTTCTGCCGTCTGAGTTCGGCTCCGTCAGGGACTTTTTTGCCTCGTCGGCGTGACGGTAACTATTTCTCGGTCTTTACCCACAGCCGTTCGCCATCGGTCGTGAACTCAACCGTACCGTTCACCGCGGTCACGTAGAGACGGCTCTCGCCGACACAGTCTTTCAGACGTGATACCACCTCGGCATGGGGATGTGCGAATGGGTTGCCGGCGCCGGCGGAGATGACTGCAGCCTGCGGGCTGACCGCATCCAGAAAGCGCGCCGAGGTCGAAGTCCGACTGCCGTGATGGGCCGCCTTGAGTACGCTCGACTTTAACGGCATGCGGTTCGTCAGGAGTTCCATTTCCGCCTCGTAGGCGATATCGCCGGTAAGCAGGAAGCTCACCTTGCGCCATGAAAGGCGCATGACCAGTGCGTTGTTATTGACATCATCGTCAGTACCCACCAGAAGCTTTTCCCCGGGGTGCAGAATGTCCAGCCGAATGCCGCGTCCCAGGTCGAAGAATTGCCCGGCGCGGGCAATGATGCGTTCAATGCCTTTATCCCGCACCGCGTCCTGCCATTGCCGGTAGGCGGCCGACGAGTACACCAGTCCGGGTTCAACTACCTTTTTTACCTGATACCGGTCGAGCACAGGCAGGAGACCGGTGAGGTGGTCGGTCTGCGGCTGGGAAAGCACCACCAGGTCAACTGTCCGGTCCCAGAACGGCAGCAATCGGCCAAGGTGGTTGACTGCGGTCTGCACTCCCGGGCCGCCGTCAACCAGTATCTTCCGGTGGTCTGGCGTCTGGATAAGTATGGCATCGCCCTGGCCGACATCGAGGATGCTTACGTGGAGCCGTTCATCGGGTACGGTCAGCGCCGCCGTCCATACCAGGCAGGCAATCACCAGCAACGGGATGACCAGCCATTTCAGCGCCGGCTTTGAGGCAACGGCTGAAAGACCCCGGGTAATGTTCCCGGTCGTTGCGGGTACTCTCTCGAACACAGCGATAACCCGGCGGCGGTACTTAACGGCGCAATAAACTGCGACCGCAGTGGCATAGTAAGCGATTACGCCCCAGCCGCCGAATGTAACCTGGACCGAGGACAGCGGCAGGGCATGGAAGCTCCGGACTACCCATATCAGGTAGCTGATAAACAACCATGCCGCCCAGCCGGCTATCCAGCCCAGCGGCCATGCGATAAGGGCGAGTACGGCGGTTATGGCGGTGGTAACGATGATGCCGGGCAGGGCGATGGCGCCGAAAATAGTTGCCGGCAGGCCGACCAGCGAGACGATATCGAAGTAATAAGCGATGACCGGATATACGGCGATAGTGGCCGCCGCGGTCACCGCCGTGCTGTCGGCAAGGAAGGTAAAGGCACGTGCCTGAAGGGAGTCTTCACCGAATGCCCGGGCGACCTGCTTCCGCCCTCGTTCCTGCCAGTCTGGAGACAACAGCACCAGTCCCGTCATGGCCAGGAAGCTCATCTGGAAGCCTGCCTGCCACAGCACCTGTGGCTGGAATCCGGCCATAACCGCGCCGGCGAAAAGCAGGGCATTGATAGCGCTCTTTTGCCTTCCGAAAAATTCGGCCAGCAGGAACATGCTCCCCATTACCGCCGCTCTGACCACCGGCGGCTGTATGCCGGTCAGCAGGACATAAAGCCACATGCCGGCCATGGTCAGCCAGACGTAGATATAATGGCGCCGCCCGATAAGCCGGACCATGGCCCCCAGCATGATGCCGAGGACGATGGTGAGGTTGAGTCCGGAAATGGCCAGGATATGAGAGGTGCCGGTCTCGGAGAGGGCCCGGTTAAAGTCGGCGGGTATACCGCTCCGCATGCCGAGCAGGATGCCGGCGGCGATGGCCGCCTGCGGTTCCGGCAGAAACCGGGTCAGGCTTTGCGCCAGGGCATAGCGCGCCATGTGGAGCCACTGGAGCGGCGGCCATCCCTGCCCCCGGTCCAGCACCTGCACTCTTGGGAAGATGACCACTGAGTAGATGCCCTGGCGGGTGAGATAGGCCGGGTAGTCGAAGTCCTCAAAGGCCTTCGGTGATTCCAGCTTGCCGGTCAGACTCAGGGTGTCGCCATAGCGGTAGTCTGATGTTGGCGGCACCCGTATCAGGGCTTCGCCGGTGACATCGTGCCGTGCGCCGTCTATTCGGACCGACCGGGCCGAGAGCCGGAGGGTCGTTACCCGGTTTCCCGGCTCAGGGTCGGAAACCACCATGCCTGTAACGGTAACCGTGCCGCGGTCGTTGTAGTAGGCAAGGTGGTATTCATCAATCGCCGGCAGGCTGGCCGGATACCGGAGCATTCCGCCGAGCAGGGAAAAAAGGCAGAGCGATACGGCCAGCAGGGGTTTCCAGCGATGACGGAGGAAGGCAATGGGAATCAGCGGTATAACACCGATTCCCAGGGCGAAGATAGGCAGGTTAAACAGCGAACCGAGGAAGATTCCGGCGATGAAGGCAAGGCTAAGGTAGATAAGGAACATTGGACTATTCTGCCCAACAACCTTCAGACCCCCCGCTATGCTCGTGATGGCGGGCGCCCTCGCTGCCATTCCGAGGCCGTCGCGGGAGGCCGAGAGATTTTGTGGTCGGGAGAGTTCCAGGCACCTTTGCCTCTATGATGCTTTCAGCAACCCCGCCACGCTGTCCAGTATCCTGTCAGCCACTTCCCGCTTTGGTAACAGCGGCAGTCTCTCCGTTTTCCCCGTGCGGTCGATGATGATGACGCGGTTGGTATCGGCGCCGAAAACGGTATCGGCGGCGATGTCGTTCCCAACGATGAGGTCGAGCTTCTTGCGGATGAGCTTATCACGGGCGTTCTTTTCCAGGTCCTCGCTTTCGGCGGCGAAACCGATGCGGAGGAAGTTGCCGGTAACGCTGGACAGGATGTCCGGGGTACGCTCCAGCCTGAGGATAAGCGTTTCGGCTTTCTGGCGCTTGAGCTTTTTTGCCGAGACCTTTGACGGCCGGTAGTCGGCCACTGCCGCGGCCATGATAAGGGCATCGGCGCCATTGACCGCTTTCTGCACCGCCTCAAGCATCTCCTGAGCGGAGACAACGCTAACCAGCTTTAGTCCGCCCGGTTCGTGCAGGTCGGTGGGAGCGGTAATCAGCGTCACTTCGGCGCCGCGGTCGCGGGCGGCTTCAGCTATGGCATAGCCCATCTTGCCCGACGAATAGTTGGTGATACAGCGGACGGGGTCGATAGCTTCCCGGGTGCCGCCGGCGGTGACGATTATCTTCTTCCCGGCGAGGTCACCCCTCCGGCCAAGCACCTGGCAGACGACTCCGAAGATTTCCCTGACTTCGGGGAGCCTGCCTTTGCCGGTCCAGCCGCAGGCAAGCCGGCCGGATGCCGGCTCAACAATGGTGAAGTCTCGTTTTTTTAGCTTTGCCAGGTTTTCCTGCGTGACCGGGTTTTCCCACATATTGACGTTCATCGACGGCGCCAGCACCACCGGCGCCCTGGTTGCCAGGACGGTGGCGCAAAGCTCGTTATCGGCAATCCCGTAAGCCAGTTTGGCGATGGTATTGGCGGTGCAGGGAGCGATGACAATGACATCGGCAAGGTCGGCAAGACTGATGTGCTGGATATTGAACTCCGGGTTATCTTCCCACATCGAGGTCGTTACCGACCTGCCGGTGATGGCGCGGAAGGTGAACGGCGTCACCAGCTTCGTCGCAGCTTCGGTCATGACCACCCTGACCGCGGCCCCGGCCTGGACAAGCTGTGAGGCGAGGTCAACCGCTTTATAGGCGGCAATGCCGCCGGTGACGCCGAGAATAATATTCTTACCTTTCATTTCATCCTCACCCTGCCCTCTTCTATCGAAGAAGAGGGAAGAGATCTAGCAAAAGGGCTACGCCCTCTTTAGCGCCCGTGCGGGAGTTCGCAGAAGGGCCGCCGGCCCTCTCATCATGACTTATTCATTTCCCAGATGACACGCAGGCCAATTAATATCAGGTCCGGCTCGACAGTGTCGATGATTTTGGTCTCCTCGGCGATAAGGGCGGCGTTGCCGCCGGTAGCGATGACCTTCATCGGACTGCCGAACTCCTGCTTGATGCGCTTGACGATGCCTTCAATCAGACCCACGTAGCCGAAGACGATGCCGGACTGCATCGCCGCCACCGTGTTCTTGCCGATAGCCCGCTTTGGCCTGACCAGGTCGATGCGGGGCAGGGCTGAAGTGCGCGCTGTCAACGCCTCGGTGGCGATGATGATGCCGGGGGCAATAGCACCGCCGAGGTGGTCACCTTCTTTTGAGACGACATCGAAGGTGGTGGCGGTGCCCATATCAATCACGATACATGGCCCGCCGTAGAGATGGTGGGCGGCGGCGGCGTGGACGACGCGGTCAGCGCCGACCTCGCGGGGGTTGTCCTGGGTAATGCGGACGCCGGTCTTAATACCGGCACCCACCACCAGCGGCGCCATTCCGATGTAGCGCTTGCTCATCTCTTCCCAGACGTGCCCGATGGGCGGGACGACACTGCACATGACGACGCCGTCAATTTGTGACAGCTTAAGGTTCCGTGTCGCCAGAAGATTGATGAGGATGATGGCGTACTCGTCCCACATGCGGTGGACACCGGTGGCGATGCGCCATGTCGCCTTGACCTTATCTTTTTCGAAAACGCCAACGACGATATTGCTGTTGCCGATATCAATGGCAAGAAGCATAAAGCCTCCTCCTATGTCCCGGTCAGGAACCGGCGCAGTTCCCGCGCCGTGTCTTCCGGCCGCCTCAACATGGTATAGCTGGACTGAAGTATCTGGTAGACACTGATATCCGACTGCTCCAGAGGACCGAAAGTGGCACGCTGCACGAGCCGGGCATGGCACCAGAACCCCCGACTTTCCGGCAGGCCGGAATAGAGCGCCAGGTTGAAACTGAAATAGTTCTGGCTGGCCATGTAACTGAAGACCCTTTTCAGCCCGCGGCAGAAATCGCGGAAATCGGCTTGCGAAAGCCCCAGAATGGTGACTTTCCCGGGGAAGACGGCGGTCACATCCAGCATCCAGGAGTGCGAAACAAAACTGGTGAACCACTCGGTACCGCCGACCGCGCCTGCGTACCGTTCGTTGAGCCTCTTTTCCTCCAGGATGTAGTCCGCCCAGTAGTTGCGGCCGCAGGCATTATAATATGATTCGGAAGCTGACAACAATCGGTCGTGCTGGGTCAGCGGCGATTCCGAAGCAAATGCCTGGATATGCGGGTGAAGCTGGCTGGAACAGGCGGCGGGCAGATAGTTCATGCCGAGGAACTGGTGCCGGGACTGTGGATGATAGCCGGCCAGTCGCCTCAGATACTCCTGGCAGGCAAGGAAGCCGTTGAGCAGAGCGGTCTCGTCGAAGTCGACGTGCCGGTCGAAATGCCGCGGGCTGAAGACGGCCACGGCGCTGTCCGGCACCCATGGGACGATGTTGGGGAAAAGGACGCAGTCGCCGGCCTTGATGCGGCCTTCCGGGATGAAGTCGGGCGGGAACTTCGAGGCCCATTTCTCGATGTTCTCCGGGCAAAACGGGCAGGGTTTTTCCAGCGACCTGGCAACCAGCGTCGGGAAATCAGGTTCTTCCAGCTTTATCGCCCGCAGCCCGAGGAGCATGCCGATATCGCCGTTGAGCGGGTCGGTGCGCCACTCCACTTCGGCCGACTGTTCCGGCGGGTTAGAGGCCGGATTAATCCACCGGGAAGGGGCGAGGGTGCGCTTAAACTCGATAGACATAGGCTGCCGTAACACCACCTCTCTATTTCAGTCCTTTAATTGCCTTCGGGAGTGCTGTCAGTAAGTCCCCGGCCAGCATTCCGGCATCTCCAAGCTCGTCTCTGACCAGTTCTCCGGCTCTGGCGTGCAGGGCGACGCCGCAGGCGGCGGCGTCGAACAGGGGTAAACCCTGCGCGGCCAGACCGGCGATAGCACCGGCCAGGACGTCGCCGGTCCCGGCCGAGGCCAGTCCGGGGTTGGCGACACCACTGATGCGGGCCCGGCCGTCAGGTGCGGCAATCACGGTGAAGGCTCCCTTCAACACCACCGTTTTGCCCCAGAGTTTGGCCATGTCCTGTGCCGTCTTCACCCGTTCGCGCTGGATATTCTCAATCGGTAGCCCGGTCAGCCGGGCCATCTCGCCCGGGTGCGGCGTCAGGACACAGTCCGGCGGCAACCGCTGCCACCACCGGGTATGCAGGGTAAGCAGATTGAGAGCATCGGCATCCAGAACGAGTCTCGGTTGCTTCATATCGGCGATGCGGCTGAGGACGGAGTCAAGAAACTCGATGGTAGCCGGGTGCTGGCCGAGACCGCAGCCGATGAGCAGGGCGTCGTAGTTACCGAGCGCTGACTCGACCGTGCCCTCGGCTTGTGGTCCGATGATGCCCGGCTCTGCTTCCGGCAGGGGTAGATAGGTTGTTTCCGTTAGCTTGGCGGCTAAGACCGGCTGGAGGCTTCGGGCGGTTGCCAGAGTGACCAGACCGGCGCCGACGCGGGCGGCGCCGGTGCAGGCGAGGAAGGCGGCCCCTATGTAGTTGATGGAGCCGGCGATGACCAGCACCTTACCGAAGGTGCCTTTATTGGCCGACAGCGGACGCCTCGGCAAGACGGCCTTCAGCCAGTCGTCAGTGATAAGATCGACCGGGATGTCTTCAGCGAGGTCGGCCGGGATGCCGATATCGGCCAGGACCAGCCTGCCTGTCTTTTCGGCGCCGGGGAAACGGAAAAGCCCGTGCTTGGGGAAGCCGAGTGTGACAGTTACGTCAGCCGTTGGGGTCGCCGGGTCGACCGCGCCGGTATCGGCGTCGAGCCCGGATGGCAGGTCCAGGGCCACAACGAGCTGTTTTCCCTGGTGCGCCTTCTGGCTCACATGCTCCAGCACCTGTTTAAATATGCCGGATATGCCGCGGCTCTTGCCGGTCCCGAAGACGGCATCAAGGATAATGTCCGAGGTAAGGACAAGGCTGTCCAGTCTGCCAAGTCCTCTGTCAGCTTCTGCCTCAACAGTGCTAATATGCCGTTCGCGGGCCAGCGCGAGGTTCTTATCATCGGCGGGCCGCGGTTTCAGCAGGTAAAGTGTAATCCCGGCGCCCCAATCGTGGAGGTGGCGGGCGGCAACCAGGCCGTCACCGCCGTTGTTGCCGGGGCCGATCAGGATCAGGATGGAACGTCCGGACACGCCGCCAACAAGCCGGTCGATGTGTTTGGCCACGGCCAGCCCGGCGTTGTCCATGAGTGTACTGGTCGGCAGGCCGCGCGCTTCGCAGGCCTGCTCAATCCGGCGCATTTCTTCGGATGTCACTATTTTCATTGCGCCCTCCCGCTAACAGGGATTTTACGGGGTCATCGCCCATTTGAGAGCTACTTGAGACCATGTATCGGGAATACCGTGCGTTTCAATTCCGCCACCACCTCCCGGGCGGCTTGGAAGCACCGCTCTCTGGTGGCCGGGTCGATATCCGGCCCTTCGTTATCATGCAGACGCTTGATGCCGTATTTTTGCTGGATGACCGGCGGCGTTTCATCAGGCCAGTCGCGGCCCATCATGATGCCGTACGCCAGCGTCCAGGAACGGCCGACCGTGGCCACATCATAACCGCCGCCTCCCACCGCCAGCCACTTCGGACAGAGCTTCTTAAGCTCCCGTACGACCTCGGTGTAGCCCCTGGTGGTCAGCTTCATATGGGTCAGTGGGTCATGATAGTTCGTGTCACAGCCAAGCTGGGTGACAAGTACGTCCGGCTTAAACTTGTTGACCAGCGGCGGCACAACTTCGCGGAAGGCCCAGAGGTAGACTTCGTCATCGGTGTCAGGCTCGAAAGGGAGGTTGACGGTGTAGCCTTCACCATCATCGGTGCCTATGTCGTGGACATCGCCGGAGCCCGGGAAAAGGTATTTGCCGGACTCGTGAAGCGAGATATCAAGCACTCGCGGCCAGTCGCGGAAAGCATTCTGGACGCCATCCGCATGGTGAGCATCGATGTCCACGTAGGCCACGAGCAGGCCCTGTCGGGTCAGCCATTTGATAGCGATGACGATGTCGTTGAAGATGCAGAATCCGGAGGCATAGTTAATCTGGGCGTGATGATAGCCGCCGGTGATATTAAAAACGGTATCATATTGCCCTTCGTATATCAGCCTGGCGCCGAGGAGCGAGCCTCCTACCGCCAGCACGCTGATATCGTACATGCCCTCGTAAGGGGGGTTATCGCCATAGGGGACAATGTTGTATTTGGAGGAGTTAAAGACCTTCTCGCCCCGGCTGATGCGTTTTACGGCATCGACGTAGTCCAGGCTGTGGTAGGAAAGCACCGCCATGTCAGTGACCGGCTCCGGCGCCAGCATCTTCGAGTCAGGAGCATCGAAAGCGCCGTAGGCCTTGAGCATTTCGTAGGTCAGCTCCAGCCGGTGCGGCCGCATGGGATGCCCTTCGCCGATGTTGTAGTTGGCGGACAGGGGTGAGTAGATAAGCGCGGTACGGGTCATCCGGGGATATCCCCCAGCGCCTGAAGCCGTCGGCTCATGGCTTCCCAGTGCGTGCCCTGCCAGTAGATGCGGCGGCATTTAGGGCACTGCATGTACCGGGTCTGGGTCTGAAAGACGTAAGGCGGTACCAGTTCACGAACGGCGTCGCGCTCCCGCGGCAGAAGCGGTTCGTTGCATTCGAGGCAGATGGAGAACGGCCGGTGTCGGGGTTCCAGCTTGAGCACACTCATGACCTGCCGCAATTGAAGCCACGGGTTGTCATCGCTGAGTAAAATCGTCCTTGCGCGGCCGGTCACGACCGGCTTTCGCCGCGGTATCTGTCTGTCCCGTGTCAGCATAATTCGGTTCTCGGCCAGGGCGATTTTTACCATCTGACCGTCATCCTCGCCGCTGAAAAGACGCGTGTCGTAGCCCATCAGCCGTAGCCACCGGGCCAGCTTGCCGGCGTTTTCGTCAACAATGAACTTCACAACCTTTGCCGTCCCATGTTAAAACACGCGCAGGGGATTAAAGTCTGTTTCGTAATCATAATGGTCGACGCCCTCCACGCGCTTGAGGCGGTTGACGAGGAAATATGTCAGCGGCGTGACCAGCGCCTCGTAGATGATTTTGGCAATCCAGTGGCTCAGGCCCATCATCGCCAGCACCGGTAAAGGCAGTACGCCCCAGAAGGCGATGCCCAGCACCACCAGCGTGTCCACGCCCTGGCCGGCGACGGTGGAGCCGATAGTCCGCGTCCAGAGCCACCGGCCGCGGGTAAGCAGCTTCATTTTGGCCAGGACGAAAGAGTTGGTGAACTCACCCCCGAGGTAGGCCAGGAACGAGGCCAGGAGAAAACGGGGTGTTGCGCCGAGGATGCGCTCGTAGGCCGACTGGGCGTCGAAGACCGGGGCCGGCGGCAAAATCTGGGCAAGCCAGATGGCGATGACCGTGATGAGGTTGCACAGGAAGCCGAGCCAGATGACCTGCCGGGCGCGGCGGTAGCCATAGACCTCGGTCAGGATATCGCCGAAGACGTAGCTTAGAGGGAAAATAACGATGCCCGCCGGCAGGACAATGTCGCCTATGGATATCTGCTTGACGATGATGATGTTAGCGGTGATAAGACAGGTGACAAAGATGGCCGCCACGACCACAAAACGGTAAGAATAGCTGTTGCCGGTAGCTGCCAAAGCGTTCAAGCCCCTTCGTTAAGCAAACGTGCTGACTATTTTACCACGCCGATAATCAAACGTGTCATGGTGAGGTCACCCGTTGCTCGCCGCAGGCGTAGTACCGTAGCATCCGGAGAGATGGAACAACCTTGGTGTGCGGACTGAACTCTGAATGGGGACAGCCGCCCTACCGGACCGGGTGTTTGCCTGTCCACCGCTCGGACAGGTCGTGCTTTATTCCCATAAGGTCGAGGGTGCGGGCGATGGTATGGTCGACGATGTCATCTATGGTTTTCGGTTTATTGTAGAAGCCGGGAACTGGCGGCAGGATGGTGGCACCCATACGGGCCAGCCGGAGCATATTCTCGAGGTGTCCGGCATGGAAGGGCGTTTCCCGGACAAGCAGGATGAGCGGCTTGTGCTCCTTAAGAGTGACATCACCAGCCCGGATGAGCAGGTTTTCAGTATAGGAATTGGCCAGGGCTGACATTGTCTTAATCGAGCACGGGGCTACCACCATGGCGTCGCGCAGGAAAGAGCCGGAAGAGATAGCGGCGCCGATATCGTCGATGCCATAGCTGTAATCTACCATATTGCGCAGGTCATCGGGCCGGTACTTCGTCTCGTGGCGGATAATTTTCTCACCGTTCTCGGAGATGACGAGGTGGGTCTCGATGCCCTTCATTTTGGAAAGGACCTCCACCATCCGTACGCCGTAGACGGCACCTGAAGCCCCGGTGATGCCTATAATTACAATCACGGCCTGTGAGAATATCAGCGCCAGCTACGGTTGTCAATCTG
>DAOUCU010000081.1:0-3509 GCA_034431935.1 Dehalococcoidia bacterium | reverse complement strand
GCGGGAGGAAACAATTGAGGTCAGCTTCAGAGATCTGGGAGGCGGCTCTCGGTGAGCTGCAGGTCCAGGTAAGCAAACCTAACTTCGACACCTGGCTTAAGGATACCAAAGGCGTCTCCTGCCGGGACGGCCTTTTCACGGTCGGCGTCCCCAACGCCTTTGTCGCCGAGTGGCTTTCCAGCCGGCTCCGGAATCTTATCGCCAAGACCGTGTCCGGTATCATTGGCAAAAACACCGATATCGAGTTCACGCTGGCAGCAGCGGAGACACCGCGGCCGGCCCAAAAACCGGCACCGGTCCAGGCTGACGGCGGCGTCAGCGTTCGTGAGCGGTCCGTATCGTCCTTCGCCCACCCCAGATTGAACCCCCACTACACCTTCGAAACCTTCATCCCGGGTGAATCTAACCGCCTGCCCTATTCCAGCGCGCTGGAGATGGCGGAAAGCCCTATTATCCAGTACAACCCGCTCTACATATACGGGGCCACCGGCCTGGGCAAGACTCACCTCCTCCATGCTATCGCCCACGTTACCAGCAGGCGCCTGAACACCGTCTACATGACGGCGGAGCACTTCACCAACGAGTTCGTCGCCGCCGTCAGGGGACGCCGCGTTGAGGACTTTCGGGCCCGCTTCCACGACGTCGAGGTCTTTATCATCGACGATATTCAATTCGTCGGTGGCCGCGAGCAGACACAGGAGTGTCTGCTCCACATTTTCATCGACCTCCACAACAGCAACTGCCGTATTGTCATCGCCGGCGACCGTCCTCCGCAGGGAATGCCATCTCTGGACGAGCGACTCCAGTCACGTTTCTCCTGGGGCCTGGTGACCCGAATTTCACCACCGGACCGTGATACACGCCTCACCATCCTCCAGGCCCGGTCGAGCGCCAAGGGACTTAATATGCCGCAGGCGGTCCTCGAAGTTATCGCCGACCGCCTGTCTGGAAACGTACGGGAGCTGGAAGGCGCGCTCAACCAGGTCATTGCACGTTCCAGGCTCGCCGGGAGCGGGCCGGACGTTAAGATCGCCACCGAGGTAATGACAGAGCTATTGGCTCCACCCCATCAGCCAGGCCAACCGGCAGCGCCATCTCCCAAGGCCATCATCGAAGCCGTAGCGAAAGCCTTCGGCGTCCCACCGCAGGCGCTTATCGGCACCAGAAGAGACCGGACAACAACCCTTGCCCGCCAGACCGTTATGTACCTGATGCACGAGATGGCCGGCTATCGGGTGGCGGACATTGGCCGCGGTCTCGGCAACCGCGACCACTCCACCGTTATTCACGGTTGTCGTAAGATTAGTGCAGCACTAAAGAGTGATCCTGCACTCAAAGACAGACTCGAGACAATCATCAAGGAAACCGCTCCTCAGACTGCTTGTCCACCGTCGGTGGACAACCCCGTGGAGCCCCCCGGGTAACTGTCTCCTGCCAGCAATCAAAACGCCGCCTTGACCACGTTCAGTATCCACTCACACGAGTAGTCTGTGCGACCCTTATTATGTATGATTAATATGCTTTCCAGACCCCATTGGCTTTGTGAGTTAATCAGGATACGGTAAAAACGGTGGATATTGTTAAAATCGTAGTTCAGGGTGGAAGGGGTGGAGATGGAGCGGTCAGCTTCCGCCGGGAGAAGTATATCCCGAGAGGCGGCCCGGATGGTGGAAACGGTGGACGGGGTGGAAGCGTGTATATTATGGCCAGCCCGGCGGTTGAGGGGCTGGAGGTCTTCAAGGGGAGGCGGCTGTTCCGGGCGGGTGATGGTGGCCGGGGCCAGGGGCAGAAAAAGCATGGGCGGAATGGGACCGACCTGGTGATTGAGGTCCCGGTCGGGACGGAGGTAACCGCTTTGGAGCATGGTGGGGAGGAAATAACCGTGGCGGATGCTGTTTCAGCCGGCCAGAAGGTGCTGGTCGCCGTCGGCGGTGCCGGTGGTCTGGGTAATGCGGCCTTCGCTACACCGACGCACCAGGCCCCGGAGAAAGCTACCGCCGGTCGGCCTGGCGAGGAGAGGCGGCTGACGCTCCGTGTCAAGCATGTCGTAGATGTCGCCATTATCGGTCTTCCCAACTCCGGTAAGTCCACCCTGCTCGGGGCACTGACGGCGGCCAGGCCGAAGACCGCAGGCTACCCGTTTACCACCAGGGTACCGATCCTCGGCACGGCTGAAATTGGGGATGAGCCGATGGTTCTGGCGGAACTGCCGGCGCTGGTGGCCGGCTCGTCTCAGGGGAAGGGGTTGGGCAACCGTTTCCTGGTCCACGCCGAGCGGGCGGCGGTACTGCTTATCCTGCTCGACGGCGCTTCCGGGTCGCCCGGCGATGACCTCAAGACACTCGAGTTCGAGTTGGGGAAATGGACGGCAGACCTGTCGGGAAAGACCAGGCTGGTAGTGGTGAACAAGACTGACCTCTCCGAAGTTAAAGCCGGTGCTTCAAAGATAGGATCGGGATTGGGAAAAGTCGCTCCTGTTTATGTCTCGGCGCTAACGGGGGAAGGGCTGGAGGAACTTAAGGACAGGCTGGCGGCACTGGTGAAAAATGCCCGGGCGGCGGAAAGACCGCGGGAACCGGGAATAGCGATATTCCGGCCGAAGCCGGTGGATGAGGGGGCAAGATGAAAGTCGGCATTCTCGGAGGCACCTTTGACCCGGTGCACCGGGGCCATCTGAAACTGGCCGAGACGGCGTTAAAACAGCTCGGTCTTGACCGGGTGCTGTTTGTCCCCGCCCGCGAACCGTGGATGAAGACCGGCCGCCGCCGGATAACGCCGGCTGAGCACCGGCTGGCCATGCTCCGGCTGGCACTAAAGGGCAGGCCGGAATTTGAGATATCGATGGTTGATCTGGAGAGGCCGGGTAAGACCTATGCCGTGGATACGGTAGCGGCGGTAAGGAAGGTGCTGGGGGAGGAAACCGAATTGTATTTCGTCATGGGCGCGGACAGCCTGGCCGACCTTCCTCTGTGGAAGGAGCCGGACAGGCTGGTGGCAATGTGCCGCCTGGCGGTGGTGGGCCGACCGCGAGTGTCGGCGCCGGACGTCGCCCGGCTGGAGAAAATGATTCCCGGCATCGGCCATCGCATTGTCTTTCTCAACATGGCGCCGGTTGATGCCAGCTCGACCGAAATCCGCAGGCGGCTTGAGTCGGGTCGCCCGGCAGGCAGGGCGCTGCCGGCAACCGTCGGAAGATATATCAGAGAACGCGGGTTGTACACGGGGTAACAGCGGCTCGCAAGCTATACTTTGACAATCGTATAGCCATCGCCGGGGTCGGTGACAATTAGGTACAGCAGGTCGTCGCCTGGCCCGGGCCGAAGACGGATACTGCGGCCTATGCTCGGCTCTAGTTCACGCCGATATGCAAATGGGACAAACTCGAAGGGTATCATCAGCCGCTGTCCTGGTGATAAACTGGTATCTATGCAGAGGGGACGATGCTCCGGTACGGACCACCTGAGGGGGACTTCGGTGACCACGGCCTCCGACGGCTCGTCCACCGGCAG
>DAOUCU010000080.1:0-22520 GCA_034431935.1 Dehalococcoidia bacterium | reverse complement strand
CGATAGTTGCGGACAAGCGTTTCGGACGCCACAGGTGATGCCTTGGCGATGTACTCCTGGACAATGATCCGGAGTACCAAGTCCTGTCTTGCCGCGAGAGCCCGGCCCATTTTTTAGCACTCTCCTCATCAGTCTGCTAATTTTCGCATACTCTAGCACTTTGGAAATGCTTTTTCAAGTGGTCGGTCAGGGAAAATAGAGTTGGTGTGGCGGCGCCGGAAATCTAACGATATGGTCACGATTGGATCATAGGGGTAATGCTTATTGACCGAATGGCTGTGGCGATGGTAAGATTCTCAAGCTTTTCTTGCTACAAATGCCCAGCCCCGGGATTAACAGCCAGGGAGAGAGTTATCAGTACTCGGCGCGATATTGAGTTCGCCCGCATTCTTCAGCGGGAAGTTGAACGTCAGAAACATACAGTCAACCTTATTGCCTCGGAGAACTTCGCCAGCCGCGCAGTGATGGAGGCACAGGGGTCGCTCTTCACGAACAAGTATGCCGAGGGCTATCCGGGTGAGCGTTATTATGGTGGCTGTGTCAATATGGACGCGGTGGAGAGCCTGGCAATTGAGCGGGCGAAGAAGCTGTTTGGTGCGGAGCACGTAAACGTCCAGCCGCACAGCGGCACGCAGGCCAACATGGGGGCCTACTACGCCTTGCTGGAGTTTGGGGATACCGTTCTGGCGATGAGCCTGAGCCATGGCGGGCATCTGAGTCATGGCGACCATATCTCCTTTTCCGGACGTCATTACAGGTTCGTGCATTATGGGGTAGACCAGGGGAGTGAACTGCTTGACTACGACCAGATCGAGAAGCAGGCGCTTGAATGCCGTCCCAGAATGATTATCGCCGGGGCGAGTGCTTATCCCCGGCTGATTGACTTTGCCAGGTTTCGAGCGATCGCCGATAAGGTTGGCGCGTTGCTCCTGGTTGATATGGCACACATCGCCGGACTTGTTGCCGCCGGGATACATCCGTCGCCGATACCGTATTCCGATGTTGTGACCTCGTCTACTCATAAGACGCTGCGGGGGCCGCGCTCCGGTTTCATACTTTGCCGTCAAGAATATGCCTCGAGGATTGACGCTGGTGTCTTTCCCGGTATTCAGGGTGGGCCGCTGATGCATGCGATAGCAGCCAAGGCGATTGGCTTTTACGAGGCGATACAGCCGGAGTTTGCCGAATACCAGCGTGCGGTTGTGCGGAATGCCGCCGTCCTGGCAGAGGAATTGAAACAGGCCGGACTGCGCCTGGTGTCCGGAGGTACTGACAATCATCTGGTCCTGGTTGATTTGAGTTCCACCGGTCTGACCGGACGGGCGGCTGAGCAGGCCCTGGAAGCGGTAAACATCCAGGTGAACCGCAATGCGATTCCCTACGATCCGAAACCGCCGCGGATAGCCAGCGGCATCCGTCTGGGAACACCGGCAATGACAACACGCGGCTTTGGCACGGGCGAGTTCAAGCGGGTAGCCCAGCTGATGGTCAAAGTACTTTCATCACCGGACGATTCCCGCGTTGTGAAACAGGTCGGTGACGAGGTAGCCGACCTGTGCCGACGCTTCCCGATTCCCGGGATCGCTTAGTCCCGGCGGGTGGGGACAGTGCCAATACGCCCGTGTCAGGGGCTGTCCTTTTCGTGCTATAATCACTTCTGGCTTTCTATCGCTATTACTACGATGGTGCCATAAATGGATGACCTCAAGGTATTCAGCGGCAATGGCCACCCTGGGCTGGCCAGGGCAATTTGTGACTATCTGGGTATGCCTCTAGGCAAGGCCGAGGTGTTCGAGTTCAGCAACGAGAACATTTTCGTGCGTATCATGGAGAATGTCCGCGAGCGTGATGTTTTCGTCGTCCAGCCGCTTTCGTCGCCGGTGAACAAGAATATTGTGGAACTGCTGATAATGCTGGACGCGCTGAAGCGAGCTTCCGCCAAGCGCATCACTGCTGTGGTGCCGTACTACGGGTACGGACGTACCGATAAGAAGGACCAGCCCCGGGTACCCATTTCAGCCCGTCTTATCGCGGACCTTCTAACGGTGGCCGGGGCCAACCGGCTACTTACGGTCGATCTGCATGCTCCGCAAATACAGGGCTTTTTCAGCATCCCCGTGGATGAGCTGACCGCAATGTACCTTCTGAGCAACCATATTCAAAGGAAAGGGCTCAAGAACATAGTCGTGGTAGCCACTGATATCGGCATCTCCAAGAAGGCCCGTGACTTAGCGGCCAGGCTTGGGGCTCCGCTGGCAATCATCGAGAAGCGGCGCCTGGGCAACAATGATGCTACCGAGACGCTCAACATCATTGGCGATGTCCGGAATATGCGCGCCGTGACCTTCGACGATGAGATAGATACGGCTGGTTCTCTGGTTAATGCTACTGAGGTGCTTCTAAAGGCTGGAGCTGTCGAGGTTTATGCCTGTTGTACCCATCCGGTCTTTTCCGGCCCGGCCATCAAACGGATTGCGGCTTCACCCATTAAAGAAGTCATAGTTACCGACACGATACCGGTCAACGGTGAAAAGAAGCTGGATAAGATTACTGTCCTCTCCGTCGCTTCACTGCTGGGAGAGGCCATTCACCGTATCCATACTGGCCTGTCTATTGGCGCCATGTTTGAAAGCGGCTGAGACCCGTGTTCAAGTGGATAACCGGCCTGCTTGACTCCAATGAGAAGGAGTTGAAGCGGCTCCAGCCCATTGTCGCCCGGATCAACTCCCTTGAGTCCAGGTTCCAGAAGCTGACTGACAGCGAACTCCGGGCTAAGACCGACGAGTTCAAGGCCCGTCTCAGAAACGGCGAGACACTCGACCAGCTTTTACCCGAGGCTTTTGCCGCGGTCAGGGAGGCTGCCAGACGCACCATCGGCCAGCGGCATTACGACGTGCAGTTGATGGGCGGTATCGTCCTTCATCAGGGAAAGATTGCTGAGATGAAGACCGGCGAAGGTAAGACCCTGGTGGCGACGCTTCCCCTGTACCTTAACTCATTGAGCGGCGAGGGCTGTCACCTGGTGACGGTCAATGATTACCTTGCCCGGCGCGACGCTCACTGGATGGGTGCTGTGTATCACGCTCTCGGCGTCAGCGTCGCCGCGATTCATGGGCAGGAAGCGGCCGGGGTGTACCAACCTTCATATCTTTTCGATCCCGCTTACGTCGATTCCAACCGCCCGGCAATGCCGCATCTTCGCCCGGTAAGCCGGCGTGAGGCTTACCAGGCTGATATCACCTACGGGACCAACAACGAATTTGGATTCGACTATCTCCGGGACAATATGGTGGTTGATCTTTCCCAGTGCGTCCAGCGGCAGCTTAACTATGCTATTGTCGACGAGGTCGACAATATTCTCATTGACGAAGCCCGAACGCCGCTTATTATCAGTGGGTCGGCTCAGGACTCCAATGAAAAGCGCCGAAAGCAAATGGAGGAATACCAGCCGTTTGCGCGGATTGCCGCGCAATTGCGTGAAGGCGCGGACTACGAGATAGATGCCAAGAGTAAGACCGTCACTCTTACCAATGAGGGCGATGCCAGGGTTGACCGGCTTCTCCGTTCTCAGGGCCTACTCCGTTCCGAGTCCCGTCATGAATTAGAAGCCCATCCGGAGAATGCGATGCTGGTGCATCGGATGGACAATGCCCTCCGTGCTCAAGTCATATTCAAGAGAGACCGCGATTATGTGGTTGACCCCAAAGAAGGCGTTGTCATCGTTGACGAGTTTACCGGCCGCAAGATGTTCGGACGCCGGTACGCGGATGGCCTTCATGAAGCGCTTGAAGCCAAGGAAGGGGTAGTCCCGAGGCGGGAGATGGATACTCTGGCCACCATCACTTTCCAAAACTACTTCCGAATGTATAAGAAGCTGGCTGGTATGACGGGTACGGCGGTAACAGAGGCGGAGGAGTTTTTCAAGATTTACAAGCTCGAGGTCATAGTTATTCCGACCAACCGGCCAATGATACGTGAGGATGCCACTGACCAGATTTATAAAGACGAATCATCCAAGTTTAAGGCGGTGGCCAGGGAAATTGAGAGGTTACATAAACAGGGCCGACCGATCCTGGTTGGCACTGTTTCAATTGAAAAATCAGAGATATTGAGCGATATTCTCAAGAGGAAGGGGATTCCCCATCAGGTATTGAATGCTAAGAACCACGAGAAAGAAGCCGCCATCATCGCCCAGGCAGGCCGAATCGGCGCGGTCACCGTTGCTACCAACATGGCCGGGCGAGGTGTAGATATTATTTTGGGGGGCAGTCCCGAAGGTCGCGACCCGAAAGAATGGCAGGCGGAGCATGACCGGGTAGTCAGTCTCGGCGGTTTGCATATCATAGGTACCGAGCGGCACGAAGCACGTCGTATTGATAACCAGTTGCGTGGCCGCGCAGGCCGTCAGGGAGACCCCGGTAGTACTCGCTTCTATGTCTCGCTGGAAGACGACGTCATCAAGCGTTTCGGCGGCGAGAGGGTAAGGGGGATAATGGAATGGGCGGGGTTCGATGAGAACACGCCGATCGAGCACAGCATGGTGAGCAAGGCTATCGAAAACGCCCAGGTGCGCACCGAGGGCTACCATTTCGATATCCGCAAGCACCTGGTTGAGTATGATGATGTCATCAACAAGCACCGCGAAGTCATCTACAAGGAGCGCCGGAAGGCCATTTCCGGTGCCGACCTGAAAGCTAATATCCAGGCGATTATCGACAGGGAAATCGATAGTTTAACCGCGGAACATTACGGCAATCGTCTCGAACCAGACCTGGATGGCTTGCTCCAGGATGTCAGCGTCATCTTCCCGTTACCGGAAGGTATGACTGTTGAGTCTCTTGGCGGCCTCGGGAAAAAAGAGACAGCGGAGAAGCTGAAAGAGGCGGCGCGGCAGGCGTATGAAACACGAGAGAGGGAGTTCGGTGCCGAGACGATGCGGGTGGTTGAACGGCTGGTGATGCTGCGGGCGATAGACGAGCATTGGAAAGAGCACCTTAACATTATGGAGAACATGCGGCAGGAAGTTGGTCTCCATGCCGTGGCCCAGGAGCGTCCGGTAACTGTTTATCAGAAAGAGGGCTTTCGCCACTTTAACGAGCTTATGGCGAATGTCCAGCAGGATGTGGCGCGGATGATATTCCGCGTCAGGCTAGAGAAGCAGGGCGAGCCGCCTCCTCCTAAGGCGGCGGTGCCGGTTGGCAGGACAGTCGGGCGTAATGACCCCTGCCCCTGCGGGTCGGGCAAAAAGTACAAGAAATGCTGTGGCCGCTAGCCAGTCCGGCTGGTACGGCATGTTAGCTTGTGGGGCAGCCCCATGAACAATGCTGAAATCGCCAAGGTATTCGAAGACATCGCCGATCTCCTTGAGCTTAAGGGTGAGAATGTCTTCAAGATCAGGGCATACCAGCGAGCGGCGCGGGCGATAAGCTATTTACCTAAGGAGATTGAGGTGATGGTGGGGCTGGGTGAAGACCTGAAGGCCATCCCGGGCGTTGGCGAGGCAATTGCTAGGAAGATTACCGAGCTCCTGAATACCGGCAAGCTGGAATACTACGAGAAGCTGCGTGCCGAGTTCCCTCCGGGCATCAGTACCCTGCTCACTATCCCCGGCGTCGGCCCCAAGACAGCCATGAAGCTCAGCAGTGAGCTTGGCATCCAGACTATCGACGAGCTTGAGCAGGCGATTAAGGACGGCCGTGTAGCCGGGCTTTTCCGCATGGGTGACAAGACTGCTGAGAATATCCTGAGACAGATCCAGATGGTGCGTCACAAGGACACGCGTATCCCCATCGGCGAGGCACTCCCCATCGTCGACCAGATAATTGATGCCCTGAAGACTATGCCGGGCGTCAGGAACCTGACACCGGCCGGCAGTGTTCGGCGGTTCAAGGAGACGGTCGGCGATATTGACCTCATGGGCACGGCAGACGACCCGGAAGCGGTCATTTTGGCGTTCGTGCGCCTGCCGCTGGTAAAGCAGGTGCTCGCGCAGGGCCCGACCAAGGCCAGCGTCGTCGCGGCCAACGGTCTTCAGGTTGACTTGAGGTTTGTCGAGCATGATTCTTTCGGGTCGCTTCTTCAGTACTTCACCGGCAGTAGGGAACACAACATCATTCTCAGGGAGCGGGCGGTCAAGCAGGGACTCAAGCTGAGCGAGTACGGTATTACGGACCGGACGACCGACCGTCTGGAAAAGTTTGCGAGCGAGGAAGCCTTTTACCAGCGGCTCGGCCTTCAGTACATTCCACCGGAAATCAGAGAAGCCATGGGGGAGATCGAGCGGGCGGAGCAGGGTGCGATTCCGGAACTGGTCAAGCTTTCCGACATCAGAGGTGACCTGCACGTCCACACCGATTGGAGCGACGGGCAAAACACACTCGAGGAGATGGCCGGCGCCGCCATGAAGCTGGGCTATGAATATTTGCTGATTACCGACCATTCTGTCGGTCTGGGGGTGGCGCATGGGCTGGACAGGGAACGTCTCAGCCGTCAGCTTGAGGAAATTGCCGCTTTGAACCGGAGGTTTTCGGGGTTTCGACTGCTGGCCGGTGCCGAGGTCGATATCCGGGCCGACGGGCGTATCGACGCGCCTGAGGACATGCTGTCGAAGCTGGACATCGTGGTCGGCGCGGTGCATTCATCGATGGGCCAGAGTAAAGAGCGCATGACCCGGCGGATACTCGGGGCTATTTCCAATCCGCATATTGACATTATCGCCCATCCGACCTGCCGGCTGATTGGCGAACGCGAACCGTCGGAGGTAGATTTGGAGGCGGTCTTCAGAGCGGCGATGGAGCACGGGAAGGCGCTGGAAATAAACGCTATGCCCACGAGGCTTGACCTCAAGGATATCCATGCCTACCGAGCCCGCGAGCTGGGCGTCAAGCTGGTTATCAGCACCGATGCCCACCAGGCGGAGCACTTGCAACTGATGCGCTTCGGGGTTGGCGTAGCTCGTCGCGCCTGGTGTGAGGCAAAGGATATTCTAAACACCCGACCACTGGCTGAGTTCCTGTCGGCATTTCGCCGCTGAGTTCTGACCCTTACCATGATGTTGCCCCTTGCCCTCGTCGGGGAAAGGATCATACTACTCCGGTAAGCAATTCAATTTGAATTGAGCGTCTCCGGTCTTCGATGGTAATATATTGGCTTACCATGCGGAGACGTAATGATGCTTACCGACCGTGACGTACAGGCTATTCAGCACCTGCGGGAAGGCGTGACCAGCGGCAAGCACTGGTACGTTTCACTACTTGAGGCAATCCATCTGTGGCAGAGCCCCGAGGAGGACTACGACGGGCGGCACTACCAGTACCTGATTGCCGGAGAGGCCTTCGACTGGCTTTTGCTGGCGGAGAGACTGACAATGGAGGTTGCCGGACTGATTCCGGAGGATGAACTGACTAACCTTTTGATGTTCGACCGGCCGCCGATGGAGATATCCAAGCAGGAGTTCCGCAGGCTGATCGGCGCCAGCAAGTACCAGGCCTACCTGAACTATCTGTATGGGGTGCTGGTTGAGGAGTCGCTGATAATGGCGGTGACCGACGAGATAAGAAAAGAACGTCGGGCAAACGGGGTTGGGGAAGACAGCGGGGTCATCGAAGCGGCTTACCAGCGGGTCTACGGGGCATCCCGTGAGGAGCTTCTTGACCAGTTCCGCCGGGAGAAAGGCTACTCCCGCCTCAAGTCGGCCTCACTGAGTGAGCTTAAAGAGTTCACCTACTGGCTGTTCAAGTACCGCATTAAACGGAGCGACCAGTCACGTGTGGCGAGCGATACTAAAAAGGCTTTGACGCGGCTTCATCGTCTGTGGCGGCAGAAAAACCCGCCCTCTGATGACAAGGGGTTTTCCTAGTCTAGCTGGGACAGTTCTTGCTTGAGCCGGGCCAGACGGTCGACGTACTCCGACAGCCTGGCTTTTTCTTTGTTGACGACTGTAGCCGGTGCCCGGGAAGTGAAGCCCGGGTCTTTCAGCCGGGCCTCAAGGCGGGTGATGGCCTCTCCGGTGGCCTGAATCTCTTTTTCGAGACGCTGGCGTTCGGCGGCGATGTCGACCATGCCGGCCATCGGGATGACGACTTCCGCATTTGTAAGAACGTCTACAACAACCCTCTCAGCAGTCTGGGGCCGTTGACTGCGTGGGGCAATGGTCAGGGAGCGGACTGTGGCGAGGCTCTCGATGATGCTTGAGTACTCTGAAAGCACATTGGTGAAGTTGTCCGAGTAAACCCGGGCAGCGATTGATTTTCCGGGTGGTACCCGGTACTGGGCGCGGGTGTTGCGGATGGACCGGGTTACCTGAATAACGGTCTTGATGGCATCTTCAGCATCCGGGTCGATTGCCTCCGGTTTCATGGTGGGGTAGGGTGTGATGACGATGGAATCAGGAAGTTGGTCGTGCGGGAGATGCGGTCTGAGAGATTGCCAGATTTCTTCGGTCACGAAAGGCATGAAGGGGTGGAGCAGGCGAAGAGAAGTCTCCATGATGCTGACCAGCACTGGCAGGCAGGAGGTTCTCCCCTGACGCAGGCGCAGTTTGGCGATTTCTAAATACCAGTCACAGAATTCGCTCCAGAAGAAGTCGTGGATCTGCCGTTCAGCTTCACCAAACTGGTACTCTTCGAGCAAACGGTTAACTTCGCCGATAACACGGTTGAGACGACTGATGATCCAGCGGTCCTCCCGGGTTGTTTCGTGGACAGGCATCTTTACGGCATCCGGGCTGGCCTCAATGGCGCGCAGGACGAAGCGGGAGGCGTTCCATATCTTGTTGGCGAAGTTGCGGCCAGCTTCAATTCTCTGCTGACTCAAGCTGACATCGTTGCCCGGTGAAGTGCCGGTGGTCAGGGCGAAACGCAGGGCGTCGGTGCCAAACTTCCTTGTCATTTCCAGCGGGTTAAGCACGTTGCCGCGCATCTTGCTCATCTTCTCGCCCTTCTCGTCACGCACCAGCCCATGCAGGTAAACAGTCCGAAATGGGATATCGCCGGTGTCTTCGATGCCCATCATAATCATGCGGGCGACCCAGAAGAACAGGATATCGTAGCCCGTCTCCATGACCGATGTGGGGTAGAAATAGCGGAGGTCTTCCGTATTGTCCGGCCAGCCCAGGGTCGAGTGTGGCCATAGGGCGGAACTGAACCAGGTATCAAGGACGTCGGGGTCCTGAAATATATCGGGAGAGGCGCAATTGGAGCATTTCACCGGTGTCTCAACCGATACGGTCATGACACTGCACCTACTGCAGTACCAGACGGGGATACGGTGTCCCCACCAGAGCTGACGGCTGATGCACCAGTCACGGATATTCTCCATCCAGTTCAGATATACTCGGGTGAATCGTTCGGGAATGATGGTAATGCGGCCACTGGTAACGGCCTCGATGGCGCGGGCGGCCAGTGGTGGGGTGTTGACGAACCATTGCTTGCTGACCCGCGGCTCGACCACGGTGCGGCAGCGATCACAGTGGCCAACCATGTGGATGTGGTCGGTTGTCTTCTCGAGGAGCCCGGCTCTATCAAAGTCCTCAAGTATTTTCTTGCGGGCCGCTTCACGACTCATGCCGGCGTAAGGACCGGCGTTTTCGTTCAGAGTTGCATCAGGGTTCATGATGTTGACCAAGGGCAGATTCTGGCGGCCAGCCATTTCAAAGTCCACCGGATCGTGGGCCGGGGTAATTTTCACAGCGCCGGTACCGAAGCTGGAATCCACTGCGGAGTCAGCGATGATGGGAATGACGCGGTTAACGGCCGGAAGAACAACTTTCCTGCCAATCAGGGCGGTGTAACGTTTGTCCGCAGGGTTGACAGCCACGGCGGTATCGCCAAGATAAGTCTCAGGACGGGTGGTGGCCACGGTTACGAAGCCGTCGCCCTCGGCCAGCGGGTAGCGCATATAATAGAGATGCCCTTTTACCTCCTGGTGCTGGACCTCGAGGTCAGAGATGGCGGTAAGACAGCGGGGGCACCAGTTGATGAGGCGTTCGCCGCGGTAGATGAGGCCTTTATCATAGAGGCGGACGAAGGCGGTTCGGACAGCCCGCGCCGGACCTTCATCAAGGGTGAAGCGCTCGCGCGTCCAGTCGCAGGAAGCGCCGAACCGCTGGTGCTGGAAGTTGATGGTCTGGCGACACCGGCGCACCCATGCCCAGACGTGTTCCTCGAACTTCTCGCGACCAATTCGTTTGCGGTCCAGCCCTTTCTTAGCCAGTTGCTGTTCTACGATTACCTGCGTAGCGATGCCAGCATGGTCGGTACCGGGTAGCCACAGTGTTGGTTCTCCCTTCATGCGGTGCCACCGCGTCATGGCATCCTCAAACGCAATGGTGAGGAAATGGCCCAGGTGGAGTTCGCCGGTAACGTTTGGTGGCGGCATGATGATGACGAATGGAGATTTGCCCGGTTCGATCTTAGGGGTAAAGTATCCGCGTTCCAGCCAGTACCGGTACCATCTCTCTTCGACGGCGGTCGGTTCGTAAGCTCTTGGCGTTTCAGTGCGGTCCGATTCTACAGCAGGCACCAGTCAGACTCCTTATCGGGCTTGAAAACCGAAAGGGAGTAGCCTTGCCGGCCCTCCCATTTCAGTGACCGGGAATGGCGTTGACGCCTTCCCCCTGAGAGATTTTTGTCTGGCAGGCAATGGTGGTCAGGCGCCTTCGCCGACCTCCTCGACGGTTCGTTTGGCGAACTCGTAATCGCCGGAGGGGCAGGTGAAGTGGTCGATGACGAGGTAGTAGGCGCCCGGCGTCAGCTGTGCCTCGGCGATCACCTTATTGACGAAGGCGTTCTCACCTTCGACGCCGACAATGAGTTCTCTTAGCGATTCTTTATTTAGCTTCGCGCCGCATCTGGGACATTTGGAAGCAAAAAGAGACTTCTTGGGAGGCGGCGTCTGGCCACTGCTCATGGCAATGGCGTAGAGCTTCTCCAGTTTTTCCATTTTCTTGGCGTCTTTGGCTTCTCCCATGATGCCTCCTCCTAGAACACTTATATCTGGTGGGCCCGTTTGAAGGAAGGGGAGAATCACTTACCAGCGTCGGATACTTTACTTCTCGAAGCTGTTTTTGTCAATACGGTCCGCTCGGGATATGGGAGAGGGCGTTGATGCTTCCGCGGGCGATGAAAGGCCTGACCCGGCATTGGGTTTTCAGATCCCACCTCAAGCCCCTCTTCCCTTGACGCACTACATTTTCGCTGCATGTTGTGGTTTCTGACTGACCTGTCCGGAATGTCCCGTTGGTCTTGTGTCCGATGTGTGATGCGCCTAGAATAGCGACACCTGTGCAATCATGTGCGACGAAATATGTGACGATGTCCGGCCGGGGTAATAAATGAGGGCGGCCATGATAAAATCAAGTCTCGCGGGTTTGTGGTTGACGGCTAGCCGGTAGCTATGAAGAAATGGGGGCATGCGCAGGGCTACATCGGGCGATTTTCGGATTGTGGCATATGTCAGATAGGCGTTGCCTGCGGGTCCCTTATTCCGGTGCGGCCCAGGTGCGGGGTGGTTAGTCGCTTGAGACCGAGTTGCCAGAATTGTCAAACCGGGCCTGGCGTGATTCTAGGATTATGAAGCGGCCTGAGTTCTTTTATGGCTGGTGGATTGTCGTAACCGCCGCCGTCATTTCGTTCTGGGGCGGCGTCGGCTTCTACTGCATCACCGCCTTCATAAAGCCGGTCGTTGACCAGTTTGGCTGGAGTTACCTTGAGGTTTCAATAGCCGGGTCGCTCCGGAGCGTCGAGATTGGGCTGGTGGCGCCGTTTGTCGGTTTTTTGGCCGACCGGTACGGGCCAAGGCGGGTAGCATTGTTAGGTGGGATAATCTGCGGCCTGGGATACATCACGCTAAGCCTTACCAATGGCTTGTTGATGTTTTACCTTGGCTTTTTCGTCTACTCGATAGGGCTTACAGGGATGGGTCATGGGGTTACGATGACGGCGGTGGCCAACTGGTTCAAGAAGAGGGTAGGGAGGGCAATGGGTATCACTATGGCGGGCTACGGTCTTGGCGGTATTTTTATCCCGATCATTGTGTGGATGATAGGCATATCTGACTGGCGGACGGCGCTGGTAATTCTCGGAGTGGCAACCTGGATAATCGTTATTCCGGCGGCAGTGTTTCTGCGCCACCGGCCGGAAGATATGGGCCTGTCACCCGACGGCGAAAAGACCGCATTCGAGACACAATTCGAAGTGGCTAAAGCCAGTACCAGGGTACGGCTTCCCGGTGCCCATGATTTCACGGTAAAACATGCGCTTAAGACCCGTGCCTTCTGGGTCCTTTCGGTGGTATTCCTTGTGCACATGGGTGTCACCAGTGCCGTGACGCTCCACGCCATGCCGTTCTTCATAAGCGTTGGTTTGCCAGCAGAACTCGGGGCGGTAATCGGAATGCTCATTCCGGTTACCAGTATCATCGGCCGGCTGGCCTTCGGCTGGCTGGGTGATAGATTCGGTCACCGTCGAATGCTGCTAATAGTGATAGCGCTTCAGGCAGTAGGGCTTGTCTTCCTGGGACTTGGGACGCAGTTGTGGCATTTCGTGTTTTTTCTGGTGCTCTATGGTCCAGCTTTTGGCGGTACCTTTGTGGGCCGTCCGGCGCTCCAGCGGCAGTATTTCGGCCGCGCCGCTTTTGGCTCGATACAGGGTGTGCTTCTGGCGGTAACTCAAATTGGCGGTTTGACGGCGCCGGCGCTGGCGGGTTGGGTGTTCGATGTCAGGCAGAGCTACCAGCTTATCTGGTTGGTCTTTGCCACAGCCACATTTGCTACCGGGCCGCTGCTTTTGCTGGGAGGTAAGCCGCGTGTGGAGCCAGCATCGTCAGTTCGAGCATAACGCTTTCTGTGCAGTTATAGAGCACGCATGAATTCGGGACGTAGCATGGATGGATCTTTTCTGGAGCACACCTCATCAAGCTGTTTCAGCATCCGCTGTTTATCTCCGGGGAGGCGACCGCGGATGGAAAGGTAGTTGGATGCGTGCATGGAGCTGAAGAAGCAGTTGGAGAAGCAAGATTCGGCAACAAGGATTCTCAGTTCTTCGAGCGACCTTAGCGGTGTTATCAGTTGGAAAACGCCCTTCTCCACCTGCTGGTAAATGGGTGTTCCAGGCACGAGTATGAGTGTTAAGGCCCCGGCAAAGTCGGGGTCAAGTCGGGTAAGGATTCTGGCGGTCTCGTGACTGTGGCGCTCACTTCCTGCGACGCCAGCCAGTCCCAGGATGACGGTTACGGAAAGGGAGATGCCGCTCTCCTTGACCTTCTTTCCAGCCTGGACGAGCTGGTCGTGGGTGACGCCTTTGCCGATTGCTTTCAGCACTTCATCGTCCCCACTCTCCACGCCCATGTAGAGAATGCCGAGCTTTCTTTCTTTCAGTTGCCCCAATTCGGATACCGACCGGCGCAGAATATCCTGAGGAGTGGCGTAGCTGGCAATGCGCTCAATTTCGGGGAACCTGGTATTGAGATAGTCCAGCGCCTCAAGAAGTTTTGGTAAAGGATAGGCAAGAGCGTCACCGTCCTGAAGAAATACTTTTCTGCCATCCCACCCCCGGGCGATATTGTAGACGATGCCGGGGATGCCCGGAGTGACAATGCCGTGTTTCATGTACATGGCAAGAGCATCGATTTCAGCCTTGACCTCATCGATGTCTCTCACCTGAAGTCTGGAGCCATAGAATGAGCAGAAAGTGCAGGTGTTGTTGGAACACCCGCTGGTGAGCGGGAGGTAGTAGCTGTCCCATTCACTGGGAGGTCGCAGTATGTCCGGTCTTTTGAACTGTCTCTTGTGGTTCATAGAATTCCCATCGTTGATAGGGGTGGAATTCTAACCGAACCCGGTGGGCTTCTCAACCGGCAAAGCATTGACTCGACCTGCTGGTACTACTATACTTATACCTAGTATAACGAGGTATCAGTGAATACGACGGAGCCGGAGGCACGGAATTGCTGTATTCGGCATTGCTAATGATAGTTGCCTTCTGGCTGGGTGCCTGTCCGTGCTCAGTCTGGATAGGGCGTCGGTTTCTGCGCAAAGATATCACTGCCTACGGCGACCACAATCCGGGGGCGACCAACGTATTCCGTGCCGGTGGGCGGGGTTGGGGTCTTGCGGCGGTGTTCGCCGATGTCTTCAAGGGGACGCCACCCATTCTATTTGCTCATTACCATCTCGGGTTGTCTGAGCTAACCCTGTACGCAATGGCTCTTCTAGCTGTGCTCGGGCATATGTGTTCGCCGTTTCTCGGTTTCCGCGGCGGCAAGGCGACGGCGATTACTATGGGGGTTTTGCTCGTTCTCCCCCAGCCGGACATATTTGTTGTTTTTATACTGCTGATGGCCGTGGCATTCCTCTTTGTCGAAATGGAGAGTGATGCCTGGGAAGTAACGTCTTCAGCAGTGGGGACACTGGTCTATGTTATAGCCGTCGGCAAGGATGTCTGGACCGTCCTATTCGTAGGAACCCTCTTACTGATTCTCGGGATCAGGCATCGTCACGGGCTGCGTATGGCTCCTCATGTCAGGATCAAGCCGGTGTCATGGTTCAACTCGATAAGGCGCGGGGCTTGAATATGGTGAGGTAGGAAAGAGTTGCTCGCGCAAGTACTTATCCTGGTTGGTCTCATCATCTTCCTGCTCAATCTGATAATGAACCTCAGGAGCCTTCGGGTTCCCCATGCGGATGCAATTGTTCCGTCGCCGGCGCCTTTCGTTTCCATACTGATTCCAGCCAGAAATGAAGAGAACAATATCAGACCTTGCATTGAATGTCTGCGAAAGCAGGACTATCCAAACTACGAAATAGTAGTTGTTGATGATAACTCCACGGACAGGACGGCGGTTATAGCTAAAGAAATCGCCGCCTCAGACAGTCGGGTACGGGTGATTGACGGCGCGCCATTGCCGCCCGGATGGTCAGGCAAGGCATTTGCCTGTCATCAGCTTGCCAGGGCCGCTCGGGGAGGGTGGTTGCTCTTCGTGGACGCTGATACAAGACATGAGCCCTATATGCTAAGGAGTGTGATGGCTCTGGCACTGGAAGGAAAACCGTCGCTTCTATGCGGGTTTCCCCGGCAGATAGCCACGACGCTTTCTCAGAAAGTAGTTATTCCGGTTTTTTATTTTTTGATAATGGCCTGGACGCCGCTGTGGTGGCTTCAGCGGTGCGATGACTCGAAGCCTTCGGTCACCATCGGGCAGTTCTTTCTCTTCCGGACTGATGAGTACTGGCGTATTGGCGGTCACGAGGCAGTAAGATCGAGGGTGACGGAGGACATATGGCTGGGTGCTCAAGTCTGCCGGAACAACGGTCAGATTATGGTGGTTGACCTTTCCCCGGTGGTTTCCTGTCACATGTACGGGAGCTTGAGGTCAATGTGGCAGGGCTTTGCTAAGAATATATACTCAGTAGCGGCTTTCTCACCTTTTGCCTTATTCGGCCTCATGGCGATAGCCTGCATCTTTTTTCTGGCACCGTTTTGCTGGCTCTGGAATGATATTTTTCTGGCGCCGTCAGCTTCTGAGTGGCGTAACCTCCTCATCGCTCAGGTGCTGATTGTCTTGTTGATGCGGTACCTGCTCAAGCGGCATTTCAAGGAGTCGATATTCTCGACAGTACTGCATCCGGTCGGGCTGTCGTTCTTCTTTGTAGATAGTCTGTGGGCATTCTCGCGCCGTGTTATGGGCAGGGGGGTGCAATGGAAAAGCCGCGAGTACGGCCGCAAGACAGGTATCGAGTAGGCAATGCCGACAGAGCGGGCTAGCCGAGTTTTTCGAACATGTCCTTAGCCGCACCGCAGACGGGGCACGCCCAGTTGTCCGGCAGTTTTTCGAACGGCGTGCCCGGAGCCACGCCGGAGTCGGGATCGCCCTTGGCCGGGTCATAAACGTAACCGCAGACTGAGCATCGGTATTTGGCCATTTTCTGGGACTCCTTCTCTGGTTCTTCTTTGATATACGTGGGTGCTGTCTTGGGGGCAGTCCCGCGTTTGACTTCGTGATAGTAAGCATAGGTCATTGGCTCGGCATCCCTTAGTGTCTCCCCATCTACAACTCTACCGACAAATATGGTGTGGGTGCCGCAGTCCAGCTGGTTGACGACCTCGGCTTCGATATAGGCGAGGCTGTTATCGGTCACGATAGGGACTCCGGTCTTCCCTGTCCGATAGTTGACATTAGCGAATTTGTTGGTGTCCCGTCCTGATTTGAAGCCGAACTGGCCAACGAAGGAAAGAGGTGTATCTCGGGCGAGTATGGAGGCCGCAAATATGCGGGACTTGGTGATCAACTGGTGAGTAAGGTTCTGTTTGTTGATGCTTACGGCAATGGTAGCCGGCTCCGAAGCGATTTGGAATACTGTGTTGGCAATCTGGCCGTTTATCTTGTCGCCGTCCCGGCTGGTTATGATATAGAGACCGTAGCTGATTCTGTGTAGTACTTTTGGGTCCATGTGACGCCTGCTTTTGATTGTTGGTCGGCATTATACAGTATTAGTGTTATGTCTACCACCTGGTACTGTCGGGCGCCGGTCAGAGATGTGCTGACAGGAACTCTGCTACCTTCTCGGCCAGTGAACTTTCCTGGCCCCACCAGAAGTGGTCGGCTGAGGCCACTGTTTCCGCGCGAGACGGTGCCGGCAGGTTTTTCTGGAGGGCTCGTATTGACTCTGCGGGAATGAAGTCGTCCCGGTCTCCGCTGATAACGAGCATAGGCTGGGGCAGGGCAGAGAGTTTGTTTAAGTCGGATGGGGAGAGGGCAGGGGAGATAAGAACAAGGGCTTTAATGCGGCTTTCACGGCTGGCCAGCCTGGCGGCCACCATGCCGCCGAAGGAGTAGCCGGCGGCGCCTAGCCGGTTGCCGTCGATTTCGTTCTGCCCGGCCAGGTAGTCCAGCGCAGCTACAAGGTCGTTCTGCTCCCCGTTTCCTCCATCGTGGGTGCCCTCACTTTGTCCGGTGCCGCGGAAGTTGAACTTGAGTGAAGCGATGCGGCGTTGTGTCAGCGCTGAAACAATAGCATCGACCACGTTGTTATGCATCGAGCCGCCGTAGAGAGGATGGGGGTGGCATACTGCGACCGCCGGCACGGGAGTATCCGCTTCAGGCAGAATAAGGTTACCCTCCAGCGTTAGTCCGCCGCTGGCGAAGCTAACCCTGAACTGTTTCATGATTGCCGTACCTGTCGGACCACCATGCTTTTAATCTTGTAGCGACGGTCTTCTCAAAGCCCTGGTCACTGGGCTGATAGTAGCGTCTTCCCTTAATGGCTTTGGGGAGATTCTCTTGCTCGACAAAGTGGGCGGGGTAATCGTGAGCGTATTTGTAGCCTTTGCCATAGTTCATCTTACGCATAAGGTCGGTGACCGGGTTTCTAAGATGAAGTGGGACTGGCTCGTTCCGGCTGGTCTGAACATCATGCTGTACCTTGGAGTAGGCAGTGTATAGTGAATTGCTCTTTGGCGCGGTCGCCAGGTAGACGGCGGTTTGTGCAAGCGCTAGATTAGCCTCCGGCATCCCTACGAAATGGACTGCTTGCTGGGCGGCCACAGCTATGACCAGCGCCTGAGGGTCAGCCATCCCTACATCTTCTGAGGCGAAGCGTATCATGCGGCGAATGATGTAAAGCGGATCTTCGCCGGCTTCGAGCATTCGGCAGAGCCAGTAGAGAGCGGCATCGGGGTCGGAGCCGCGCAGAGACTTGTGAAGAGCTGATATCAGGTCGTAGTGCTGGTCGCCATCCTTGTCATAGAGTAAGGCCCGGTGCTGGAGAGCATCTTCGATGGTCGCGAGGGTGATATGGCGTTTGCCAGACGGATCCGGGTGTGTAGCGAAGACCGCCATTTCCAGGGCATTCAGGGCGACACGGGCATCGCCATTGGAGATGACAACCAGGTGTTTCAAGGCTTCATCGTCCATCACAGGGTTCCACCTGGCCAGGCCGCGCTCGGTATCGGTCAGCGCGTTCTTGACAACCGTGAGTATCTCGTCGTCGGTGAGTGCGTTTAGAGCGAAGACACGACAGCGCGACAGCAGGGCTGAGATTACTTCGAACGAGGGGTTCTCGGTGGTGGCGCCGATAAGGGTGACAGTGCCATCCTCAACGAATGGCAGGACGGCGTCCTGCTGTGATTTGTTGAAGCGATGGATTTCATCTACGAAGAGGATGGTACGCTGTCCGGTCTGTTTTAACCTGAGACGGGCTTCATCGATAACCTTGCGCAGGTCAGCCACGCCTGCGGTGACGGCGCTCAACGGGCTGAAGTGTGACTTGGTGACATTGGCGATGACGAAGGCGAGGGTGGTCTTGCCACTACCGGGCGGTCCCCAGAGGATTATGGAGGGGAGCTGGTCGGACTCTATGCTCTTACGTAAAACGCGGCCCTCTCCGACGAGGTGTTGTTGACCTACAAACTCACTGAAGTCGCGGGGGCGCATACGCGCCGCCAAGGGCGTTTCCTTAGCAGGCTTGGGCAACGGAGGCTGGCCGGCTTCGTCCAGATTGAAAAGGGTCACTGGTACCTCTTAACACGAAAAGTGTAGTACTTGAGCGGTTCGGAGGGGTCAATGCCAGCTTTGGCACAGCATATCTCAATCTGCTGTTGAACGGTATCTATCCCTTCAAGGTCAGGCAGGAGCAGACCACGGCGATGGCCGCTCTGGACAATGAGGCCGTCCTTCTTCGGATCTAGTTTGTATGGGTCATCTGCCGGTACCGGTCGGGTGAGGACGTCAACCGAGTATTCGAGTTCGGGGAGTTCATTCGTAGATACTGGCGGAAACCTGGGGTCCTGGGTGGCAGCGGCAATAGCGTTCCTGACCGTCTCGGCGGCGACGCTGGGTGTCGTTGGTTCAAAAGTGCCAATGCAGCCTCTGAGGTTGCCGTGTTTCTTAATACAGACAAAAACTCCGGCTCGCTCTTTCATTTCCGGGGTTGTGTGCGTTATTTTTGGGGTTTTGCCCGAGGTGATATAGGTCTCGACGGTATCCCTGGCGAGCCTGACCAGCGGGTGAGGTGCGTCGTTTGATGGCACACTGAAGGCAGCGGTGAGGTAACCTACGCCGAATGGGCCCTCGTAGGCAAGGATTTCCGGTTTTGCCCTCAGTCCTTCGAGCGCGCCCAGGAGTATGACTATCGAACGGTAGCCGCACTCTCCGGCGTGTTCAACAAAATCGGGGTCAAAGCCAAGTATTGTGCCGGTGTCCATGTTTCTAATGGCGGTAATAAGGCGCTCATCGAATATCTTACCCGCCGGGTCATATCCAGCCGGTGCCTGCGGTATCAGCCGGTGAGAGAGGTCGCCGCTGGCGATGATGGCGACCCGCTTGCCGCTGCGTTTTGCGGCGCGCTGAATGGCTTTTCCAAAGTCAAAGTGCGTTGTAGGCGAGAGCCAGCAGAAAGTGATGGGTACGAGCATCGCGTCTTTAATGGACTTTGCCAGGAAATGGAATGGCACCATTACCCCGTGGTCGAGTTCGTAACGTTTTTCGCCTATAGACTGCAGTGGGATGCCGGCGTGCTTTGTCTCTTCCTGTATCAGCCTGACCATGTCAAGGTCGTTGGTGAATTTGAGACCCGGGCCAAGGGATCCCCAGTTGCTCAGGTCACCGCTTGATGAAGGCGCGGTAAGGATTCCCATTGCGGCTGGGAAACTGCGCCCGTGGGGACTTATGACCAGAACGGTCTGCGGTTTCTGTTCCGTGAGCCATGCCGCCAGTCTTTCGAGGGCCTGAATCGTTGATGAAATGGTCCTCTCCTGACCTTTACCAATGTCGGGAACAATTAATGGCGGGTGGGGGACGATACAGCCGAAAACTACGCCTGTCATCACACGCCTCCCGGCAGAATTTGCGTTCCGGACCTGCCCAGCCAGGTACGGATGTTGAGTTCGGAACCGCAATAGTCGCACCTGGACCCCCTGGTGCCCACAACTTGAGTATTATAACCCACGCGCTTGATGATCAGCTTGTTACAGTGATAGCAGACGGTATTCTCATCGCGGCCAGCGATGTTGCCCGTGTAGACGAAACGCAGGCCGGCATCACGGCCGATTTCCGCCGCTCTGTCCAGAGTTTCAATTGGTGTTGGCGGCAGATTGGCGAGTTTGTGATGAGGATAAAAACGGGTCACGTGCCAGGGCGTCAGCGGCCCGAGTTCATGATAAATCCAGCCAGCAATACCGCTGAGTTGACGGTCATCGTCATTCAATGTCGGGATAACATTGGTTACGACTTCGACGTGCATACCCCATTTTTTCTTGGCCCTTTTGGTTACCTCGAGGATCGCTTGCCAGTGGCGTACCTTGGCGACTCGTTCGTAAAAAGATTCGGAGAAACCTTTGACATCAACGCGCCAGGCATCCAGATAAGGCCCGATTGCATCAAGTGCTTCTGATGTCAGGTAGCCGTTAGTGACATAGACAGTATAGAGCTGGTTCTTGCGCGCCAGCTTGGCCGATTCGATGGTATATTCCAGCCATATGGCGGGCTCGTTGTAGGTCCAGGCAATGCCGGCACAGTGCATCTTTTTAGCGTTGTTGACGGCGGCCTCAGCCGAAAGCTTCCGTGAGCCAAGTACACCATCCACGCAGGCGATTTCCCAATTCTGGCAATGGACGCAATGAAAGTTGCATCCCCATGACCCAAGCGAGTACACGAGAGTGCCCGGAAAAAAATGGAAGAGTGGTTTCTTTTCAATCGGGTCGGCAGCAACCGAAGAGACCTCTTCATGGGCAAGTACGTCAAGCCGTCCGCCACGGTTGAGGCGCATGCGGCATACGCCGCGCTGACCGGGGTTAATCTTGCAGCGCCACTGGCAGACGTGGCACTGGACCTGCAGGCCGGGGAGTTTCTCGTAAAGTGTAGCCTCGAACATCGTCCAACCCGACGGTGATTATAGCACCCGGTGTATCAGGCTGAAAGGCAAGAGTGGTTCGCGGCATTAACCTTTGCTCGTGGATAGACAGGCCACTTGTGTCGGCTCTAAAATAGCCACGAGATGATTGTTATTGGTCTTACGGGTAACATGGGTACAGGGAAAAGCACTGTTTCAGGGATGCTGGCCAAACTTGGGGCGTGTGTGGTTGATGCTGATAAGCTGGGCCATGAGGCACTGAGGTACGGCAGTGCAGTCTGGCGGGAGGTGGTCGCTACCTTCGGCGATAAGGTGGTCGGAAAAGATGGTGAGATTGACCGGAGGAAGCTGGCCGAAGCGGCATTTTCTGACCCCAGAGCCCTTGAGAGATTGAACCAGATTACTCATCCCAGAATAATTCATATGGTCAAAGATGCTATTGAACAGTACCGGAAGCGTGGAGCACAAGTGGTGGTGATCGAGGCGCCATTGTTATTCGAAGCGGAGTGGACGCTGTCTCTGGTTGATCAGGTGTGGCTCACGGTGGCCTCTCAGGAAACTATTGTAAAACGGCTGACGGAGCAGAAAGGGTTGAAGGAGGAGGTGGTAAGGGAGCGCCTTCGGCATCAGTTGCCGCCGGACAGCAAGGTCAACCGCACCGCGGTAGTCATCAATACCGACTGTGATCTTGCCGAGCTTGAACTGAGGGTGCGAGAGGCATGGAGAAAATTGGGGGCATCCTGAGACGCCCCCAGAATCATGGATCATGGATATCGCCTGTCCGGCAGATGGTTACGTCTTTTTGGCGGTTCCCTGGATGATCATCCTCAGGTCTTCTATCTGGACGGACTTGATGGTGATGGTTGTCCCGAAGGATCGCAGTAAAGCGGCATACTGGTCCTCTACTGTTTTTTTGATCATGTCGCTTATGGCCCCCGGCAGGCCGACCATGCCGAGTTCGACCGTAAGATTCTGTGCCACCGGTTTGCCATCCTGAATGGTAACACTGGCTCTCACTTTGGGGTATATGGAAATGCCCATCATGCTAGCATTGATATGCATTTCCATGACTCCCTTGCGGAAGTATATGGTGGCTTCCTTGAGCACCAAATCACCACTGGCCGGCTGGCTCTTGAGTGCCTTGGCCACCTCGTCATTGGCCATCTGTTCGGTTATGACGAGAGTAATGTCCTGAGGCTGGCCGGTTTCCTGTGCTTTCTGTATGGCTTTCTGGACATCCTGCACCTGCTGTTCGAGGGAAGGAGGAGACTGGCCTGGTCCGCCCGTTCCCGTCGAAGTGGATGGTGCGAGAGGTGGTGGTGCTGGCGCCGATGGTTTCTGGAACATCATGACTGCTACAACCACCACGATGATGATAACCACCCCGAAGAAGGCCCCGATTCCGATTCCGATTTTGTTGCCCAAGCTTCACCCCCGTTAGCGATTGCGGCTTTCAGTGTCATCAAATGACTGCCGCCAATATAGTCTATGAGGTGCAACGTGTCAAGGGATTGTACTCGTTCAGTAGATCAGTGACACATCACCCCCTTTCTACGATGCGGCCAGTAGCACTCGAGATACTCCTGAGGAGTGAGATATCCCAGGGCCTGGTGAGGCCTGACGGTATTATAGACCCTTTCCCATTCTTCTAGAGCTGCGTTTAACTCGGCTATTT
>DAOUCU010000079.1:0-5041 GCA_034431935.1 Dehalococcoidia bacterium | reverse complement strand
TATTTACACAGTACGCCGATACGGCGCGCTATCTGTTCGATAACCTTAATCCTGCCGGCAGGCAGGCGGACATTGACGTCATCTTCAGCGGCGACAAAAGCAAGGCCAAAGTTGTGGGCAGGTTCGCCCCTAAAGCTAATCCGGAATACCGCTTCGCTCCGGGAGAGTGCGAGCTGATGACGGTAATCGCCACCGACGTTCTGGCGGAAGGCCTCAACCTGCAGGACTGCGATAAGATTGTCAACTACGACCTGCACTGGAATCCGGTGCGGCTCATCCAGCGCTTCGGGCGCATTGACCGCATCGGCTCAGATTTTGATGTCATCTACGGCTTTAATTTCCTGCCCGAGACCGGCATCGAACGCAATCTGGGACTGAAACAGAAACTGCATAACCGCATCCAGGAAATACATGACACGATTGGCGAGGATTCAGCCATCCTTGACCGCACGGAAACCCTCAATGAAGAGGCGATGTATGCCATTTACGAGAAGCAGGGCGGGCAACTGAGTCTTTTTGAGGATGAGGAAGGCGAGCTAATCGACATCAACGAGGCCGAGGAAATACTGCGCCAGCTTAGAAAAGAAAGGCCTGACGAATACCAGAGAATTGCTAATCTGAGAGACGGTATCCGAACGGTAAAGCCATCGACAGCAAAAGGGACTTATGTTTTCTGCCAGGCCGGTCGCTATCAGCAGTTATTCCTTCTGGACGAGAGCGGCGAAGTCGTGACCAGGGATATTCCCCGCATACTGGGGACCATCAGGTGCGGACCGGATCTGGAAGGTCTCCCGCTGCCGAAAGGCTATAACACCATCGTTATGGCCGTTAAACGCCGGTTCGCCGAGGAAGTGAAACACCGCCAGGCAGAGCGCGATTACACGCCGTCTTTGACGCAGGGTCAGAGATATGTGTTAAGGGAGCTGCGCGTCATGTTTAATGCCGCCGCCGATGACGAAGTCAAAGCCCGCATAAATGTCCTGGAAGCCGCTTTCCGCGGGACACTGACCGGAGCGCTGGTCAAAGAGTTGAACCGGATTCGCCGTAACGGAATTACGGGAGATGACCTGTTAAGAAACCTCGGTGAACTGTACTATCAGTACAACATGCGTGACTGGGCAGGGAATCGCGGCCCGCAGAGCGAAGAGCGCCCGGTTCCGGTGATCATTTGCAGTGAGGGTCTCTCATAGCCAGAAGTATCCTGGTTCCGGCGGTTATTCCGGCGTTATTTGCCTGACCCCGTCGGCGAAGCCTTACTCGTACCAGTCCTTGAGCGCTGTGGACAGGCTCAGCCGCTGGACCTGCCGGATAGCCGGAATCTGCGATAGGAGCATGATAGCTACGGCGGAGAGCACCGCAATAATGTAGGTCCGCGGGAAAAGCGACAGGGTAAGGCCGCCCACATCTTCGGAAGCCGACATGCTGGTGAAAAAGTAGTCGGCTACCCGGTAGCCCCAGGGGATGCCAACAATAATCCCCAGACAGGCGGCGGCGAGGTTCTCCATGGTCAGCACGGCGGTAATCCAGCGGGTGCGCATGCCAATGACCCGCATCACCGCGATTTCACGGGTGCGCTGGAGGACATTTACCGTAGCGGTGTTGAAGATGATGGCGCCTCCGAGGCAGGCCCCCATGGCCAGCATGACACCGATGAAGGCCCACATGAATCCCATCTGGTCGTCTATGTAGCGCCGCGTGTCGGCGATAAGTTCCACCGACGAGACCCCGGGCGTGCCGTAGATTCTCCTGAGCAGTTCCGGTGTCGGCGGGCCGCTGAAGGCGACAAGGACACCGGTGGCGCTGCCGGGCATGTCCACCAGCCTCTGCACATCATCGAGCCGCATGAAGGCGCGGCTGCTCATCAGCGACTCGACGTACCCGGCAAAGCTGACTTCGGCATCGCCCACGGTGCCGACCAGCGGCTCAAGCCGGAGCACATCCGGCTGTGCCCCCAGCCGGGCCCTGATGGTGCTGGGGAGCAGGATGCCGTCATGAGGGATGGTGGGTGACTCGCCGCTGGCGGTTACCGGCCTGTAAAGTGATGCCCCTGACGGCAGTCCCATGATGCTGGTATCGGCGCTCCTGTCTCCGTAACGTATCCGGTAAGCGACCTCAAGCACCGGCTCTGCCTTCTTAACGCCGTCGAGGTTGGCCAGGTAGCCGGCGGTGGTCGCGGGGCCGCGTCCTTCGAAATGTACGACGGCGTCGTACCGCTGGGTCACGTTGAACTGGGTGTCCAGAGCCTTTTCGAAGGCGTCAACAAAGGACATCGAAACAAGGATAAAGGACACTGCGGCGGCGACACCAAAGGCCATGCCCAGGCTGTGGCGGGCCTTCCGCGAGATGTTGCGCAGGGGCAGGCGCAGGATGTAGGGGAGCCTCGAGAGGAAGGGTAAAACCACTTCCAGAGGCGACCGCCGTCCGGTCACCGGCGGCGCCGGGCGCATGGCGAGTGCCGGATGCAGTCTGGCCGCTCCCCACCCCGGTAATATCCCGGCCAGGACGGGGACTAAGATGCCGATGAGTGTGCCGGTTACCATCACCGACCAGTAAATAGAGTAACCGGTGAGAGGCAGGTTAAGCTCGCCGGCATAGTATTCCGCAAAGTAATAACCGAGCAGTGCCCCCAGTCCCACTCCGAGCAGGGCGCCGGCGGCGCCGACTATCACGGCGAAGCCAAGGTAGTGCCTCAGGATGGAGCCCCTGCTGTACCCGAGGCCGCGCATGAGTCCTATCTGGACGCGCTGGGACTGGATAAGCCGCCCCATCAGGATGTAGGTGGTAAGACTCGCGATGACGAGAAACAGCATGGGGAACTGAAAGGCCATCTGCCGGAAGCTGTCCAGGTCCTGGCGCACCAGCTTGTAGGTTATCTGGTCGTTGCGGCGCGTCAGGTAGGCGGTGCGGACACCCTCGATGGCATCTGTCTTCCGGGAAGCTATTCCCTGCGGGTCATTCCTTTCGGTCATCCGCGCAATTCCGTTGGCCCTCAGGATCCGTCCCAGAGCGTTGACTATAGCCTGCCTGTCGCTGCCGGCATCAGCCCGGATGTTGACATCGTTGACCAGCCCTTCCATGTTGAAAAGGGCGGCCAGCGACGGTTGCGGCAGGAAGAGGATACCGAAGGTGCGGGGGGTGGTGATAAGCTCCTGGGCGCTCTTAATCGGGTACATGAATTCCGGGCCGGTGGCAATGCCGGCGATACGATAGCGGGCGGTGGTGTTGCCGACGCGGATGGTCAGCCAGTCGCCCGGCTTCAGTTCATGGAACCCGGCAAACCGTTCTTCGACCAGTATTTCCCGCGACCAGTTATCGCTGAAATAGGCACCAGCCACGATTTCAATGTTGTTTACCCTGGGGTGTCCCTGAGGTGGCAGGCCGGCCACCCGTCCGGTGATGCGTTCTCCGGTTTCGCCGCCCAGTTCGATGACCACATCGGCCAGGACTCTGCCCTGTGCGGTGACGCCGGGCATCTCATCTATCTGCCGCACCGCCCTCTCGTTCAGATGGTCTACCGAGAGCCAGAAATCGGCCATGTCGAAGCGCTGGAAATAGCTTTCCAGGGCCTGATCGAGATTGAGAAAGGCCCCGTACGGGCCGACAAAGGTAGCGATGCCGAGGGCAATGACGATGACCACGGCCCCGAACTGGAATCTGCCGGCTTTAAGGTCACGGAAGAGCTTGCGCCGGAGGCCGCCGTTGCCTACCACGATAGCTCCTCCGGGTCGAGCGGCGGCTCGTTGCGTGTGATGCCGGTCACGCGCCCGTCGCGCAGTCTTATCACCCGGTGGGCAATGGCACCGATGGCCGAGTTGTGGGTGACGACAATAATAGTCTTGTGCTTTGAGGCGCTCAGGTCGCGGAGCAGGCGGAAAATTCGCTTGCCGGTCTGGTAGTCCAGACTGCCGGTAGGCTCGTCGCAGAGAAGCACCGGAGGGTCGGTGGCCAGGGCGCGGGCAATGGCCACGCGCTGGTTCTCGCCGCCGGAAAGCTCGCTGGGAAAGTGGCTTAGGCGCTCGCCTAGGCCGACCTCGTGAAGAAGTTGCTCGGAGCGGGCGCCGTTGTGCACCAGAGCGGCGGCCAGCTCCACGTTCTCCTTTGCGGTCAGCGTCGGGATGAGGTTGAAGAACTGGAAAATGAAGCCGACCTGCCGGCGGCGGTAGTCGGTAAGCTCGCGCTCTTTCATGGTATCCAGGCGGAGACCGTTGACTATTACCTGGCCGGAAGTGGGAGTATCGAGGCCGCCGATGAGATTGAGGAGCGTGGTCTTGCCGGAGCCGCTCGGGCCGAGCAGGACGATGAATTCGCCGGTGGCAATGTCCAAAGAAACGCGGTCGAGTGCCGTCACCTGTGTCTGCCCCATGCGGTATACCCGGGATACTTCCACCAGCCGGATGCAGATGTTATCGGCGGAGGGTTGAAGATTAACGTGGGTCTTTGCCTCTGGCATAGCTTTATTTCTCCGCGATACCTGTTACCTGGCGACTGCGGCGGGGCCGGCGGTCAGTGAGGCGGTAGCCGACATTCCATCGGCCAGCCCCGCCGGGTAAGGCTGTGACAGGCTGATGGTGAAGGCGTATGACACAACTCCGGATTGGATACGGGCCACCGGCGAGAGGTAGCTGAGGGACCCGCTGACGGGTACACCGGGCAGGGCGTCCACGGTAATGGTCGCCGCGGCGCCGGCGGCAACACGGGGCCGGTCGAGTTCATCCAGATAGCCTTCCATTTCGATGACTGAAGGGTCGGCGAGGCGTATGATGGGTATGGTGGTGTAGGTTGCCGGGCCGAGGCGGTCGCCGGCGCGGACCGGGACTTCGGCGGCGATACCGTTGAAAGGCGCGGTCAGCATGGCGCGGGCCAGCTCCCGCCGGGCGCGCTCAAGGTTGAGCCGGGCGGCTTCCAGCGTGGTGCGGCTCTGTTCGACGGCAAGATTGGTCTGGGCTACCGCCAGTTTCGCTTTATCGACCTCGTACTGTAGCTGACGGACGGTCGAGGTGGTCTGAGTTGCCGGCGCCTGTTTGCTCAGGGGGATGAACTC
>DAOUCU010000078.1:0-31513 GCA_034431935.1 Dehalococcoidia bacterium | reverse complement strand
CTGGTCCATGCTTACCCCCGTTTGTCTTCACGTTACGCCGTGCCCCCAATGCTAAAGCTCAGCGGGCACAGGCGGAAATTAGTCTAGGCCCATGTACCGCAAAAGTCAATGAGGTGGAGCAGGGATTTTGTGTGGATAAGAAGCGGTGGCAAAGTTTCGCTGGGTCAGTCCTCGGTTCCCTTTCGCTTCTTTGAGGAGTACATGCGGGTGAGCTCTCCGAGGCGCGTTGCCATCTTTTGGCGTAGCTCGGTACTGGCCGCATCTCCTTCTTTTCCAGCGTCGGGTGCGACGGGCAGGTTGGGTGGTGTGGGACTGGCCGACAGGGGCAGGCCGGCGTCCTGACGGATGCCGCTGGTGGTGTCTACGGCCTTCGTTACGGCACCGAGAGCGCTGAAAGCTTCACTGAATGCGCGCAGGGCGATTTCCACGGATTCAGCCGCCTTTCTCGCGGCGGCTTCGGCGAATTCGCTGGCGGAGCGGAGGGAGGTTTCAGCGGCGCGGCGTGTTCTCTCGCTTTCATCCTCGGCACGGCTCATGATTTCGCGGGCGCGCCTGGCGGCTTCCTCTGAGGTTTCGCGGGCTACTTTGATGGCTGACTCGGCGGCTTCTTGGGCGACGACTACCGAGGCCTCGGCGGCCTCTTTTGCCAGACGGGCATGTTCCTCAATCTGCCTGACATGCTCTTCAAACCGGCGTGACGCTTCTTCAGACGCGGACCTGGTTTGCTGGCCAATCTCTTCCAGACGGGCCATGACGGCGCTGAACACCTGCTGATTCGAATCGGCAATGCGGCGGGACTCCTCGATGGCGGCGTCTACCCGTGCGATGGCATCCTGGGAAGCTTTGCGCGAAATATCGGCAGCCTCACCAGCGGCGGTGAAAGCCCGGTCGGCAGCCTCGCTTGCGGCTCGCGACGAGGCTTCCGCGGTAGCGCGGAGGTCCTCCGTCACCCTTTCTATCCTCGTCAGGGCCTCGCGAGAGACTTTCTCCGAAGCGGTGCCTGCCTCCTTGGCGGAGTTGGCTGCGGCCTCCATGGCAAGTCTTGTCTGCTCTAAAGCAATCTCCGCACGGGCAATGGCCTCCTGTGATGTTTTGCGGGAAGCCTCGCCGATTTCGTTGATAGCCTCGATGGCATGTTCGGCGGCCTGCCGAGCGGCGTCAGCTGCTGATTGAGCCTTCTGACGGGTGTCCTCGGCTATATGCTCGATACGTGTCAGTGCCTCCTGTGAGGCCTCCCGAGCCGTCCTGGCGGCCTCGGTGGCGGCGTTGAAAGCGGCCTCAGCGGCTTCTCTGGTCTCTTTGGCCGTCTGCGCAGTAAGTCTCGTCTCGGCAATGGCTTGGTCGGTCATGGCCAGTGCACCCTGGGTTATTTCCTGTAGATGCTCCATAACCTCCCGCGCGCTAGCAACAGCTTTTTCGGAAGCACTTTTGATAGTTGCGATTGCGGTCTCAAGCGCTGCCTGGACCTGTCCGACAGCCACCTCAATTTTTGATGTTGCTTCCTGTGTCGCCTGCCGGGAGAGGGTGAGGGCATCTTGGGAAACGCGCTGTGATGCCTCGGATGCTTCGACGGCCGACTTGACGGCAGCTTCAGCGGCTTCTCTGGCGGCTACGGCGGCCCTTTCTGAGGCCGCCTGGCTCTGCAGAGCCGCCTGGTTGGCCAGGTCTAAAGCCTCTTTTGAAGCTCTCTGAGAGGATTCGGCAGCCTGGCGTATGGAGGCGGTAGCGGCTTCGATTCTGGCTATAGTTTCTTGAGATAGCCGCCTTATGGTCTCATCCGCCTCGGCGGCGGCCCTAGAGGCGGATGCAATAGCCTGACGTGACGCGGTATCCGCCGCCTGACGGGCATCGTCTGCTGCCTGTGCCGCCCTGCTGGCCGCTTCCTGGGAAGCCCGCAGGGAATTGGCCGCGGCCTCGGCGGCCGACCTTGCGGCGGCATCAGCGGCGGCGAGGGCGGCGTTGGCGGCTTCGGTTGAGGCAATCCGAGCCTCTTGAACGACGCGTTCAATGTGTGAGACGCTTTCCTGAGATATCCTCTGGACTTCAGCGGCTGCCTTGGCTACGGTCTCAGTCGCGGCATCAGCAGTGTTCTGAATCCGCTGGATGGCATCTTGCGACTTTGCGTATGAGGACGCAGAAGCTTTGTTTACAGTTTCCGCCGCCTTATCGGCTGCCTCGATGGCCAATCGTGACGACGCTTCGACGTTCGCTATGGCCTCATCTGCCTTATGTTGCGTCGCGGCCAGGGCAGCCTCGATGCGGGTCTTCTCTTCTGCGGCGCGGGATATGGCCTCCTGAAGCAGTCTCTCGGACCTGTCGGCGGCGTTGCGGGCAAGTTCAAGAGTGGCTTCGCTGGTGCTGATGGCCTTGTCAATTTCCTGCCGGGCCTGATTCAGGTAGCTTTCGGTCTCCCTGGCGACTTCTTCGGCACGAGCGGCGGCATGCTGGGACGTTGTTCTGGCTGTGGCGGCGTTCTCACGCGTTGTCCGGGTAATGTAGTCCACTTTCTCGATAGCTTCACGGGCCGTCTTGAGTGCCTCGTCGGCAAGCTGTTTCGTGGATTTGGCATTCTCTTCAGCCCTATCAAGAGCGTGCTGGGAAGATCTTATTGCCTCCAGCGCTGTTTCTTTGGTCTTCTTGGTGGACTCATCGAGTCGGTTGACGGTATCTGAAAACTTCCTGGTCAGTTGCCACGTGAACTCCTCGGTCTGTTTAATACTTTGTTCAGCTTTGGAGATGGCCTCCTCGAAGGCCTTAGAAGACACCCCGGCAGACTCTCTGGCAAGCCTGGATACCTGTTCGGCGCGCTGGAGCGCAGACTCGTAGTTCTTCTTAGCTTCGGTGAAGGAGCGCTCGGCCGCTGCGCCGAGCTCCTCTGCTGTTGATAAGGCCTGCTCGGCAAGTGACAATGCTTTGCGGCTGGTCTCTTCGGCGCGGGAAATGCGCTCGTAAACGATCCGCCTGGAGCGCTCTGCGGCTTCGCGTGCAAGTCGGCCAAGTTCTTCAGCCCGCGCTGCAGCTTGCTCGAGCAGAACTGTATCCTGATCGGTGCTTCCCATTGACTCTTTCAGTTTCCCTTTTGGGAACGGTCGTGGTCCTGTATCATTCTATGGGAATAGCTTGCGATTTTTCAAATTTGTGCTGGCATCGGAGCACAGGAAGCGCTCGTAGAAGCTATCTGACTGACATACGGCGATGTATTGCTCCAGCGTTCTTAATGGTCTTAACCGGTGCAGGGCAGGATAAGAGGCAAAGTCCGCAAAGGTTCATGTGGACCGGCTCGGAAATCATGGTAAGGTCGATCGGATTACGTTTTTCACGGTTGAGTTTGTAGTAATCTCTGGTAATTGCGTCTTCTTGAGGTGGCATGTTGAAATCGGTACGTGCACCGCCTTTCCTCATGAATCCAGCCACGCCCATAAGGCATCTTGTATAGTCTACTCTTGCGTACTCAAAGGTTTCTCTCTCAATGGTCACCTTGTGGGTGTTTCTGCTGTTGAGGGCGTAGGTAGGGCAGGCCTTAACACAGATGCCACAATGTTCGCGGTCACAGAGCTGTGGTCCTTGGTAGAGTCTATCGGGTTTGAGCGGAGCGTCGGTGACTATTGTCACGAGTCTTTGTCTCGGCCCAAACTCGGGTGTAAGAAGGAGGCCGCTAAAGCCGAGCTCACCAAGACCAGCGGCTACGGCGGCATGGCGGTGTGAGATATCAGCTGAGAAAGGCTTATCGGTGTCGAGGCCAGCAAAGCCTTCATAGCGGCGATACATGCTAGTTGGACCGGTTGGTGGGAATGGGATAGCACTATATCCCTCGCTTTCAAGCAAACTGGCTATCCGATAAGCACACTCGGAAAGGAACCAGTTGAGATAGCCATAGCCATACCAGAGATAAGGGCCATAGGTCTTGCCATCACTCAGGTAGGAGCCCGCGACCTTACGCACTCCGGACTGAATGCGGCAGGCTAAGACCAGAACACCTGTAGCCCGCTTGATGTAAACGGATGGGTCAATGCCGCCCAGTGCGGGTGCACATGCGAAGCGCTCTATCGGGGCAAATCCGATCAGGTCCACTCCAATCTGTCTGGCGAATTGTTTCACTTGAACTGTAATGTTCGTAATCCGTCTCCTTCAGGGAGTCGAAGGTCGAGTAGTTGTTTAGATTTAGATATACTAAGCATTCTATCATAACTGTAATCGGATAAGGGTGGTTGTTAGGGTTTGAGATGCCTGCTAAGTTATTTCAGGAGGGTGTGTATGGATATTGATCAGGCGATACAAACACGAAAGAGCATCAGAGCCTTCAGGCCAGATCCAGTGTCCAAAGAAATGCTGCGCGAGATTATCGAAGTAGCTGTTCGTTGCCCATCTTCGGGGAATTCCCAGCCCTGGGAGATGGTAGTAGCGGCTGGTGCGGTGTTGAAGCGTATTGGTGACGAGAATGTGCGCAGATTCAGTGCCGGGGTCAAGGGTAGGTTCGAGGTGCCCTGGAGCCAGCCGCAGGGGGCGTTCCGTGAACGGCACACGGCGCTCGGGGCCGAGTTATACCGGCTTATGGGAATTGGCCGGGAGGACAGAGAAAAACGGTTGCAGTGGGTGCAATGGGGTCTGCGCTATTTCGGAGCGCCGGCAGTCATATTCCTGACCGTTGATAATTCTATTGAAAAAGCTTTCGCCGGCTTTGACCTAGGGCTTTTGTCCCAGAGCATCTGTCTTTCTGCTCTGGCGCGCGGGCTTGGGACGTGCATAGAACTGCAGGGTGTGGCTTATCCTGAAGTTATCAGAGAATATGCCGGGATACCGGACTCGAAGACAATCTTTATTTCCATCGCCATCGGTTATCCGGAATGGAATCATCCTGCCAACAAGATAGTGACACCACGTGAACCGCTCGAAAGCTTTACAACATGGCGCGGTTTCGAGTAGGGCTGGATTAATTCTAAGACAACAACGCGGAATCTTATCCTTTAGGCCTTGAGTTGGCTGGTTGCGGATGGGATTTGGGTGGTGATAATATGATTCAAAAGCTGTTGACATAAATTAAGGGGTGGAGACATGAAAGTGGTCATCTATACTACCGAGACCTGCGGGTACTGCCGTATGGCGAAGAACTTCCTGCGCGAGAGGGGTATACAGTTTATTGAGAAGGATGTTTCTCGCGACAGAGCAGCGGCTAACGAGATGGTCGGACGTTCGGGGCAGATGGGTGTGCCGGTAATTATTGTCGATGATGAGGTTGTTGTTGGGTTTGACCGCGAGCGGCTTGATTACCTGATATCGAAAGGCACGGCTTCCAGGCCTCCTTCGTTTGGATTGCGGGTCGCTGATGCCGCCAGCGTGGCGCACAAGGTGGGACTTGGGCCGGTGGAAGGAGCTTATGTTGGGGGGGTATCTCCGGGTTCGCCCGGTGAGCGAGCGGGTCTTAGAGAAGGCGACATTATTACCGAAGTCAATTTCCAGCCGGTACGGAATGGTGACGAACTGCAAAAGATAGTTTCCGGACTGGAACGCGGCCGGCTGGTGACTATCCGGTTCCTCCGCGGTGGCGAGAAGCGACAGTCAGACATAACCGTTTGACAGTCTGCACACCTTGCCGCGGAAGGGATGCTGTGGCTTTGTGAAGCACACGGCCCCTAACGCTTAGAGATGTCAAGCAGGTCTCGGTGTTGCCGTGGTTTGCCGGGTGAGTGCCCTAGTCTTCCCAGGCGTCTTTGCCAATAAGCGGTACGAAACGGCAAGCTCCGAGGTTCTCAATCCGGTTGCCGCTGGTATGCTTGGTGATCTTGAGCAGGTCTTGCTCCCAGCGTGAGCCAACGGGTATGACAAGACGGCCGCCTTCGATTAACTGTTCGAGCAAAGAGTTGGAGACGCACGGGGAGGCGGCCGTGACGATGATAGCATCGTATGGCGCTTCCTTGGGCCAACCGAGTTCCCTGCCAGATACGTGTACATCCACGTTGTTGTAGCCGAGACGGCGTAATGTTTCTCTGGCTGACTCTGCAAGTTCAGGGATACGCTCGACGGTGATTACCTTCTTCGCGAGCCTGGCAATGATGGCCGCCTGGTAACCACTGCCGGTCCCTACCTCGAGCACCTTTTCCTCACCGTTAAGCTCAAGGGCCTCGGTCATTAGGGCGACGATATATGGTTGGGAGATGGTCTGGCCGAATCCGATGCCTAGAGGGCGGTCATCGTAAGCAGCGAAGCACAGGTCCTCGGGTACGAATTGCTCGCGCGGCACCTGGGCCATGGCCTCAATAACGCGCTTGTCTCTGACATTGCGGCGCAAGTGTTCGATTAGCCGTGTTCTGGCGTCATCGAGGTCACCCACCCTCGTCTCCCCCGGCGTCGGTTTAGAGGATAAAACTCAATGTGACGATGAGGAGGATCATCGAGCCGGCGATAATAGCGATAAGCTTGAGGTCCCTGGTGACGTAATCGTACTGCGCTTTAGTCGCGGCGTTTGCGGTCGGTCGGTTCATGGTGGTGGTTGGGAATGCTGTTGCAGTCCCGGGGGTGACAGACGCCGCCGCTGGTTGTTGAGCGGGCCGGCGGAACCTGGCTTTGCCGCGTCGTGATTTTGGTGCCATGTACGTCTCCATGACGGCCTGCGGGCCGTTACAAGATTAGACTATGAAGGCATACGCACTTGCTGGTATACCTTGGTGCTCAGGATGTGGGCATGCCCCAGCATTTGCTGGACAGAGTGAAGGTCAGCGCCGCTGTTCAATTGGTGTACCGCAAAACTGTGTCGGAGAGTATGTGGAGTTACTGATGAGCCAAGCCCCGCCTTCTCGGCGTACCCTTTCAAGATAAGCCAGAATCCCTGCCGGGTTAGCCTCTCACCGCGCTGGTTGAGGAAGAGCGCTGGTTCTTCATCCTTCTCAACTTTCGACCGGTAGTTTTCGATATAGTCTGCGATGAGTTCCATAACGCGTGGATCAACTGGCAAGCAGCGCCGGCCGGCGCTCCGGCTGGTGCAGGTGACGCTGCTGTCCAGAAGGTTGATGTCAGCCAGGTTCAGCGCTACCAGCTCGCTGACGCGCATGCCGGTGGCGTAGAGAAGCTCCAGCATGGCTCGATCCCGCTTTGATTCAGGAGTATTCTGCTGGCACGGAACGTTGAGAAGGGCACGTACCTGCGAAACCGACAGCGGTGTGGGCAACGGCTTGCTGACATGCGGGGAGATGAGGTCCTCCGTAGGATCGCACTGGAGTTTGCCCATGGCGACCATGCAACTGACAAAGGATTTGGCCGTGGCCACCTTGCGGGCGACGGTTGCAGGGGCATATTTCTTCTCTCTAAGGTCACGCATGTACTGGACCAGAGCATCTTTGTCCAGCTGTGCCCAGCTTGGCCTGGCGGCTTTCTCAAGGCTTCTCGTCTGGATAAAGGAGGCGAGCTGACTGAGGTCATTGTTGTAAGCCGAGAGCGTGTTGTCAGAGCAGGCCTTCTCGGCGGCGAGATACTTGAGGAAGAGCTCGATGTCGTTTTTCATAGTCATATTGAGGATTCTATTTTAACATAATATCATTGTAGAGGAATCAACTGTATTTTTGAACATGCCTATCATGCAGAAGGGGTTTTGTAGCCTTAACGCTTTGATAACCCTCCGTTGTCGTCAGTCGTCTCTTATTCGGTAGGGTCCCGGGAGTTGTTTATGCTAGATATCGTCCCAGTCGAACCGCCGCCACTTTCCGGGCCAAGGAAGGAGCCGCGGTCTTTGGTGCCTTTGAAAGTTCAGCTGGCATCGTTGCCCTCCCGGCCGGGTGTCTATCTACTCAAGGACAACGCCGGCCGCGTACTCTATGTGGGAAAGGCAAGTAATCTCAGGTCTCGTGTCAGAGCGCACTTTGGCTCATCCGCAGACATTTCCGCCAAAGAACGGCAGATGCAGAGCCGCATCACCGACGTGGACTTTATCGTCACCAGCTCCGAACAGCAGGCCCTGATTCTCGAGTGCACGCTTATCAAGAAGCACCATCCCCGCTACAACGTGTCTCTCAGAGATGACAAGACCTTCCCTTATTTGAGGATTGACCTGAAAGAGCCGTGGCCGCGGGTTCATATTACACGCCGCTGGCAGAAGGACGGCGCCCGATACTTTGGACCGTTTGCCAGCGCGGGGTCGGTGCGCGAGACCTTGAGGTTGCTCAAACAGCTTTTCCCTTTCTGCTCCTGCAGGCGGGAGATCAACGGTAGGGATACCCGGCCCTGCCTCGAGTACCATATGCATCGTTGCCTGGGGCCCTGTATCGGTAAGGTCAGCCGCGATGAATATGTTGAGGTTATCAAAGATGTAATCCTGTTTCTTGATGGGCGTCAGGATGTGGTGGTGCGCGAGTTGAGCCGTAAGATGGCTGAGGCTTCGGAGAAAATGCAGTTTGAGAGAGCGGCTTGGTTGCGTGACCGGATACGGGCAGTGGAGTCGGTGGTTGAAGGGCAGCGGCTGGCGGCGGCGGTTCGCGGCAATCTTGATGCTATCGCCATGGCGCAGTCAGGTAACCTGGCTGACGTGCAGGTCTTTTTCATACGCAACAGTCGTCTGGTCGGCCGAGAGCACTTCACTGTGGAGGGGGTGGAGGGGGAGTCACCAGGCCGGGTTATGACCAGCTTTGTCAAGCAGTACTATCTGTCAGCGGCAGTAGTGCCATCGCTGATTCTGCTCCAGTATCCGATTGAAGATGAACAGGCAATTGCCCGGTGGCTCGGATCCGGGCGTGGTGGTACGGTCACTTTCCGGGTAGCACGCCGCGGGGCTCGAAGGGAACTGATTGACGTTGTTGCGGAAAATGCGAGGCAGGGGCTGGAGATGCTTAAGCTGAAGCTGGATTCCGGTGCCGAGGCTGTAAGCGACGCACTCGCGAAGTTGCAGAAGGAACTGCTGCTGCCGGTAAGACCCGCCAGGATGGAATGTTATGATATCTCAAATATCCAGGGGGCATTTGCTGTGGGGAGCATGGTTGTGTTCGAGAATGGTCAGCCCAAGCCAGCACACTACCGGCGTTTTCGCATTAAGAATGTAGATGGTCCGGATGACTATGCCATGCTCAGGGAGGTGCTGAGACGGCGCTTTGCGAAGGCATCAGTAGCAGAAGATGCGTGGGCCGTCATGCCTGACCTGGTTGTGATTGATGGTGGGAGGGGGCAATTAAATGCCGCGCTGGATGTCATGCTGGAACTGGGCGTCAAAGTATCAGTGGCCAGTCTGGCCAAGGAACGGGAAGAAGTGTTCCTGCCAGGCGTGTCAGGCCCGATTGTTATGCCGCCAAACTCACCGGCACGCCGTCTTCTACAGAGGGTCAGGGATGAGGCGCACCGTTTCGCCGTTAGCTATCACCGCAGGCTAAGGCAGAAGCGGAGTACCGCCTCGGTTCTTGACGGAGTTCCGGGTCTGGGTAATCAAAGGCGTAAGGTTCTTGTTCGCAGATTCGGCTCGTTGCGTGGAATTAAGTCGGCTACGGTTGACGAGTTAAGTGCAGTGCCGGGAATAACTAGGAAGTTGGCAGAGAGGCTGAAGGAGTACCTGGCATAGCACTGGCAGATAGCTGTTGGTGAGACTCGGCAGAGGCCGTTTCAGCGGCCTGCGCATCTTCCGGTTCGACCTTTTCGAGCTTCCCCGGTTCCACGAGACGGTCAGTGAAGAGAATCCCGTCGAGGTGGTCCAGCTCGTGCTCGATTGCCTGAGCAGTGAGGTCGGTACACTTGAGGCGCTCCTCTTTACCTTCGCGGTTGCGGTATTTAACTTTAACGGAGACCGCCCGCTTCACCCGGCCCCGATATCCCGGAATGCTCAGGCAACCCTCGTCAACCACCCGTTCCCCTTCCCTCTTGGTTATTTCAGGGTTAATGAGAACTATGAGCGGTCCGTCAGGTGGTTCAACAATAGCAATGCGCAGAGGTTTGCCGACCTGGGGGGCGGCGAGTCCAACGCCGTGGCCGGCCGAGTGCAGTGTATCAATCATGGCATCGACGAGACGCAGTACCGAGGCGTCGATAGTGGCGACCCGCTTGGCCTTCTGGCGCAGGACAGGGTCGGGAACGGTCCGGATTCGAAGGACAGTCATGGCGCTTGATTATAGCACTCCGATGGGATCAACATCTATGATCCAGCCCCTGGGGATGGTGATTGATGTGAGTAGTGCTCTGGGGTCAGTCCCTCGTATGACGATTTGCCACCGGTAGCGGCCGCGCAATCGGGCTACCGGTGCTGGAGAAGGACCGATAAGACTGATATCAGCCATGCCGAGGCGGTCGCGTTCCGTAGATAGTAATTCTGACAGTCGTTCCGCCTCAGACTGACAGGCAATGGCACTGGTGTGGCTGTAGACAAGGCGGAGGAGCTTGCTGAATGGCGGGTAGTTGAACTGCCGCCGATAGGCGATCTCCTGAACGTAAAAGCTGTGGTAATCGTGTGCTGCGGCGAGTCTTACCGCATAATGCTCGGGACAGTAGGTCTGGACGATGACCCTGCCTGGCCAGAAGCCGCGTCCGGCTCTCCCCGCCACCTGGCTTAGTAACTGGAAGGTGCGCTCACTGGCGCGAAAATCAGCTACGTTCAGCCCGATATCGGCGTTAACGATGCCTGCAAGTGTGACGCCAGGCAAATCAAGTCCCTTGGCAATCATCTGGGTGCCGATCAACACGTCGGTACGGTGGTTGCGGAAATCAGACAGGATGGCCTCGTGGGAGTGGCGTGTGGTGGTGGTATCGCGGTCCCAACGCGCCAATTTTGCCATGGGGAAGAGATGCCTGACTTCAGCCTCAACCGTCTGAGTGCCCATCCCCAGGAACTTGAACCGGGGTTTTAAGCATTGGGGGCAGTTATGCGGCGTGGCCAGAGTGTATCGGCACCGGTGGCAAATAAGTTTCCCGATTGGCGAGTGGTAGGTCAGGGCAACGGAACAGCGGGGACACCTGGGGACAAATCCGCAGTTCCGGCATTTCACCAGCGTGGACGTACCGCGGCGGTTCAGAAACAGGATGACCTGCTGGTGACTCGAAAGTGCCTGAGTCATGCTTGAAATCAGGGCGCGGCTGAAGATGCTGCTGTTGCCGGCTTTCACCTCCTCACGCATATCAACAATATCGACATGAGGGAGCGGCGTTGGGCCGAGCGGTGTTATCCGGTCCGGCAATTCGACGAGGCGGTAGCGGCCATGCTCAATCTGGAAGTATGTCTCCACATCCGGTGTGGCTGTGCCCAGCACCACTACAGCGCCGGTCAGCTCAGCAAGCTTGATTGCGGTGTCCCGTGCATGATAACGCGGCGACCGGTCAACTTGCTTGTAAGTCCATTCATGCTCCTCGTCGATGATAATCAGTCCGATGTCGGGTTGGGGTGTAAACAAAGCGCCACGCGGTCCGATGACTATGTCGAAACTACCCGACTTGATCTCGTGCCATTCGTCATACTGTTCTCCGGGGGAAAGGCCGCTGTGCATCACCGCGACGCGGCCGGGGAACCTTGCATGGAAGCGCTCAATGGTCTGAGGCGTAAGCGCGATCTCCGGGACGAGGCAGATGCCGCGCTTGCCGCGACGTATGACCTCCTGGAGGAGCCGCAGGTAAACCTCAGTCTTGCCGCTGCCGGTTACACCATGAAGGAGAAAGACTGGAGACCCGTCAGCGTGGGGTGTCATCCCGCCGAGGATTGAATCGATTGCCGATTGCTGTGCCGGAGTTAAGTCAAGGGGAGTTGCCGGTTGATACCGGAGGTTGGCCAGCGGGTCGCGTCTGACCTGAACGTTTTCAATTGCGAGCAGTCTTTGACGGACAAGGGCAGTCACCGCATCGTGGGAGCTGCCGGTGAGTCGTATTGCGAAAGAAAGGGGTACGGGGTCTGGATGTGAGGCGAAATAGTCTAGAATAGCTGCCTGTTTCGGAGCCCGGCTACGCAAACGGGCGCTCTCGTTCAGGGCGGTCTCTTTACCGACGGCCAACCGCACATGGAGGACTGTCTTGGGCCGTACTCTCGGTGGTTCAAGTTCGTAGGTCTTATCTACAAGACCGCGCCTGAGCAGTTGCTCGATAACCGCCCGGGCGCGCTTCTGGCCGAGCGTCCTCTCCATTTCTTTTGCCGTGATGCGGCCTTTCCGTCGTATCATGGCGAAAGCGTTTTCCTGTTCTGGAGACAACCTGGTCTCACCTGGCGCACGGTCACATGGGGCCAAGACGACGGTCAGGCGCTGTTCAAAGCCGGGTGGGAGCATCAGGGCAAGGGCTTCAAAGAAAGGACAGAGGTAATGGCTGGAAATCCAGCCGGCAAGTGCCAGCTGGACCGGTGACAGGAGCGGTCTGTCGCCAATGACGCTTGTTATCTCCCTTACCGATGCTACCGATGGCGTGTCTGACAGAGATATGACGATGCCTTGAGTGGTGATTGGGCCGAAGGGAATCCAGACAGCCTGACCGGGAACGAGAGAGAGACCATCAGGGATGGCATAGGAAAAAGTGGTGCGGTGAGCACCAGGTGAGTTGACTGCGACCTCGGCATATCTCATCACGGTCTACAGTCTTGAAGCGTCGCGCCGGAGGGGCGCCATTTTCCGGTTTGATTACCTGTCGGCTTCAGTAGTTGGCCTAGCGGTCTCAGACGAAGCTTCCGGTGCCTCGGCCGTAGCCTAGGTGGCCGGTTCGACCGCCCCAGCCGGTGCAGTCGGTTGTACGGCCTGCTCGGCGGTCACCTTTTCAGCTAGAGCCTCCTGGCGCTCTTTAAGGCGTGCTTCTTTGGCGCTCAGACGCCGGAGATAGTACAGTTTGGAACGGCGCACCTTACCGTGCCGCAGTACCTCCACCTTAGTCAACGTCGGTGACATAAAGAAGAAAGTACGTTCGACGCCAACACCGTAGGCCGACCGTCTTAAAGTAAAGCTGCCGGCAGGTACGCCTCTTTGTATCTTGATAACGACGCCCTGGAAATGCTGGGTGCGTTCCTTGTCGCCCTCGACGGTCTTGAAAGTGACCTTGACCGTGTCTCCCGGAGCTAGCTTGGGCACAGCCGGGTTCGTTTTCGCATTGGTCGCTGTTCTGATGTCCATGTTTGATGCCTTTCTCTATGTATCCCGTTGTAAGTTATCCTGCTGCTTGAACATTTCCAGCAGGCGTTTGTCTTCGTTGCTCAGCGGCGCCTTCTCAAGAAGCTCGGGCCGCCATTTCAGTGTGCGCAAAAGAGCCTGTTCGTGGCGCCAGCGGGCTATTTTACCATGATCTCCAGAAAGCAGCACTGGCGGTACGGTCCACTGGCGGTACTCGGCGGGACGTGTATATTGCGGATATTCCAGCAGGTCGGAACTATGTGACTCATCGAGCAAAGATGCTTCCGACCCTAGCACTCCGGGCAAAAGCCTGACAACCGCGTCCACGACTACGGCTGCAGCTATTTCGCCGCTGGTGAGCACGTAGTCGCCGATGCTGATGTGGTCGGTAGCGAGATGTTGGGAAACCCTCTCATCGATTCCCTCATAGTGCCCGCAGATAAGAATAAGCTGTTTCTGGCGGGAAAGTTCATAGGCAATACTTTGATTGAAAAGACGTCCCCATGGCGTCAGCAGAATGACAGGGACGCCAGTAAGATCAAAGTCCTTCTTTAAGGAATCTACCGCCTCGAACACGGGCTCGGGTTTCATGACCATGCCGGCGCCGCCGCCGTAAGGATAGTCATCCGTGGTGTGATGTGTGTCGTGAGTGAAAGCACGGATGTCATGAACAACAATATCAACCAGCCCCCGTTCCCGAGCACGCTTGAGTATGCTCTCACTCAAAGGACCATCAAACGTAGATGGAAACAGGCAGAGGATATCGATGCGCATCTAGTGGTCCTGTTCGCGGGCGCATTCCGAAGCCGTGCCGGTGAGAATCTCGATGCCATGGGGCAGGGCGGGTACAAGGACATCAAGGCATTCCTGGACGGCACGCGGGCTCCCGGGCAGGTTGATGATGAGGCACCTGCCCCGTGTCCCGGCAACGCCACGGCTGAGCATGGCCCGCGGCGTCTTTTTCAGGGATTCGGCCCGGATGGCCTCGCTTATGCCCGGAGCCTGGCGGTCGATGACGGACAGCGTCGCCTCCGGCGTGTGGTCGCGAGGCGAAAGGCCGGTACCGCCGCTGGTAAGAATGAGGTCTAGTCTGTCCTGGTCGGCCCAGCGTTTCAGGGCAGCGGAGATTACCGGCGGGTCATCCGGGACGATTTCGTAGCGGACAACTCTGGCGCCAAGTTTTGTCATAACACTCTTGATGACTTCGCCGCTCTGGTCAAACCGCTCGCCGCGAGATCCTTTGTCACTGCAGATGAGAATACCGACGGTAAACATGGCCGTCTATTGTAGCACAGGGATATCGTCCCACCAAAAGGTGTGAATGGGTCTTGTTACGAGGATTTCCGGGCAGGCCTGACGCCGACCTTAACGGTCGATAACGATCGTGGCCGCCGTTTCTTAATAACCGGTGGGAGAAAGATTTTCACAAATTTTCTCCCAAAGGGTATTGACAAACGTATAATGTTCCTTTAATAATGGTTCTGTGGTGAAATGTGGGAGAAAGTGGGGAGAAACCGTGTCTGAGGCGGATCTTGAGCGGAATGAGTACCGGACTGGTTGGTACATTTGAATACAAAGTTGACGAGAAGGGGCGTGTGCCTCTTCCGCCGCGGTGGCGGGAAGAGCTCCGCGGTGGGTTTTTCCTGACAGTGGTTGCTGAGAAATGTATTACTGGCTACTCAGAGGCTGAGTGGGGCAGGGTTGTTGCGGATCTTGGTTCCGACCCGATGCCGGATGAGAGGACACGCCGGATTAAACGTCAGTTGATGGCTGATGCCTACCGTGTTGAGATGGATGCGCAGGGGCGTGTCGTTCTCTTGCCGGTGGTTCGTGAGCACGCCGGTATTACGGACTCTGCGGTGGTTGTCGGTGCTGGCAACTACTTTGAGGTTTGGAACCCTGAACAGTGGCGTGCGGAGAAGGCGATTGTCAGGGAGCACGTCAAGGAAGATATCGAAAGCCTGAGAGCACAGAGGCGGCAATGAGCTTGACCATGGTGGCGCCAATTCATATTTCAGTTATGGTAGCGGAAGTGGTCGAGGCTCTGGGAGTTAAACCTGGTGGACGCTACATTGATGGCACGGTGGGTGCCGGTGGCCATTCGGCAGCGGTTCTTGACAGAGCGGGCGCAGCCGGGCGGATACTCGGCATTGACGCTGACCCCGATGCTATCAGGTTGGCGGAAACCAGACTCCGCAAGTACGGCCAGGCGGTGAGCCTGGTTAACGATAATTTCGTGAATATGGGGGCAATTGCCAAGGAACACGGGTTTGTTCCGGCCGATGGTATCCTTCTTGACCTCGGTTTGTCCTCGATGCAGGTGGAAGCGGCGGGACGCGGTTTCAGCTTTCGGCTTGATGCGCCGCTTGACATGCGTTTCAATCCGGCGCAGGAGGTAACTGCGGCAGACATCGTTAATACTTATTCTGAAACTGAACTGGCGCGCCTCATCTTCGAATATGGCGAAGAACGGCGTAGCCGCCGCATCGCCAGGGGAATCATTCAAAGCCGCCCAGTGCGCACAACCCTTGAGCTGGCGCAGGTCGTCGCTTCGGCGGTCGGCGGTAGACATAGCAGGGTACATCCGGCGACGAAGACTTTCCAGGCGCTTCGCATCGCCGTTAACAGTGAACTCGCTAATCTGGAAACAGCCTTGAAGGAGGCAGTTGACCTTCTGGGTCACGGTGGCAGACTGGTAGTTATTAGCTACCACTCTCTGGAAGACCGCATCGTCAAACAATTCATGAAGCGGGAAGCGGCAGGCTGTGTTTGTTTGCCCGGGACGCCGGTCTGCAAGTGTGGACGCGCTCCAACCATGAAGCTGGTGACTAAAAAGGTCATCGTACCGTCCGAGGCGGAGGTATTGATGAACCCGCGCAGTCGAAGTGCCAGGATGAGAGTAGCGGAGCGCCTTGGGTTCGGAGGTCGATAGCGGCAATGTGAAAGTTAAAAAAACATCAACATGCGGTCACGGTGGTTATTCATCATGAAGAAAAGCTAAGTAAGACCAAGGAGGAGAAATGGCAAAGCGAATTGTGACGGCTATCGACGTAGGAACAACCAAGGTGGCCACTATTGTTGCCAAGGTGGACAATAGCGGCGGTATCCAGGTGCTCGGTTCGGGAGTAGTGCCTTCGCACGGGCTTCACAAGGGTATGGTAGTGAATCCTGAAGAGGCGAGGAGATCCATTGCAGAATCAGTACGACGTGCCGAGCAAGCATCCGGCGTGCGCGTTGACGGCGCGTTTGTCGGTGTCACCGGGCGGCATATTACCTCGATGAATAACAAGGGAGTCATTGCCATCCCGCGTAGCGACGGAATGGTGCGAACTGAGGACCTCAAGCGCGTTCTGAGTTCGGCTCAGACAATACCGATTCCTGAGGACAAGCGCATCCTGCATGCTATACCCAGAGGCTATACTCTCGACGGTCAGGAGAGGGTCAAGAATCCCATCGGTATGCATGGTTTTAGACTTGACGTGGATACCCACATCATTACGGCGCATGTGTCCTCTGTACAGAATCTGGTCAAGTGTGTGCGTGCTGCCGGCGTTGAGGTTGACGACCTCATTCTTGAGCCACTGGCAAGCGGCGAGGCATGTCTTTCGCCTGAGGAGAAAGAACTCGGCGTAATCCTTGCCGACATCGGTGGCGGCACGACCGACATCGCCGTCTATAAAGATGGCAGTATCTATCACACCGCAGTCATCCCGGTCGCGGGCTACCAGTTTACCAGCGACCTATCAGTCGGACTTGGACTGCCGTTCGACGTGGCGGAATCCATGAAAAAGAAGTACGCCAATGTATCTCCAAACCTCGATCCTAAGGAAGCTGAGAATACCAGGATACAGAACGGCCATAACATTTCATATGTGGATCTTTGCCACATCCTCAGGGTCCGTATGGAGGAACTGCTGAAGCTGATTCTGCTGGAGATGCCGACTTCTGACTACATGACGCTGGCGCCAGCCGGCTTAGTGCTCACCGGCGGTTGCTCGAACATGCCCGGCCTGATTGACCTGTCTCAGGCGACAATTCGGATGCCGACCAGAATCGGCGAGCCTTCTGGTGTTTACGGCGTCACCGACGTGTTAAGCAATCCTGCTTATGCCACCGGTGTTGGCCTTTTGCTGTGGGGCACCCGTTCGCAGAGCAAAACGTGGCAGTCCCGGAAGCGCGCCGGCATATTCAGCGGCGTCATGGCCGCGTTCAGGCGGCTATTCAGGTAGGAATTAAGTAAAGAACATTCTGATAAACGAGGAGGAAATAATAAAGTGGCTAAGACAACATTTGCGCCTACTCCAGCAAGAATCAAGGCAATCGGCATGGGCGGTGGTGGCTCAAACGCCATCACCCGCATGGTAAGGGAGGAGATCAGGGGCGTTGATTTCGTTGCCATGAACACAGATGCTCAGGCGCTGGCGCTTGCCGAGGCGCCGGTTCGAATTCAACTTGGTGAAAGGCTGACCCGTGGCCTCGGTGCTGGCGGTGATCCGGAAGTGGGTATGAAGTCGGCCGAGGAAACCCGGCAGGTGATTCATGAGGTAGTAGCTGGCGCGGACATGGTTTTTCTGACCGCTGGCATGGGGGGCGGCACCGGTACCGGCTCTATTGGCGTTGTCGCCGATGTTGCCAAAGAATCCGGAGCTCTGACCATTGCCATCGTTACCAAGCCGTTCAGCTTTGAGGGCGCCCGTCGCCGCAGGGTGGCCGAGGAAGCCATAGTCAAGCTGGCTCCCAAGGTCGACACGCTCATCATCATCAACAACGACCGTCTGCTGGAGCTTTGCGATTCCAAGACGACGGTCGATGCCGCTTTCAGGTTTGCTGACGATGTCCTGCGCATGGGCGTTCAGGCTATTTCCGAGGTGGTGACCGTCCCCGGTTTGATAAATCTTGACTTCGCTGACATCAGAGCGATTATGGCAAATGCCGGACCGGCATGGATGTCGCTCGGCCGTGGTTCGGGACAGAACCGTGCCGTAGAGGCGGCCAAGAGCGCTCTGGCCAGCCCGCTCCTCGATTGTTCTATCAGCGGCGCCAAGGGCGTGCTCTTCAATATCACCGGCGGTAACAACCTGACACTGTTCGAATGTAATGAGGCTGCCGAGGTCATCGGCCAAGCCGTTGACCCGGATGCCAATATCATCTTCGGCGTCGTCTTTGACGAGAGGATGAAGGATGAGCTCCAGATTACCGTTATTGCGACTGGTTTTACCACCCATTACGGGTCCAGCGCACCGACCGAGGTAGAACTGCGTAAAATGCTCAGCAGTGTTGATGCGACCGGTCTCGATGTGCCATCATTCCTGAGACGTCCCGGCCGCATGCCTCTGCCGCAGGTCGGTAAGGCCGGCTCAACTGCTTCTCCGCCTTCCACCCAGGCCCAGCCGGCGAGGCCAGGTCTGACTTTCCCGAGGTAACATCTCTCCTCCTTTTGTGAAGAGGGGGCAGAAGATTGGCGCTTCTGCCCCCTCTTCGTTACTGGAAATCTCTGACTACCGGGGATAGTCTACCAGCCTTCCTCGAGGCGGCTTATGAGGAAGGGTGGGAGTCTGGCCTTCAGCATCTTGGTCTGCGTGGCCGCAATGTCGTACTCAGTGCGATAGCACAGTATGGTTCGGCTTTCTTCATCGTAAATAGCATAGGCCGCACGCGGGTCACCATCCCGTGGCTGGCCAACGCTGCCGGGGTTGATAAGCAGACGGTGCTGGCTGAGTGGAATGTGCTCTTGATTGGAAAGCCTGTGCCCGATGCAATGGCTCTCATCGAGTAGTTCGAACAGGAGCGCAGCATGGGAATGGCCGACGAGGCAGTGAGGCGTTTGTAAACAGGCGAAGTTGTCCATGGCCTCCTGTACATTCAGCAGATACTCCCATAGCGGTTGTCTCGGACTGCCGTGAACAAGGGTGAATGAGTCCTGCTCCAGACGCAGAGGAAGTGACCTGAGAAAAGCGGTATCGCCGGATGTAAGTTGATGTGCGGTCCACCGAGTGGCCGTGGCGGCTGCGTCATTGAAGTGGCTGGTATTAAGCTTGCCCGTGGCTGCGAGGTCATGGTTCCCGGCGACGCAGACATGTTCATGCCGGTGGAGCAGTTGGATGCAGTCATGGGGGTCTGGACCGTATCCGACTACATCACCAAGGCACCAGATGGAGTCGAAGCCGCCTTGACGTTCCGCGTCGTCGAGTACAGCCTGGAAAGCGGCCAGGTTGGAATGGATGTCAGCGATGATGAGACGGCGCACGCCGCGTAATATAGCATTTCGAGCAATGGCTGGCCATGCCGTGTCAGGCTTACCTGTTCGTTGATACGGGTGAGGTTTGCCGGTGTTTAGGCTATAATTCCTGCCAATATGAAGGTATCGGAAGTGGGCGAATTCGGCTTGATTGACCTTATTGACCGTGTTGTCGGCGTATCGAAGAGGACTTCGCCGGCATGGCGCCGGCTGAAGGTTGGTATAGGCGATGATTGTGCAGTGTGGCGGGGAGTTGGTTCAGCCGAGCTTGCCACCACTGATACGCTGGTTCAGGATGTGCACTTTCGCGCCGGCATAATTACATGGCGGGAACTCGGCTGGAAATCGCTGGCGGTAAATCTCAGTGACGTTGCGTCTATGGGCGGTTCGCCGACTTACGTGCTCGTCTCGCTGTCACTGCCAGACTCCGTTGAGGTAAACGACATCGTCGACTTTTACCGGGGTATGATGTCTTTGGCTAATCGCTTTGGTGTGGCTATCGCTGGAGGCAACATCACCCAATCCCCCCTCATTGTGATTACCCTTACGGTGATGGGTATGCTTGGCAGGGGGATGAGGTCTCCGCTGTTGCGGTCGGCGGCAGTACCTGGTGATTTGATTGCCGTGACGGGCAACCCGGGACTGTCAGCCGGCGGGCTGAGGATGCTCGTGACCGGTATGGGGTTGGATGCGGATACAGCAAGGCTGTTCCGAAGGGCGCACAATATGCCAGTGCCGAGGGTTATCGAAGGTCTAGCGCTCAGGCGGGTAGGACTCAAATGTGCCATAGATGTAAGCGACGGTCTGGTTGGCGACCTGGCCCATATCTGTCAGATGAGCGGCGTCAGCGCCGTTATCAGGCTGGAAAAGCTGCCGGTGCATCGCCGCTTGAAGTCGGTGTTCCCCGCTGATTACCTCGAACTGGTGCTGTATGGCGGTGAGGACTATGAACTTCTATTCACCGTCAAGCCCCGTGTCATGCCGCTGGTCAAGAAGGCTCTGAAGTGCCCCGTCACTGTTATCGGAGAGATTGTCGAAAGGGGTGCAGATATGGTTACCGTTGTTGATCTGTCAGGCAAGGCGGTTCCCCATGGTCTTGGCGGCTGGGAGCATTTCAGGTCTGGTGCTACTGTATCGGGAAGATGAGGCAATGAGGGTCGTTTCCCACAGCCCGGAGCAAACGCGCCAACTGGGGAAGTTGATCGGGGATCTGGCACAGCAGGGCGACGTTTTCCTGCTGATAGGTGATCTCGGCGCTGGTAAGACGTGCCTGACGCAAGGCATCGCGTGGGGGCTCGGCATTTCCGAGTATGCGATGAGCCCGTCTTTCGTCATCGTGCGTGAGTATCAGGGGCGTTTGCCCTTGTACCACGTGGACCTGTACCGTCTTGAGAATATTGATGAAATCGCGGAACTCGGGTTGGATGAATATTTCTATGGCATGGGGGTGACTGTGGTTGAGTGGGCTGACCGGGCTATGAAGCTTTTGCCCGGGGATAACCTTACGGTGGTGATGGAATACGTGAGCGAGATGGAGCGCGCCATTGGCATAGGGGCAAACGGAAGGCGCTATGAGTCGATGATCGGCGCTTTACGTGCCGATATGGAAAAGGTAGAGAACAAGTGGAATTGGCGATAGACACCTCCTCGAATATTGCCGTTGTGGCGCTCTCCGAGCACGGTATGCCGGTGGCGGAGTTAAGCTGGCGCTCGGTTCACAATCATACGGTGGAGCTGATGCCGTCGATCGAGATCCTGTTGAAGCGTGCCGGAGTTGGGTATGATGTACTGCGAGGAATAACGGTGGCGCTGGGCCCTGGTAGCTTTAACGGGTTGAGGGTTGGTATCAGTGTCGCCAAGGGGTTAGCGCTGGCGTTGAGTGCACCGCTGGTAGGAGTCAGCACGCTGGAGGTTGAGGCGTACCCGTTTGCCTTCACCGGTTTGCCAATTTGCCCGGTACACCAGTCAGGCCGGGGAGCAGTTGCGGTAGCCCTGTTTCGCCAGGATGGTCACGGGTGGCGCCGACTGCTGGAAGAGCAACTGATGACGGTGGATGCCCTGCTCCGGATGACGGCGGAAACGACGATTTTCTGTGGGGATGGTGTGGATATGATTGAAGCTGAATTGCGGCAAGCACTGTGTGGAAAGGCGATAGTGCCGCCCCCGGCTGTCCGGGCGCGCCGGGCTTCGGTACTTGCTGAGATTGGTTGGCGTCGCCTTTCTGCGGGAGAAAGTGATAACATCGCGTCGCTTCAGCCAATTTATCTTCGTCCGCCGCATATAACGCAATCTAGAAGGAAGTAAGATGGCTCGTAGTAACGGTATGTTGCCGCCGAAGCTGGAACTAAGGACGTCCAAAGACCTGGATAAGTGCTATGGCTGTGGTGTGAACAACCCGCTCGGGCTGAAGCTGAAGTTTACCTGGGATGGGTCTGTGGCCAGGGCGGAATTCGTTCCCGGGGAATATCATCAGGGATGGCCAGGACTGGTGCACGGTGGTATCATCGCCACCCTGCTGGACGAGGCTATGGGTTACGTCACCTGGTTCAGGGGGCTGGAATGTGTGACCGCCAAATTCGAGGTCCGCATCCGATGTACGGTGCCGGTCGGCAGTCAACTGGTTATTACAGGCAGTCTGGTTAATGAGAGCCGACGTCTGCTGACCGTAGGTGCGGTGGTTGCCCATAGGGACGGTAAGGTTGTTGCCGAAGGTACTGGTATCATGTATGTCGCCGGCAAAAACAGGCACTCTTGACATGACCGGCATGTGATGGTACATTTGTTCTATGAAGAAGGGTTGGCCAAGGTGTGTACGATGAGAAATCGGGAGCCGGGTGGGACCCGCGGGCGCGTTCTATCATTCATACGGCGGTTTGTAGACGAGCACGGCTACACGCCGACGGTAAGGGAGATTGTGAAAGGACTGGGTATTAGCTCGACCTCAGTAGTCCAGTATCACCTTAACGTTCTGGAAAGAGAAGGCTTCATCAGGCGCGATCGAGAGGTATTCCGTAGTATTCAGCTTGCCAGGCGAAAGCGCCTAGTTGCGGTGCCTTTTCTGGGGAATATCGCCGCCGGCGAGCCGTTGCCGGTGTTCGGTTCGGAGACCTGGGACAGTGGGGCACTTGATATTCTGGAAGTGCCGGAAGAACTGGTCAGCGGCAGACAGGTATATGCTCTTAAGGTGAAGGGAACGTCCATGGTTGACGCTTTGATTGATGATGGTGATATTGTGCTGATGGAGCCTGTTTCTACAGCTGATGACGGCGAGATGGTCGCCGCCAGGCTCAAGAACGAGCAGGGGGTCACGCTCAAAAAATTGTATCGGGAAGGGAAGAGGATCCGCCTTCAGCCGGCCAACGCATCGCTGCCGCCAATATACACTAGTCCAGAAAACCTCCATGTCCAGGGACGGGTGGTGGGTGTTATCAGGAAGCTTTGATGTTGCCGCATGAAGGTACGGTTCCTGGGCGTTCACAGCATTGAGACATCGGAGGCCAGACTTCCCGGCCTGCTTGTTGACGGCGTGATGGCCCTGGATGCTGGCAGCATAACGGCCTCACTGTCTCTGGTGGAACAGGAAAGGCTCAAGTTTGTTATGTTGACCCACCATCATTTTGACCACTGCCGTGACCTGGTGACGCTGTGTATGAATGTCAGTCTGTGGAAAGGCCAGATAGCGGTGTACGGGCTCGCACGGACACTGGAACTCGTGGCGGGACGGCTTCTCGATGGAACCATTTATGTTAGAGGCGCTGAGTACCCGTCACTTGAAAAGCCAAGTTTGAAGCTGGAAGCGGTTGAGCCATACAAGGAGTTCGAGATAGCGGGATATGCCGTGTTGCCCGTTCCGGTGAGGCACGCAGTGCCGACGGTTGGCTTCCAGGTGACTTCGAGAGACGGACGCAGTTTCTTTTACACCGGCGACACCGGTCCGGGTTTCAGTGAGGAGGCCGCATGCGTTTCACCAGAAGTATTGATTACTGAAGTCACGGGGCCGGAGCAATTGGCACGTCTGCTCGTCAGGCCGGGGCATCTTTCTCCCGGGATGCTGAAGGCAGAACTGGTGAAGTTCAGAGAGATTAAGGGTTATTTGCCGAAGGTGTTGGTGGTGCATTTTAATCCTCTGGTTGCAGATGAGATCGGCCGAGAGCTAGAGCAGGTAGCTATGGAAATTGGGGCCGACATCAGGTTGGCGCAAGAGGGCATGGTGATTGAGGTATAAGACAGAAGAGGTGGATACCTCTCTGCAGAGAGGTATCCACCTCACTTCGGTCCGCTCTCGCAGGTGAGAGGGGACTGTCTACTTTGTTCCTAGGTAATGTTTACCTGGGGCAGATGGGCCAGTGCTTCCTTGACCTTCTCCTCAGGATAGGCGTAGTCCTCAAGCTTGCCGCTCAGGAACTGTTCGTAAGCACCGAGGTCGAAGTAGCCGTGGCCGCTGAGAGCGAGAACTATGGTCTTCTTTTGGCCGGACTCCTTGCATTTCAAGGCTTCATCCATGACGACCTTGATGGCGTGCGATGGCTCAGGAGCTGGCAGGATGCCCTCGGTGCGGGCAAACTTGACCGCCGCGGTGAATGTAGCCACCTGCGGGACAGCGCGTGCTTCGACGTATCCAAGGTTGACCAGGTGGGATACGATAGGTGCCATACCGTGGTAGCGCAGGCCGCCGGCGTGAATGCCCGGGGGAACGAAAGTATGGCCAAGAGTGTGCATCATGGCAATAGGTGCCATGCCAGCACAGTCGCCGTAGTCCCAGGTGTAGGGGCCTCTGGTAACACTGGGACAGGCTTCGGGCTCAACGGCAATGATGGTGGTTTTCTTTCCCTTCAACTTATCCGGGATAAAGGGCAAGAACATTCCGGCGAAGTTGGAACCGCCGCCGACACAACCGACTATTATGTCGGGATAATCACCGGTTTTTTCCAGCTGCTTCTTGGTCTCGAGCCCGATGATGGTCTGATGCATGAGGACATGGTTAAGAACACTGCCCAGCGAGTACCTGGTATCATCGTGCTTAAAGGCGTCTTCAACAGCTTCGCTAATGGCAATGCCGAGACTTCCGGGATTGTTAGGGTCTTCAGCCAGTATTCTCTTACCGAAATCAGTATCGGGGCTGGGACTTGGCACCACCTTGGCGCCGAAAGTTTCCATCATGATGCGGCGGTACGGTTTCTGGTTATAGGAGACCTTTACCATGTAGACCTTGCATTCCAGCCCGAAGAAGTTGCAGCCCATTGACAGGGCAGTTCCCCACTGGCCGGCACCGGTCTCGGTGGCCAGCCTTTTGACGCCTTCCTTCTTGTTGTAATAGGCCTGAGCCACGGCGGTGTTCAGCTTGTGGCTGCCGGCAGGGCTGACGCCCTCGTATTTGTAATATATTTTTGCCGGTGTATCGAGCGCCTTCTCCAGCCGGTAGGCGCGGAAGAGCGGTGTTGGACGGTAGAGCTTGTAGATGTCCAAAACTTCCTCAGGAATCTGGATGTACCTTTCCTTGCTGAACTCCTGATCGTTCAGTGCCTTGGGGAATAGTGGTGGGGGTAAGATGGTTGGTTCCTTGGTGCCTGGGTGCAGAATGGGGGGTAGCGGCTTGGGTAGATCCGCCTGCACGTTGTACCACGCCGCGGGGATCTCATTCTCGTTCAGGATAATCTTTGTTAGCTGTTTCATTTTTCCTCCATGCATTTTCGTTCTAATTGTTGTTCACGCGGATTATTTTCAAAGTCCTGGGGAGTCCAGGGCTTGTCGTAAAGATGTTACAAAACTGGCCAAGCTCTCCGCCGTATCCATGGCCAGTAGTTGGACGAGGCGGCTGCCAACGATAACTCCGTCGGCGATGCGGGCCACGCGGGCCGCCTCTTCAGGTGTGGAAATGCCGAAGCCGACGCAGAGCGGCCTATCGGTGCGTTTTCGGACTCGAGCCACGAAGGTCTCAAGTCCCGTGGGCAACCGGGTCCTGGCACCGGTAACCCCGATCAGGGAGACGAGGTAAATGAAGCTTCCAGACTGATTGGCTACCATTGATATACGCCGGGCAGGACTGTTCGGCGCCAGAAGATAAATCATGTGCACACCATGCTGTTTGAGGTGACCTTGAAGTTCGGTGCCTTCCTCGGGCGGCAGGTCGGGGATGATGATGCCATCGAGTCCAACCTCGCCGGACGACCGGGCAAAACGCTTGAGACCATAGCTCAGGACCGGGTTGAAATAGCTCATAAAGACCAGCGGTACCTGGCTCTTGCGGCGGAGCTGGCGTACCATGTTTAAACAGGACTCCAGTGTGGCTCCTTTTGCGAGAGCGGCGTGACTGGCCTCCTGAATGGTAACGCCGTCAGCCAGAGGGTCGGAGAAAGGGATGCCGAGCTCGATGATGTCACAGCCCAGTGAAGCAAGCTGGGGTACGACCTCAAGTGTGCGTTCGAGGTTGGGATAGCCGGCAGTAACGTAAGCGACCAGCGCCTTGCGCCGGGAGGGGCCGAAGACCGGGTCTATACGGTTCATCAGCCGGCACTCCTTGCTTCCGACACGATATTGAGGTCCTTATCACCGCGCCCGGAGAGATTGATAATAATGGTTTTCTCTCTTGGCAGAGACGGGGCGAGTTTTGCGGTGTAAGCGATGGCGTGGGCAGATTCGAGGGCGGGCAGGATGCCTTCGGTATGTGCCAGCAGATCGAAGGCGTCCAGGGCTTCGTTATCAGTGGCTGTCTCGTAAGTCACACGGCCGGTGTCTTTGAGGTACGAGTGTTCCGGACCAACGCCGGGATAGTCAAGTCCCGGGGCGATGCTGTGCGCGCCGATGATCTGGCCATGCTTGTCCTGAAGGACGTGGAATCTGGCGCCGTGAAGAACGCCGATGCGGCCACGGGCTAAGGATGCCGCGTGCTCTCCGGTGTTGAGACCGCGGCCGGCGGCCTCGACGCCAATAAGTCCGACGGACGTATCGCTGAGGAAGGCATTAAAGATGCCGATGGCATTGCTGCCGCCGCCGACACAGGCGATGACATAGTCAGGCAGACGGTCATACCGTGCCAGCATCTGCTGTCGCGTTTCCCGGCCGATGATTGCCTGGAAGTCGCGCACCATCATGGGATAGGGGTGGGGACCCACTACGGAGCCGAGGAGGTAGTGGGTGGTGTTGACATTGGTAATCCAGTCACGGATAGCTTCGTTGATGGCGTCTTTAAGGGTACGGGTGCCTGAGCCGACCGGCTCAATTTCAGCACCGAAGAGCTTCATGCGGAGAACGTTTAGCGACTGACGGCGCATATCTTCTTCGCCCATGTAGACGACGCACTCCAGCCCAATCAGGGCACAGGCAGCGGCGGTGGCGACACCGTGCTGTCCGGCGCCGGTTTCGGCCACAACACGCCGCTTGCCCATACGTTTTGCCAGAAGCGCCTGGCCTAGAGCGTTATTTATTTTATGGGCGCCGGTGTGGGCGAGGTCTTCGCGTTTGAGCAGTATGGTGGCGCCACCCAGCTTCCGGCTGAGTCCGGAAGCCTCGTAGAGCGGAGTCGGCCGGCCGGCCCATGTCCGGCAGAGATGGTCGAACTCAGCCTGGAAGGCGGCATCGCACGAAGCCTTCCGATAGGCATTTTCCAGTTCCGTCAGGGGCGCCATCAGAACCTCGGGTACGAACTTGCCGCCGTACCGACCGAAATAGCCGCGGCTGTCGGGAAGTCTCGTCATTTCCGGTCCCCGCTTCTGGCCGCATTTATGAAAGCGCGGAGCTTGTCGCGGTCCTTCTTGCCCGGGCTTGATTCGACGCCGCTGGAAACGTCCACAGCGGCAGGGTGTACCGTATAGATGGCTTCGGCCACGTTCTCGGGGGTGAGACCGCCGGATAGGATAATTTTCCCGAACTTCTTGGCGCGCACGGCGATATCCCAGTTGAAGGTCTGGCCCGTGCCTCCAGCGGCGTGAGACGAGTAGCTATCGAGCAGATAGGCGCAGGTGTGGTACTGCCCGATAATTTGAAGTATACCTTCATTATTTACGCGGAAGGCTTTGATCGCTTTGGTTCCCAGGGCCGCGCAATACTCCGGGCTTTCTGAACCGTGAAGCTGGGCGAAATCGAGGCGACAATGGGCCATGACCTCTTTGACCTCGGCTAAATTGTGGTTGGCGAACACTCCTACCTTAATCACGCCGGGTGGAAGACAGCTGACGATGTTTCGTGCTTGAGCGGGTGTGACTTGTCTTGGGCTCGGGGCAAAGACGAGTCCCACGGCGTTGGCGCCGTATTCGGCAGACGTGACCGCATCTTCCGGATTGGTGATGCCGCAAATTTTTACCTTAACCATGGCCTATCCCGATCGTTTGTCTTTTCGGCGATGGTGGGGTTCGATGTGTTGGCCTCCGGTCGTTTGCCGAGGAGTTCCGCTATTTTACCCGCCGGATCCGGGCTGGTTACCAGGGATTCCCCAACTAGGATGGCATTGACGCCGGCCCGTCTCAGTATCTCGACGTCTTTACCTGAATGAATCCCGCTCTCACTGATCACCGTGATACCGGCGGGCACCAGTGGCCGCAGGCTCAGGGTGGTTTCGAGTGTAACGTTAAAAGTCGAAAGGTCACGGTTGTTGATGCCGATTAGTTTGACCGGACCCGACAGGGCTTTCTCCAGGTCGCGTATGTTGTGTACCTCTACCAGGGCGGCCATGTCCAGGTCGGCGGCCAGGTCGAGCAGTTCCTGAAGTCTGGAAGAGCCAAGGATACTGGCAATCAGGAGAACAGCATCGGCCTTGCAGGCTCTGGCTTCGTATATCTGGTACGGGTCGATGATGAAGTCTTTGCACAGCACCGGCAGGTCTACTGTCTTTTTAGCCAGTGTCAGGTAGGAGAGACCGCCCAAGAAGTACTCCGGCTCGGTGACTACCGAGATTGCCGATGCTCCGGCGGTGGCATAGGCTGTGGCCAGTTCAGCGATGCTGAGCTTGACCGGCAGGACGCCTCGGCTCGGTGAGGCCCTTTTTATTTCCGCAATCAGGCTCAGTTCGTTTTTCAGTAGGGCTGCGGCGAAGTCCCTGGTGCGGTTCACGGGTACAAGCTCACGCTTCAGGGTCTCCAGCGGTTTGAGCCGTTTTCGTTCGGTGACAGCTTCGGCGGTGCTGGCGATAATCTCGTCCAGAATGTTTCCCGGAGTCATTTCGTATCTGCCGCCAGTCGTTGTGTCAGTGAGATAAGGTCTTTCAGCTTGTTGAGGGCCCGGCCGCTGTCGATGACTTCGGCGGATATTGCCAGACCGGCGGTCATGCTGTCGGCTTTGCCGCTTACCATCATGCCGGCGGCGGCGTTGAGCAGGACAGCGTCTCGCCTGGGACCCGGCCTGCCATTAAGTATTTCAAGGGCGATAGCCGCGTTCTCCTGAGGCGTGCCACCGAGGAGCGCATCTTTCGAGGGAGTGGGTAGCCCGAGTTCTGAGGGGATGATTGTGTATGTTGAGATGCCGCCATTCAAATAGGCGACCTGGTTGGGTCCAGTTGTCGAAAGTTCGTCGAGTCCGCCGTGGCCGTGGACTACCATGGCACGCTCAACATCGAGGGACTTGAGTACCTCTGCCAGCGTCACGGTGAGGGCCGCTGAGTAGGTGCCTAGGAGCTGGATGTCGGCGCCGGCAGGGTTGGCCAGGGGACCGAGAATATTGAAGATAGTCCGGATGCCAATCTCTTTGCGCGCGGCGGCGGCGTGTTTCATCGTTGGGTGCAGCCGCTGGGCGAAAAGGAAGCCGATGCCAATTTCGTCGATGCATCGTCCGATATCATCGGGGCCGAGGTCAATTCTCACCCCGAGCGCTTCAAGCATATCGGCGCTGCCGCATAGGCTGGAGATGGAGCGGTTGCCGTGCTTGGCTACAGCTACGCCACCTCCGGCCAGCACTATGGCGACGATGGTCGATATGTTGAATGTACCGGAGCCGTCGCCGCCAGTTCCGCAAGTGTCAACCAGCGGTCGCCGCCGGCAGTTAACTCGCAGGGCACTGGAGCGCATTGCCCGGGCACAGCCGACGATTTCAGACACCCTTTCACCCTTCATGCGAAGTGCCGTGGCGAAAGCAGCAATCTGGGCGGGGGTTGCCTCGCCGCGCATGATTTCGCCCATGGCGTTTTCGGCTTCGGCCTCGGTAAGGTCGATTCTTTCCACCAACCTCGCGATAGCTTCCTTGATCATTGCAAATGCCTAGTGTCCCGTTTCAGCCAGTTCGACAGCCCTTTGAAGAGCCTCAAGTTTGTTCAGTGTCTCCCGATACTCCCGTGCTGGTTCGGAGTCAGCCACGATGCCGGCGCCGGCCTGAAGATATACCCGGCTATCTTTGTAGATGATGGTCCGGATGGCGATGCAGGTGTCCATGTTTCCGGTGAAGCTGAAATAGCCGACAGCTCCGGCGTAAGGCCCACGGCGGACCGGTTCGAGTTCATTGATGATTTCCATAGCCCGGACCTTTGGCGCGCCGCTGACGGTCCCTGCCGGGAAGCAAGCACGCAGCAGGCTGAAGGCGTCTTCGCCGTGTTTCAGGTCACCGGTGACTGATGACACAATGTGCATGACATGGGAGTATTTCTCCACGCTCATCAGGACCGGTACGCTTACGGATTTGAAATGGCAGACTCGCCCGAGGTCGTTTCTGCCGAGGTCAACCAGCATGACGTGTTCGGCGCGCTCTTTGGCGTCGGAAAGAAGTTCGGCCTTCAGAGCTTCGTCCTGAGATTCATTGTTGCCCCGGGGCCGCGTGCCGGCGATGGGTCGAGTCTCGGCGTGACGACCGTCGAGTTTGACCAGCATTTCCGGGGAAGAACCGATAAGCTGGAAGTCGTTGAAATCCAGGTAGAACATATACGGAGATGGGTTAAGCTGCCGCAGGGTGCGGTATATTGAGAATGGTTTGGCTGTGGTCCGGCGCTGGAGCCTTTGGGACAGGACAATCTGGAAGGCGTCGCCGGCGATGATGTAATCTTTGGCGGTCCTGACGGCAGCTTCGAACCTGCCTGGCGTGAAATTGGAGATAACTTCAAGCGGAAGCGGTGAGACGTTATTAATCGTGTAGTATGGCTGCTGTCCGGTGGGCAGGGGCTGGTTCAGTGTATTGACCAGGGTGTCGATTTTGTTAGTGGCATCCCGGTATGCGGCGGCAGGGTCGTCCTTGACCATGGCGCAAGCGACAATCTTCATCTTGTTGACAACATGGTCGAAGATGACCATGGTATCAACGAACATGAAGGCCGAGTCCGGCATGTCGAGTTCGTCTGGTGGGGATGGTGGCAGGTTCTCGATGAAGCGGACCATGTCGTAGGCCAGGTAGCCCACGGCGCCGCCAAAGAAACCAGGCAGGCCGGCGACGGGTTCGGCGTTATAGTGTGACAGAAGGCGGCTCAGTGCCGACAGCGGGTCGGTTTCCTTACCGTCTGGGAAGGGTTCGGCTGAATCACTGCGTACGCTGACCTGACCGTTCCGGGATTCGAAGATGAGAAAGGGGTTGGTGCCGATGAACGAGTAGCGGCCGACCTGCTCGCCCCGTTCGACGCTTTCCAGCAGGAATGCCGGGCTTTTGCCCTTGAGTTTAAGAAAGACCGATACGGGTGTCTCAAGGTCCGCCGGTAGTTCCCGGAAGACCGGCCGTATGCCGGTCTTGCCGCTGGCAGAGAACGTCTCCTTGTCTGGCGTGTATGTCGCTATTATCGGCCGCATATAAACCAAAAAACCTCTCACCCAGAAGGGGCGAGAGGTTAAACCTTCGCGGTGCCACCCTTATTCGGTCTGGCGACCATCTCTTTCAGGTACGGCCCCGGTTTCCCGGAACGATACCCTGGGCTCTGATAACGCTGCCCCTGCGGCAAAGCCTAGAAGAAGATTTCCTCTTCTTTTCGGTTTGCGGCTCCCGAGTCCATTCGGCCCCGGCGCTGATACCGGCTCACACCTGCCCCGGCTCTCTGGATCCCGCTTCAGGACTTACTAGTCTCGTTCAACGCCTTTACGTATTCGATTTTAAATACCCATTGTACTCTGCGTTCCTTATATTGTCAAGCCCTTCATCAATCCCCGAAATCAGCGATTGAAAGACTTAGGGCAAGAGAAATAGTCAAATAGTGGAAAAATCTGATTTTTCTACTGGTTTGCCTTGCTTTTTTGTCGATGTAGGCCTCCCTTACGAGGTCAAGGCACGGTCTTTCCGGCCTTTGCCTTACTATTTTCAGCCCCATCTAAACTCCAAAGGACATATTAAACCCCTCCCTGCTGTC